>JAFIGC010000143.1 GCA_020831635.1 Verrucomicrobiota bacterium | reverse complement strand
CCAAGGTGGCAAAGCGGTAGCTCGTGGAACTCGCTACACGCACTCCAAGGACGCTACGCGTCGACCCATCCACGACCAAGGGAGGCTTTCAGGCCATCGGCACAGCGAGGAACCACCCTGAAACCAGCGGCTCAAAAAGCGCCCCTTCTCTCAAAGCCGGTATGCGCGTAGCGCCCTGGAGTGCGTGTAGCGAGTTCCACGAGCTACCGCCCTGTCCGGTCGCATCCCCGTGACCCCCATCCGTAAATACCCCCGATGTCAGCAAAACCCGGCATGGGGTTACGCCAATGGCTTTCGGCTATACCAAGGTGGCAAAGCGGTAGCTCGTGGAACTCGCTACACGCACTCCAAGGACGCTTCGCGTCGACCCATCCACGACCAAGGGGGGCCTTCCAAGCCATCGGCACCGAGCGGAACCTCCCTCATCCCCATATCCAGCGAGCCCGCGAGCGTATATCCCATATCCAGCGAGCCTGCGAGCGCATATCCCATATCCCATATCCCTTATCCCAAAATCCTTGCCTGAAACCCTGCCAAAATCTTCCCCCCGCCTTCGCCATACAACAACCGCCCCGTCGGCACATTCGCTAACTCCCGGTCCTCGTGACCCAGATTAAACAGACAGATCAGTCGTTCCACTTCCCCGCTTCGCGTAAAGGCCACCACGGTTTTGTCGGCCGCATCGGCTTTTTCACCCGGATCGAACGGCACCCAGTCCCCGGAACGCAAGGCGGGATGCGCCCGTCGCAAGGCGAAGCGTTTCCGAGCCTCGGAAACCCCTTGCATCCGCTCTTCCGAGCGTCGGAAAAATTGATTTCCCTCGAATTCGATGCCTTCCACCCGCCTCACCTGACCATCTTCCACCCGGCGATACCCTTTGTCGCACAGTCCGAAATATTCGTGAATGGGCGGACGGTTCATGGCCCCGGCTTCCTGTCCGGCCAGGGTAAACAAAATGGTGTCGGGCAAACAGGCGGCGAGATCCATCATCACCCGGCAAGCTTCGGGACCAAACCGATACAGTCCCCTGCCCTCGTCGTGATTGTCCACGTAGCGGGCCAACAGCTTGCCCTGTCCATGGTCCTGGTAGGCCTGGATCAGCCCGGTGACAGCGGCGGCAATGCCCCCGCGCCGCCAGTCGGCCAGTCTGGGGGCGAAATCCCCATTGTGTTCGGCTTCGGGATCGAGGAGCAGGCGACTATGTCCTTCCGGGTCGCGTGCAAAACCGTATTGCACGATCTTGTAAAAGTCGTCGTCATAGGCGGCATGAAACCCGCGTTTGAACAAATCCACATTGCGATGAAAGCCATAACACTCGGCCAACAGCAACAGTCCCCGTTCCCCGGCGGCAGCCTCCAATTGGGGAATGCATTCGTTCCAGAATCCAAGATCATTGATCATGTGAGCCATGTCCACCCGATATCCGTCCACACCGCTGTCCGCATCCTCGCCCCGCAGCCAGTGGGACAGCATTTGGGTGACTTTTTTCCGCAGCGGCGGATAGGTGTAATCCAGCTTGGCGGTGTCGCTCCAGTCAAAATCGTAGGCCAACTCCCCCACGGAATCGCGCAGAAAAAATTTCGGATCCTCGCGGGACCAGACATGATCCCGGGCGGTGTGATTGGGCACATAGCCCAACAGCACCTTCATGCCCAATGCGTGGGCGCGGCGCACCAGCGCATACCATTCGGAAACGGTGCCGAATTCGGGATCAATTTCCATGTAATCCGCCACCGCATACGGGGAGCCAATCCCCTTGCGACCCAAATATCCCATGCGAAAAGGCGGCATCACATGCAGCAGTTCCACCCCCAAATCCGCAATCAGGTCCAGTCCATCGGTCAATCCCGCCAAGGGAGAAGGAGGCGGACCCGGCCGATCCCGGAATTCCCGCAGGGCCTCCAGCGGATTGCGGGGGGATTGGCAGGCGATCGAACGTAAGTTGATTTGATAGTGATTCATAATTTTTCGGGTTTACATGATGAAATTACATGATATGATAGAGGGTATGAAATCTTATACAACAACCATCACGGAACGCGGACAAGTTTCCATCCCAGCCGACCTACGTAAAAATATGGCATTGGATGCCGGTAAAAAAGTGGTGTGGGAAAAAATTTCCGAAGATGAAGTCCGAATTCTCGTGGTGAAAGACGAACCCGATCCCATGAAAATGTTGGGATACGGGCCCAAAGTCAGAGGGGAACCGGCACGAAGTACCCAGTCTTGGATGCGGGAGCTTCGTGAAGGAGAAGAGGACTGATGGCGTGGACAGTTGATACCTGTGTTCTGGTGGATATTATTGAAGACGATCCTGAGTTTGGAACACATTCCGCGCGCTGCATCGCGAAACACTTGCGGGATGGACTTGTCCTCTCTCCCGTCAGTTTTGTGGAGTTGGGGCCGACCTTCAACGGAAACATTCTTGAGCTTAGGAAATTTCTGAACGGTTGCGGTATCCAATACAATGTTCCGTTTGATACCCGGGATGCGGAAATTGGACATAAAATATGGAATGATTGCATTGTGGCCAAACGTAAAAAAATTGAGGCCAAACGCCCTGTCGCCGATGTTCTCATTGGTGCATTTGCAATGAAAACCCAAGGACTCATCACACGCAACCCTAAAGATTTCAGGAAGAAGTTTCCAAATCTTGAGGTGATTAACCCGAAACCTCCTGAATGAAATCATCCGGGAATTTCCACGTTCCATCTCAAAGCCCATTCCGATAAATAAACGCCGGTTGCGGGGGGACGGTGATCTGAATTTGGCGATCCCCTTGCACCACGCTGCCGCCGGGCTGACGGGTGCGACCCCGTTGGGGTCGACGAATGGGGGTGGGATGCGTTTCCCGGGGCGTTGCCGCCGGGCTGACGAGTTGGACCCCGTTGGGGTCTTTCGGAAATTGCATCCCAAAGGGATGCCACCCGTCAGCCAGGGGTGCAACCCCTGGACTGCCCCCCCTACCCGAAAGAGCATCCCAACGGGATGCAACTCTTCCCGTTTCCCCTCACGATTTCCAATAGAACCAAGATTCTGGGAATCCCTCATCTTCCATTCCGATAAATAAACGCGGTTTGCGGTGGGACGGTGATCTGAATTTGGCGATTTCCTTGCACCACGCTGCCGCCGGGAATGCCGTCGGGATGGACGGCATCGCCGTTGCCCACTTGAATCCACCCGCCGGGGGGCAGTTCAACATCAAAGGTCCTCGCTTCTTCCCCGGCGTTCATCAAAATCATCACCGCCGGAATACCGGGGCGTTCTCCGTTGCCATTGACAATCCAACCCAGCGCGGTTTCGCTGCCGGATTCCACAAAGTGCACGTAGTCCATGGAGGGCGCCTCCACCACCCGCAGGGCCCGCCCGGCGTCGCTCAGTCGGAAGTGGATCATTTGTCCGTAGTATTCACTGACCTGCCGGGCGTGTTCCCTGTCGCGGTCGTCCCAGCGCAGGGCATTGAGTTCGTCACCCCGGTTGTAGGTGTTGCGGATGCCGTGCTTGCTGCGCATCCAGTCCTGGCCTTCGGTGATCATGGGCACGCCCAACGACCCCATGATCAGGGTCGCGGCCAGTTTGTGGATGCGCTCGTCGCGTTCGGACAGTTGACGTCCATCCCGTCCGGGATTGCTTGTCAGCTCGTCCACCAGGGAATAATCGTCGTGACTTTCCATGTAGTTCACGCTTTGGATGGGGTGGGTGGCCCAGGTTTCGACGCTGCCGCGAATGGCCATCCGCATGTTGTCGAGGTCCCCGCGTCCGGTGACAAAACGCTTGGCGGGCTCCCGGAACTGATCGTTCCAGGCCCCCCAACTCGTCCGGCCAATGAAATCCTTGTGATGTCCCCGAAAACTCCAGGGCTCGGAATGTAGGACCACATGCGGATGTTTTTCTCGGATTTCCCGCTCGATTTCCAACAGGGTTTCGTCGTCGATCAGTTCCCCGAGGTCAAAGCGAAATCCGTCGATGCCGTATTCTTCCACCCAGAAAAGCACGCTCTCCACAATCAGCCGCCGCATCATCGGACGTTCGCTGGCCACGTCGTTGCCGACCCCGCTGAAGTTCATGTTGGTGAAGTCGGGATTGAGTCGGAAATAGTATTTGCGGTCGATGGCGTTGAAGACGTTGACCCCGCCGATGTGATTGTAGACCACGTCCAGAAAAACCGCAAAGCCGCGTTCTTTGAGTTCGTTCACCAGATGACGGAATTCGTGTACCTGCGAACCTTCGCGCGGATTGAGGGCAAAGGACGACTCCGGCGCGAAGAAGAAATCCGTCGCGTATCCCCAGTCGTGCCGGACCTCAAACCCATTCGGAAACTCATGAATGGGCATGAACTGAATGACATTGACTCCCAGGGCCTGAAGATGGTCCAGCCCCGTTTCCAGCCCTTCGGTGGCCAGAAATCCGAGATATGTGCCCCGCAAATCGGCCTGTACCCCCGAGGAGTCGTCCCAAGTGAAATGCCGCACATGGGTTTCGTAAATCACCTGATCTTCCCATGGAATCCGAAGGCTGCGCGCGGCCTCGCTCCAGCCTTCGAAGGGGGCTTCGACAGCTTCGAGGTCCACGACAATGCTGTTGCCCTCCGCCAGGGAGACCGCGTACGCATAGGGGTCGCCCAGCCAGCGATTGCGATTGAAGCCCTCGCCATCGCCCTGCGGACCCTCCACGCGGAAGGCGTAATACTGTCCAACGCGCAGCCCGTCCAACGACAGTTCCCAAACCCCGTCTTCGTCCCGGTTCATGGGTAGAATTTCGGCGGGCGGCACGGGCACCTCTTCGGCGGTACGGTGATAAGGTCCATCAAACAATCCGAGGTCCACCTGGATGGCGCGGGGCGCAAACAAACGAAAAACCGTCTGCTCCGCATCCCGGTCCAAGGTCACCCCCATGGGCTTGTCCGAGGCCAAGGTGTCGAGAATCGCGCCCGGGGTGGGACGGACCCGCAGTTGACTTTCGTGCAGGCCCCTAATGATCAGGCCCGGTGGGTCCCGCAGGTCAATTGGCCGCGCGGTATGCACATGCAACTCGGTCCGCCCCTCCCCGCCGCGGGGCAGGCTGAGGTTCATGTGCGGCGTGCCGGGTTCCAACATCGCATTGGGGGCGCCGTCGGGGGGATTCATCCAGTTTCCGTTCACCACGAACTTGAAGAGAATGTGCGCGTCGGTGATCTTCCCGTCGATGTAGGCATAGGGGATGCGGACGGTCCAGAGATCATCCGCTTGGCGGGTCATTTGGGTATGCCCGCTGTTGGGATCCCATCCATTGAATCCGCCGGCCACCGATACTTGGCGCACGGCTTGGACGGACATGCCGTACGCGGCGGGATCAAAGACAAACTCCACGTCATTGTCCACGAACCGATACCCCGACACGCTGGAATCCAGCGCCGGAACCACCCATTCCAGGCGGGCCACGCCGTAGTCCGGGTCCATTTCAATGGCCACGTCCTCCCGCTCCGCAGGCGCCTCGTTGAGTTGCAGTCGAATCAGATGTTCCGTATCAATGAGCGACTGGGCAATCACCCGCGGCGGACGCTCGATCATTCCGTTGTCGTTCACGTACACAAGCCGATTCTCCCCGGATTCCCATTCACGGTCATGAATGAATTTGAACTCATAACGCCCAAACGGAAGTCCCAGCCCCCCCAAATTAAAGGCATACAGCCCAGGAGACACTTGCACCATTTCGTGTTTCTCTTCCCATGCGTCCCAAGAACCTGAAATCCGTAGATCTTCCGCGCCCGTATGGCGATAATACAGCCACCGCGTGGGGGTTTCTCCGGGGGTTTCGCGGAGTTCCGGGGTCAAGACCGTATGCGCCTCTCCGGGCATCGGGGGCGCTTCGTCCACGGTTTCGAAAACGTCCACGGGGTCCGGCGCGGGGGCCTCCGGGGAAGCTTCTTGCATGGCGCGAAACACGGAGATACCGATCACCACGAGCAAAAGGGCAATGGTCAACACCGTCAAAGGGTGCATGGTGGCGGGTTTCTTGGGGGAAGTCGTCATATGCGTTTCCTGTTCGGGTAGGTTTAATTGTCAAGCTGTACGGTAATCCGATACACACGGCTGGGCGGGTCTTCTTCGGGATCTTCCAATTCCACGGGTTCATTCTCCGAAACTGCAACCGGGTCCCCAGCATCGTGCCAGGTGGGCTCGGCAACGCCTTGCAGAAAATCTTCGCTGTATTGCAGTTGATACCGCCGTCCGGCCACGCCGTTGAGGGAAACCGAAGCCTTGCCGCCCATCAGGGCGATGTTTTTCGAGGCAAACACATCTTCGGCGTCAAAAGGATTGGTGCCGGCGATGTACTCGTCGAAATTGCTCATGCCATTGTTGTCCTCGTCCCCCTCGGGATCGAGCAAATGCACGGTGGCGCTGACCGGACTGGCCGATTCGGCTTGTATGCCGGCCACGCTCACGGGGGTGACGGATACGGTCACCACGGAACCAAAGGCGGAGGACGGAATCTCCCAAGTGAACGCACCGGTGCCGGGCATCGTCCCCTCGAAAACCACCTGATCCCCCTCGTCGGTCACCACCACATGGTTGGCGGTGACATTGTCGTGATCTCCGAAGGCGGAGGTGTCCCAACTCATCACCAAGACGCCGGTGGCAGTATAATTCAGGCCATTGGCGTTTGCGGGTGCGCCCACCGCCGGGGGTGGGGTCACGTCGTACACCTTGAGGAACTGGGCCTCATAGGGGGCCAAGGAAGCCTCTTCCACCCAGGCTGCGTCATTGTTGGGCACCGGATTCATCGAGACGAATACCCCGTTGGCAATGATGTCGGCCCGGTCACGCCCGGTGCCCCAAAGCCAGACGTCCCGACGCCAACTGAAATCATCCGACAAGCCCGGGGTACCGGCATAGGCGGCAATGTTTTTCACATTGTAGGTCCGCCCGTCGGCCAGCCCCAATAGATCGGCAAGTGCGACGGGAATGCCGAAGGTGTCGGACTGCGGGTTGTCCCGATCCAGGTTCGTGAATCCGAGCACCACATCCTGTTGGGCCAGCGGCGCGGACGCCTCGGTATATTTTGCCACCGAGAAAATTTCGTTCCGCACCACCCCGTCGGCATGACGATTTAAAAACCAGCGATTGGGAGAACGCAGGGCCGGACTGAATTCCCTCGCCTGCCCGATGGCGGCGTACACCGGACGCAAAAACCTTGTCCCCAAATCATTCGCATCCCAAGCCGTCCACTGCGGTTGCATCGAGTTCCATTTTTTGAAATGGGGAATGTCCTTGCCAAAATTCAACTCATACCAATCCCAGGAACCCTGCGGCAGGGCCTCTTGCGATTTTTGGGCGGCGCCGATTTCCTGACCGTACATGATCATGGGGGCGCCATCATTGGTGCTGACGGTGGCATAGCGGATCAGCGCCTGCCAAGGATCCGCATAGGGTTCTTCGTCGTGCGACAAATTGTTGAGCAGAACCAAGCTCAAACCATAAGCGTTTCTGCGGTCCTCAAACACCCCGCGATACCCGGGCGTCGTCGTCGCATCCTTCAACGGGAAAACGATGTTTTCGTTCAGCACCGTAAAATGACGACTGGACCGATAGGTCACCTCTCCCCCGTCCAAGCTTTCGCTCATAAACACAAAATTCCATTTGTGACTGTGGGTGACATTGATGATGTATTCCATGGCCTGCGGGGGAAGCCCCTGCCCAAAATCCTTCCGGAGTCCGTCAATCCCGGCCGCGTCCTCGGCCATCCGGGTTTCGAGATCCCATTCCGGATCATGGTCATTGTGTCCCCGATGACCGGACTGCTCGATCCAATAAGGCAACACCGCCCCGAAATACCTCCAAACATTGATGGTTTCCGGGCCCATGGAGCTGTAATCCATCCAATCCTCCTCGTTCCGTACGATCGCCCGGCTCGTTTCGGCGTCGGGATAGCCGGTCACCAGGGTGGCGTAGCGACCGAAATAGACATCCCGCACATCCTCCCATTTGCCAAAATCATTCCGGTCCGGCGCCACCGCAATCCCCCCGGCGCTCTGGGCGGGCGCGGAATAGGCGGCGACACCCTCGGAGCCGTTCGTCGAAAAAAACTGCGGCACCCGGTCCCGGAACAAATCGTTGGGCTGCCAATCGTGTCCCTCCGGGGCAAACAGCTCAATGCCTTTGTCCGCCAGCACCACGTCCGGGGCGGTGTGGTTAAAGGGGAAATCGAGCATCAGATACACCCCTTTTTCATCGGCGGCGGCGGCAAAATCCTGAAAAGCCTGCATGGCGGCGGCGTAGTTGACGGGATTTCGGGCCGAATCGCTCAAACTTCCATTGTATTCCGAGGTATAAAGCGGATTGATCTGCCAAAAGTCCCGAATCGAGTAGGGGCTGCCGGGATCGTAGAAGCTTCCGGTGTCGGGATCGATTTCCCGCCCGTCGATGCCCTGGGGATGAAAGGGCTGAAACCAGATCCAATTCACCCCCATCTCCCGCAACCAGGTGAGATTGATCCGGGCATTCTCATCGTGCAGATCTTCAAAGGTACCCCGTTGCGCGAAGGTGGGTCCGGTGGCATTGGAATTGGTCACGTGCAATTCATACATCACCATGTCGCGGGCCTGCTTGGGGGCCACCACAATGGCGAGGTCGCGAATGCCCTGCTCACCAATCCAACTCCAGGGCGCTTCCTCCCCGTCTCGAAAACGGGCGGTGAGACGATAGGCACCCGTCTTCTCCACGGGCAGGGTCAAGGTATAGGTGCCATCTCCTTCATCGGCCATGGTGTAGGCTTGAAAATAGGCATCCGTGTCGGACACCGAAATCAAATTGCCATCTGGCGGAATGATGCCATCCTCAATGCCATCGCCGTCCCAATCCAAATTCGCGCGGTCGCGGTTGTTCAGGTTGGTGAAGATCTCGACTTGGGTGGTTGGCGCACCCGGCTCAAACACGATGTCCAAGGCGGGAAACACCTCGTTCTGGAGTTCATCGATATAAAAGTTGAGCACATTGTAATTGGCGTTTTGCCCATTCACGGTGAGGCTTGCGTTCCCGCTGAGCGTCTGCGGCGCGACGGTCAAACTGTAGGGTTCCGCCGACGCATCCGCCTGCAAGAGGCTCTTGGTATTGTCCTCCCCGGCTCCGGCGAAGAGATAGGTGTCATCCCGATTGTCCAGGGTGACGAAAAAATAATACTCGAATTGTGCGCCCACATTCGCGGGCATGTTGACCTCCGCCTTCCAAAATTGCAGGTCCCCGTCGGCATTCGCGTGAAAATCCAAAGCCAGGGACTGCCAAGCCCCTTCATTCACACGATAATAAAAAGTCCCGCCGGTTTGGTTGGCGCCCTCGCCCTTCCAAACACCCTGATAAAACGTCACCGGGGTCTCTACCCCCGGAAACAGCGGATCCCGCATGGTGATCCCGCCCGGGACTTCCGAGGCGTCCGATGGCGTGTGCCATATCGATTCAAATTGAGCGGCGGCGGGCAGCCAAGCCAGCAACAAGAATGTGGAAAAACAGGTTTTGAAGGCGAAACGAAATGTGATCATGGGGTAGGTCTCCAGAAAATTCAAACGTTTTAATAAGATACACCTCCCTGCTGTTTTTTGTCAAGGGACTCTTGGAATTATTTTTGGGACCCCATGAGGGACAAGCTTTTCACTTGCATCTTTACCCTGATTTCGGATAGGTTCATATCGACTTCAAATTTTTACCCCCAACATTCGGACTCTATCATGCGAAAATTATTTACGACCTATTCCATCTTTCTTTTCCTGGCCTCCGCACAGGCGGAACCTCTCGTGCTTCGCAACCCCATGCGCGGAGATCAGACCAAGGTGCCCATGCGGGTTGAGGCCCCCGAAAACCACCCGGGTTCGGTGCGCCTGAACGGGCAACCGGTTCCCTCTCAATGGGAAAACACCGGGGACGCCCGTCAACTTTGGATTCTTGCCGATCTCGCCGGGGGCAGTGAAAATCAAGTCACCTTTGACACCACCCCCTCCCCCGAAACGCCCAGCCCCTTGGCGGTACGCGAATCCGGGGACTATTTGGAATTCACCAACGGCCTCCTCATCGGTCGCGTTCCCCTGCGGGCCGCCGGGGATGACGTCCCCGCCCCCATTCAGGCCCTCCGCCATCGGGAAAGTCCATGGCTCGGGGCCGGAACCTGGCGGAACGCACCGGAATTGAAATCCTATCGCGTCAATGTGGTGGGAGCGGGTCCGGTGCAAATCACCGTCATTCAGGAATACGAATTTGCCGATGGCTATTCCTTGCGTCTGCGCCTGCGTCTGCGTCCGGACCGGGACTTCCTGGAAATCGAAGAGCGGGTTCACCTGCCGGAAGGCAGTTCCTGGGTCTTCGATCCCATGGCCGGAGGAGAAAATTGGGGGGCGAATGCCAGCATCTACACCCAACACGGCGGGGGCGCCGGACGCCCGATGAACACCAACGTGCAAACCGGCACCCTGCTGCCCGGACAATCCCGCATGGGCGATGTGCTGATTTTTCTCCTGCCCCGCTGGAGCCAGAGCATGGATGACGGCTGGTTGGCCGCCGCCGCCAGTGACGATTTTGCCGTGGGCGCCATCAGTGTCCGCGCCGGCCAATGGTATTGGCCGCACGAAGGGAAAATCTCCGCCGAACTCAGTTCGGACGGCGACGCCTTTCGTCTGGTCATGCCGGGCATCAAAAACGGTGCCCGCATGTGGTGGCTGCGGGCCGCCCCCCGCGACACCTGGAATACCGATTCCGCCCGGAATTTGGTGATGCAATACGCCATGGGGGATCTCGACAAGCTCAATCGCCATTACATTCTCGATGGCTTTGAGCCCGGCGAAACCAGCAACCTGCCCCACCCGTTTCAAGGAGATCAAGTCAACCCCACCGGCTTCTGGCGCCAGCAAGCCCGACAAGACCGCGGGCGCATTGGCAGCCGCGGAGGCTTCGGTGATTTGGTCTGGTCCCAAGGGGTGCTGGATCCCGATTATTACGGCACGCCTTGGTACGGATGGTCCGTGCAAAACCCCAACTTCTGGACCGATGTCATCCAACGTCCCCTCTATCGCTTTACCCGCCTGCAAAACCACCCGCGCTTCGACGAAATCAAAAAACTGAGTCATCTGGCCCTGCGCATGGATCTGCATCACAGCATTACCCTCCCCGGCGGCGCCGGACAGGAATGCCCCGGCTATCAGCGGCATGCCCACGGGGTGTGGAATTCCATTTTCGAAACCACCGGCGAAATCCTCGGCCTCCGTCCGGCGGATTTCGAACGTCACGGCATCGGCCAATCCTTTCTGGTGCGTTCCTCGCAACCCGACGGCGGCACCCACCGCCGCATGATCCCCCACGGGGACACCCACCCCACACAAGGAGGTCCCGCCCGCGTGGATTTGTCCGGCGTGGACCCCACCACATGGGAGAGCGAAGAGTTCCCCGGTTTCGGGGCCATCCTCCGCAACCACGCCGGCACCCGACGCGAAACCTTCGTGGCCTTCAAATCCGGCCCCAATCGCGGACACTATCACGGCGACCAATTGGCCCTGCACTGGGCCGGCAACGCCCGCCCCCTCATGGTCGATCACCATGTCTCCTACAATCCGCGCGCCGGACAGGAACACATGCACAACCGCCTCTCCTTCGGCACCCCCGACATGCCCTGGGCGGTCATGGACGGACACGAACGCCTCATCGCCTTCGAAACCGGCGACCTCGCCGACATTGCCATTGGCGATGTCTCCAGCCGCCGCTTGCGCCGCATGCCCAAATTGCCCCCCGAAGATTGGGACCAACGCTGGGATCGACACGAACTCGGCGGTGAACTGCGCTACCAACGCGCCGTCGTCCTCCTCAAAGGTTTGAATCGGGACGCCATCGTCCTCTGCGACACCTGGCAGGGCCCCGAAGACCTCGACGTCACCTTTAACGCCCACGTGCGCGGAGACGATGCCACCGTGCAACCCGACCGCGCCCAAGTGGACGACAAATTCACCGCCATCCGCATCCAGCCCGAAGCGGCGGAATTCTCTCGCCTCGATTTCAGCCACAGCAACGGCAGCCCCGAGTCCACCGTCGGAATTCGCTGGACCACCCGGTCCGCCAGCGGACGTTTTGTGACCGTCCTGTGGCCCGGCAACGACCCGCCCGAAATCACCGCCATTGACGGCGGCGTTCGGGTCGGCGACATCGAAGTCCGCTTCGGAAAAGGCGCCGACGGCGGGGAGGGCATTCCCGTGCAAGTAACCCGCGGCCAGGAAACCGTCACCGTCGACGCCGTGGACCCCAATCGCAGCCAAGGCGACATCGGCATCTTCGTGCCCGACGCGGGATATGTTTTTGGCCCCATCCCCGAATGGCTCGCCGAACAACGCCTCGCCCGCCCCGACTGGGCCCAAGACCTCCCCGGCCTCTTCGACCCCATGGAAAGCTGGTAAATGAAAAGGTAGAAAGCGCCCCAGTCCCGCGTTCACGCGAAAGTCCAGAGTATGGAAAATACCTCTTGCTACAATGATTCTTCGGTGGACATCCCTCCCTCCAATACGGTATGCAGGCGAAATGAAAAACGACCCCGACCAGCCCTCCCAGTTTTTGTACGACACCGTCCAACGGTTGCGACCGCTTTACAGCGACTCCGAGGAAGACACGCCCGAAAACGTGCTGTCCGGGTATCCCGATCCCGAGGAAGTGGTCATCGCCCTGAAAGTGCTCATCGATCTCTTGCTGCCCGGTCGCATGGACCCCGGCACCATCGGCGCGGACGAGTTCAGCGTGTTTCTGCTCCGGCGTCTCAGTCACGCCTGGCGTCATCTTCGCCCCCAAATCGAGCGTAGCATCGCCTTTCGCTGGTTTGGCCGCGCGGCGATGACCGAAGGCGCCCTCCCCAAGGATCTCGACGTGCACATCGAATCCAAACGCATCCTGGAGGCGTTTTTTCAATCATTCCCCAAGGTGCGGGAATTGGTGATTCACGATATCCAGGCCGCATACGACGGCGATCCGGCCGCGCTGACTTTTGCCGAGGTGCAACTGGCCTATCCCGGATTGCTCGCCATCGCCGCCCACCGCCTCGCCCACGAACTCTACCGCCTCGACGTACCCGTGGTCCCGCGGGTCATGAGCGAGTGGACCCATTCCCGCACCGGCGTGGACCTGCACCCCGGCGCGCGGGTCGGAAGAAGTTTCTTCATCGACCACGCCACCGGGGTGGTGGTCGGGGAAACCACGGAAATCGGTGACCGGGTGAAAATCTACCAGGGAGTGACCCTGGGGGCCAAAAGTTTCCCGCTCGACGAAAACGGTCATCCCATCAAACACGTGAAACGGCACCCCACCGTGGAAAGCGATGTCGTCATCTATGCCAACGCCACCATTCTCGGGGGCGACACCGTGATCGGTTGCGGCAGCATCATCGGCGCGAACGTCTTTCTCAACGAATCCATCCCCTCCAACAGTTTCGTCTCGGCCGTACACCCCGAGTTGCGCATCAAACAGCAGCGCGACAAAGGCGGATGCAAGGACTAATACTCTATAAGCCATTCATTTTCTATCGCAGATTTCATCCGCAAGCGAAAAGGTTAAAAAGACTGTAACTATAAGGGTTTGGACCACGGATAGCCATGCCGGACCACGGATGTAAAATAAGAAAAAACGATATTTTGGAGTGTCACACAGAGTGTAATAGAGGAAGGAACCGATCAATTGACTGTTTCTTCCATCCGTGGTTCGGCAAGGCTATCCGTGG
>JAFIGC010000142.1 GCA_020831635.1 Verrucomicrobiota bacterium | reverse complement strand
ATCGAGGCATACCCATGCGGTCTGTCGAGTATTCCCGACAATTCCTTGCAGCCCAGGAGATTGTACGGATTCACGGCAAAGATCTCACGGTTTCAGGACAAAGTTCAAGGCAAAGCTTGGGACAAAGTTTACGGAAGAATTTTGTCGGTTTTCTCACATCCCCCTCCGTGCCTTTGTGCCTCCGTGAGAGCCCATCACCCATGCTGAGTGCGGAATGCGGTGTGTCTGCCCCCGAACAGCGAACTGTGAACCGCATCCCAACGGGATTCCACTCCTCCCGGTTTCCGTCGGACTCGTCTGACCCGTCCGACCCGTCAGAAAAAACCACCTCGCTCAAGGGTTGACCGCACTATTATGGGTGGGTTCAAGTCGCCCTTCTGGAAATAATCAGTTGCAATATATTGTTTGCTATGTTTCAAATGATCCATGAACACCATCCTACAATACCTCCCGCTCACGCTGTCGTTGCTTCTCGCAATCGTCCCCGTTTCCGTCCGTACCGAAGAGGCGCTTGAGGATCCGACGCCGGAGCATCCGGTCAAGCCGATGCTGTGGAAAATCGAAGGCGAAGATCTCCAACAACCTTCTTACCTGTTCGGCACCATCCACCTTGGTGGCGGACCCCTTGATCACCTGCATCCGGCCGCTGAGAAAGCGTTCAAAGAGGCCACCCTCGTGCTCACCGAGATTCCTTTCGACGACAAGACGCAATTTGGCATTGTGGCCAAGATCATGCGCGATGACGGCAAAACGCTCTCGCAATCCATCGGACCGGATCTCAGCCAGAAGCTCGACGAGGAGTTGCGTGCCATCAATCGCGCCCTCAATTCCCGCCCCTTTCAGGCCATGCGGACCTGGGCCATCGCCGTCATGCTGCCACAGCTCGAATCACAGCTCGCCGGAGATACTGCCATGGACAAAATGATTTGGGATCGTGCCGTCAAGGATGGGAAGGAAACCGATGCGATGGAAACCGCCGAATTTCAAGTGGGCTTGTTCGACGCCTTCACCGAAGCGGAACAGGTCACCTTGCTTTCCGTGACCCTGCGCATCCTGCGGGAAGAACGCGCCGAAGGCAAAAACACCGTCAGGGAACTCACCGACGCCTACATTCAGGGCGACGCGGAATTGATCAAACGCATGATGGAAGCCTCCTATCAGGAGATGCGGGAAGGTCCGGAGAAAGAACTCGGGGAAAAATTTTACGACATCCTGCTGACCCAACGTGATGAAACCATGGCCGCCACCATCGTCGAACGCCTGAAAGCCGCGCCCGACACCGTACACTTCTTCGCCGCCGGCACCGCCCACTTCACAGGTGAAAACAGCATCCCGAGTCATTTGGAAAAAGCCGGATACCGGATTATACGTGTTGAGGAGTGAAGGGTATTTTTTGGACAAAAATGTGCATGAAAATGAAAGCCAGCGGGATGCGTGAACGTTATTTACCCAAAATAGGCATGATCCTGATTCTATGGATCGTCGGGATGCCGGGTTGTGTGCGTCACGCGATTTCCCAACGGGACTTCGAGTCTGAAATCGCTCAGGTACGGGTCGATTTGAGGTCACGTAGGCAAATCGTCGATTCGATCGCGTATTTTCAGGAACAGGAGGACGCCAAGGACGCGGAGGGCGTAGAGAAGGAATTGCGGTTGCATTGTCCCTTTGAATGCTGTCAGGCATACGAATCCGGCAAGATATGTTTTGGGGATCTGTCGCCAGTCCAATGGTCGTTTCACAACAATCGTCTTGGTTGTGTATGGCTTCCGTGGATTTTTTTAAAATCTAACATACGACCCATCAAGTGGTAACATTCATGATGCATAACTGTCACCATGACGTTTACTGCCCTTTTTGAAAGATGTGCGGCCGGAGACCGGACTTTGTTCCTGAGGCTGGCGCCTCCCCGGACTTCGGTGTTGGGGAGGGCGTGGAATCGTGTCGCGAGCCGTTTGGCGGATGGACCCTATTATGTGCTGCCGCCTTTGGTGGCGTGGTGGGTGGGGGCTCCGGGTGCGGTTGGGTTCGCGATTTGCTTGGCCATGGGCTTCGCGTTGGAGTTGCCGGCGTATAAATGGATCAAGCACACCTGCAAGCGCCCGCGTCCTTGTCATGCGGATCTGGATCGCATCAATCTGCTGCCGGTGCCGGACCAGTACAGTTTTCCGAGCGGTCATACGGCAGGCGCGTTCGTGCTGGCGGGCTCGGTCTTGGGTTTTTATCCGGTTTTTGCGCCTTGGGCGATCCTCTTTGCCCTGTCGGTGGGGTATTCCCGGGTCTACAACCGTCTGCATTTTCCCTTGGATATCTTGGCGGGGGCTTTGTTGGGCGGGTTTTGCGCGGCGGTGGCGGGCAGTCTTTTCACCTTGATCTCAGGAGGTTTGTCATGAGTACGGTATTTCAAGAACGTTTGCAGACGGCAATGGAAAACCTCAAGGGGGCGCGGCAGTGGCGTCCCAAGGACTACGTGAACTTCGCGAACATGCTCATGCGGATGCCGCGTCCGGGGTCGGAATCGGGTCCGCCCCTGCATCCGGCGCAGGTGGCCTTGACGATGTTTACGCAGATGAAGGTTTCTTATGAACCGGACCAGGACCAATCCCCTGTCCAAGACGAGTCGCGGGTGGAGGAGGCCTTTCCGCATACCCTGGAGCCGACTGTGGCTTTGTTTGTGGACGCGCCGGAACATTTGAGCGGGGTGTCCTTGACCTTGCAGGGCTGGGCGGAAGAGGCCCAACGCCAGGGGCGTCCATTTTTTCTGCACATGGCCGCTTCCGAGTGTCGGCTACCGGGGGGCAAATGCTTTCCGAAGGTCGGAAGCCTGCGGATGAGTTCGTACGACGGTCTGGAGATCCCGGTGCCGGACGTGAAGGCAGTTTCGAGTTACATGCGCGGTCATCCGTTTGACGTGGCCCATCTGTCCACCCCGGGTCCGATGGGGTTGATGGGAATGCGGTTGGCGCGGGACGCGGGGGTGCCGGTTTGCGGGACGTATCATACCGATTTCCCCCGCTATGTGGGCGAATTGACGGGCAACCCGGACTTGGAGGCCTTCACCTGGGCGTTCATGGTCTGGTTTTACGGGCAAATGGATCGGGTGGCCGCGCCCTCGGAATCCACGCGGCAGGATTTGATTGCCCACGGGCTGGACCCGAATCGGGTGCGGGTAGTGGGTCGCGGGGTGGAATTGGATCAATTTTCTCCGGCGCATCGCGACGAGGATTTGCGTCAGAGTTGGGGGGCGGAGGAACACACGCCGGTGCTCATCTACGTGGGACGGGTTTCGCGCGAGAAAAATTTGCCGCTGCTGACCGCCGCCTACAAAAAATTGTTGGCGAGTGGACGGAAAGCGACGCTGGTTGTCGTGGGGGACGGTCCCTATCGGGAGGAGATGATGCGTGAATTGGCGGGCACACCCGCCGTATTCACGGGGGTGCTGAAGGGGGCGTCTCTCTCCGCCGCCTTCGCATCCGGGGATTTGTTTGTCTTCCCAAGTGAGACGGACACCTTTGGCCGGGTGATTATTGAAGCCCAAGCCTCGGGCGTGCCCGTGTTGGTTTCCGATCGGGGCGGCCCCCGCGACGCCATGCTGCCGGAACGCACCGGGCGGGTGGTGGACGGCGTGACTCCGGGGCGGTTCGCGGATGCGCTTAAGGGCGTTTTGGCGGATCCCGAACGATTGGCGCGCTGGAAGCGGGATGCCCGCATACACGCCTGCCGATACACGCCGGCGGCTTCGTTCGATGCCTTTTGGAATTTACACCGTTTTGCCCTCAAACCTCAGGAGAAGTCCCATGTTGCAAATTGACCCCAACAAAACCCGTTATCGCACCCTGTGGATTTCCGACGTGCACTTGGGCATGAAGGCGGGACGTTCCTCCTGTTTGGCGGATTTTTTGTCCCGACACGACGCGGATACGATTTATTTGCTGGGCGACATCGTGGACGGGCTTCGCTTGCGGCGGAAATGGAATTGGACCCCGCATTGTGACGAGGTGGTGCGTCTGCTGTTGGACAAGGCCCGGGCGGGCACGCGGATGATCTATATTCCCGGAAATCACGACGCCTTTCTTCGAAAATACGTGGGGCAATCGTTTTGCGGCATTCGCATCGAGTTGGAGTACGATCACGTGACCGCGGACGGGCGTTTGCTGCATTTGCGTCACGGGGACGATTTTGACAGCCAGGTGCGTCTGGCCCCGTGGGTGGCCCTGATAGGACATGGCATGTATCATTTGGCGACATACGTGAATACGGTGGTGTTTGCGGTCCGGCGTCGGTTGGGATTGCGGTATTGGTCGCTGGCCGCGTTTTTGAAGTCGAAAAGCCGGAAGGCGGAGATGTATGTGCGGGCCTATGAGGATGCGATGTTCGCCATGGCCCGGGAGCGGAAAGCGGCGGGCATCATTACCGGGCACATTCATCAGCCGGGCATTTTGGAGCGGGAGGGGATCACGTACTACAATACCGGAGACTGGGTGGAGCACTGCACCCTGTTGGCGGAGCACCGGGATGGGACCCTGGAGCTGTTGCAGTGGGATGAAAGTCGGATCGTAGCGCGACAGTCCCTGTCGCGAACGGTAGGGGTATCGGAGTAGCGCGACAGTCCCTGTCGCGAAGGTATGTTATCGGCAAGGGACTGCCGATCTACGGCGGCTAGTAGGGTTATCGGCAAGAGACTGCCGATCTACGGAGCCCAAATAGTAAAATCTTCCGCCTGCAACTTTGCGCAGACTGGGTTGATTCGAATGTAACGCTGATATTTTTTGAAAAAAGAAACCGAGCGGACGAGATGATCAAAGGGTTCAGCCTGCCAAAGTGCGCCTTTGCGATTCAGGGATTTGTTGATTTCTCTGGCACTGTAATGTCTGATACTGCCGAGGCAGGCCTTTAAGCTTGCGCCATTACAAGGTTGTAGCAAGATGTGAACATGATTGGGCATTATGACATAGTTGCCCAGCAAATACCTTTCTCCTGCGGCGTAATGAAAAATTTCGATTAAAATCTCTCGAATTTTTTCATCTCGCAATACGCAGGAGCCGAGGCCTTTGTCGAGAATTCGATGAAAGCGACTGCAAGCAAAGCGCTGAAATCGCCTTTTTTCCAGAGGCGAAAGCCGATCCAGAATTTCGGCTTCACCAAGGGATGTTGGCCATCCATGCCGTGTCAGCCAGAAACGTTTTTTGCGTTCAAAATCCTCTTTTGCCGAATGCGGGAGAGAGTCGTTGAGTCGGAACGTGACAAATGCACAAGTGTCTTTTTGATCCCAATGTGGCAGATTCCGATATGAAATTCGTGTGATTTTTTCAGGATCAAAGGAACGGAAATTTTCGGTTGTGAGATATGCGCTCATGGGAATTTATGTATATGTTTATATTGTTTTGAAAAGAAAAAAATTAAGGAAAATTTAGTGAGCCTTGCGTGTTTCGAACGGTAGGGTTATCGGCAAGGGACTGCCGATCTACAGGGCTCTACCGAAAAACACTGCCAATGCCCATGGCTTGTTTGTTGGCGAAGGTGAAGAAGCGGCGGCCGCCGAGGCGGAGGAGAGGGTAGAGTTTGCCGAGGAGCCAGACGGTGAGGATTTTGTCGAGGCGGCGGTAATCCCGTTCGCGTCGGAAAAAAAGGCGCAGGAGCAGGCGGAAGCGGTCGCGGGGGAGTCGTTGGCGTTCGAAGTCGAGTTTGACGGCGTAACGGTAGCGGTGGGTCCAGGTTTTTTTGTAGGCTTGTTTGAGGTCGCGGAGGGTTTGCAGATGTACGGGACGATGGGGGAGCAGTGCATATTCGCGGGCGGCGGCGAGGATGGCGAAGGTGTCGCGCATGAAGTCGATGTCTTCGACGGGCAGGCCGCAGGTGTCGGCGAGGGTGCGCATCTTGTCGATCTTTTTGAGAGCGCCGGTGGCTTGGCGGACTTTGGACTCGGGGTCGTGCACGAAACAGCGCAGGACTTTGCGGAGGGTGTGGTTCACGAAAATGTGATCCCAATAGACCATCAGTTGCGGGGGAATGCGGGCGCGTCGGAAATATACGGGTTGGCGGGCGAATTCATCGAGATAGAGCAATTCTTTGATGACTTCGTCGGAGAGGCGGAGGAGTTCGAGGAGGGCGGGCACGGGGGCGTCGGGCAGGCGTTCGGCGGCAAAGGCGGCGACCGCTTCTTCGACGCGCATGTGGTCCCGGATCATGCGCAGGGTCACGAAGGTGTTGATTTCGTTCCAGATGCCGGCGGGTTCCAGGTAGCTCAGACGGCGGAAGCAGGTCCAGCCGCCGCTTTGGCACCAGAGGTGGGCGCCGACGATGTTTTCGGCCCCTTCGAGTTGTTGGAGAAATTGCTCGTAGTCGAAGCCGACAAATGAAGGATATTCGCCGGAGCCTTCGTACTCGCGCTTGGTTTGCAATTCGACGAGTTTGGGGACCTTGTTGAGAAAAAAATGATTGTTGAGCGGCAGGTGACGGAAAAAGTCGGATTCGCCGTATTTCATGGAAAGCATGAGGGCGGAGCTGTCGAGATTGTCGAGAGTGCGCTCCAGGGTGTCGGCATTCCATATGAGATCGCCGATGGGGTAGGCACCCACGGTCCAGGTGCGAAGGATGCATTTCCTGTCCAGTTGCTCGAAGACGGGGAGCAGTTCCCGCAACATGCGGTTGGCCTGTTTGGGGGTTTTGAGGATCAATTTGCTGTGGAAGTCGCCGCGCACGTCTTGGCCGTCGCATTCGCCGAGGCGAAAAAAGATGCCGCGCACGGCGGGGAAGTCGCGCAGCACGCTTTCACAGGCCTCGCAAAGGAAACGGGTGGCGGCGACAGGGCGGGTACCGATTTCCTTGAGGGTGTCCGGGGTGTGGAAGAGGATGTCGGTGTTCAAATAGACGTCGAGCCCGGCATTGGCGGCCATGGCGAACCAGCGGCTGTATGCGGCCCGGTAGGTTTCCAATTTTTTGAGTAGGGGGATGGAATGTCCGGGATGGAGATAGAGGTGGGCGAGATCGTCCAAGGCAATGGCGTTGGCGCCGTCGGCGGCAATCCGAGCGCAGTAGCGTGGAAAAAGTCGGTCCACGGCTTCCAGGCAAAGCGGGTCGAGCCGTCCGTTTCGTTCCAAGCGGGTGAAATCGATTTTAGACCAGTTGACCCGATGTCGGCTCAGGCCGGACATGAAGGGTCCAATGGCATCCAAAATCAGCAAAGGGGCATCCGGATTCGGCATGGGAGGCTTTTCCCGTTTTGACGGGAAAAGTAAAGCCGGGAACCGTGAGAATTCGGTGAGGAGTGGGATACAGGTGGGAGGGACTTTATTCTTCCGTCGCCCAGCGGATGCGGAGGCGGTAAAAGCGTTGTTGAACGTTGGGTGTTTCATCCATGCGATCCAGATCGCTGTTCTTGCCAGGGATCCAGTTGCCCATGGGCAGCCACTCGGGGGTGTCGAGGAGGGTTTCGGTGTATTCCAGCAGATACTCGAAGTCGCTTTGGGTCGGAACACGCAGTCCACGGGTATTTTCCATCATCAGCAATCCGCCCGGTTCCTTTTCCTTCGTGACGGTGCGAGGATCCAGATTGGCCAATCCATGGAACCCGGAATGGACATCTTTGCACATCGGGAAAATCGAAAAAGGACCCTCGTCCCGATATTTGGTGTAGTGCGGATCGTTGGCCTGCGCGGCCGGGTTTTCGACGGTCACTTGCACGGTGGAAAATGCGGTGAGTCCGTCATTGTTCTCTTGATAATTATCGGCGGTGGACCGCAGCACCACTTCATAAATCCCCGGCACGGCATCCGGAGGGGAGTGAATCGTCGAGCGGGAACTACGGACTACGGCTTCCAGACCCGCACGCGGTAGAAGCCGGGAAGGAGGGGCGGCAGAACGCGCTCCTGTCCGTCCCCGTCAAACGCCTCGCCCTCATCCTGCCAACTTCCTGCAGTCAGACTGGCGCGGTATTGGAGCTGATAGCGGCGGTTGAGAACTGTGGGGAAGCTTGCGGAGTCCATCTTGAAGACCTGTGTCAGGGGATCTTCCAAGCCCCAGACATAGACCTCGCGGCGGGTATAGGCACGTCCGTTAATGACCACGGGTTCATCCTCGAGATTTCCGAAAACTTCCATCTCCCAACGGTCATCGGCGCCGCTGCCGTTGCTGTCCACAATCCCCTCTTCCGTGAGGAGGGTGAAGGTGTCGGTGGCGGTTCCCTCGTAGCCGGGTTCCGTCACGGTGGCCACGACCTCGTACAATCCGGACGTCGACGGAGCCTGACCGGATCCATTATAAGTCAGGCTGACCGCCAGTCCGGTAGGATCGGTGGTCACGGAGGCCGATTTGGGGGTGCCGTCCACGGTTTGGGTGAGATCGCTCAGTGTGATGGTCGCGGAGATGGGACCCGTGGACGAAGATTCCACCTCCACGGACAGCAGGTCGAAGGTCGCGACGGCGTCATCGTCCGCCACCAGCCGCAGGGTATGGAGGCCGACGGAGTCGAAGGTGACGGTGGTTTGCAACGCCGATGCGTCCGCGAACAGCGCGGCGCCGGGACCGCTTTCCAGCCCCCATTCGATGATCAGTTGGCCATGAGGCTCGCCATCATCGGAGGCGGTGCCGGTCAGGCTGGCAGGCTCCCCGACAATGGCAGAGGCAAGCGCGGCGGCATCCACGAGCGGCCCCAGATTGGCGGCCCCACCGGTCATCCCTTTCACCACAAAGTTATCATAGCCCTGGCGCCCTTCAGTGTTCGTCGATCGAATAATTTCCGCCGCGAATCCCAGGTACTCAATGTTGTCAAAGACCACAGGACCAAAGGTGGCGGTGGCGGGCATGGCCAGCGAACGGGCCGTGGCAAGCGTGCTGGACAGCGCTTCGGGATTGAATACCGCCCAGTTGGCGGCGCCGGGGTTGGTGAGGGTAAAGGTTCCGGTTGCGGTTGTGGCCGCCTGCGAATAATACCAGGTCCCATTGTTTTTGATCACAAACCGTAGGCCCGTACCGGATTCATTGTTGGTGAAGGTATTCATATTCACCGAGATCAAGGCATCGGGGTCGCTCAGACTGAAATCCCCTTCAACCAGAAAATCGTCCCGGTGCCAGGCATAGAGCTGATATTGCTCAAACCCGTTTCCACGCCAGTCCGTGCCGGTACCGTAATTGTTTGTGGGCCCAATCCGGCGATTGCCGGTATTGGCATTCTGATCCATTTGCAGTTGTTCCCCGACCCAGTGGAACTTCCGGGAGCTCAAATCCGCGCCGTCCGGATCGATCATCCCGGAAAGAAACGAAGAAAACACCGTACCGACCCGAGAATCGTTCGCGCCGGGATCTCCCAGCCCGAGATCCACGCTGCTTTGGCTGAACGAAGTGGGAATCACGTCGCTCGTCGAGGTGGAATCCTCCTCGCTGGCAGCCCGGCGGAGCATGTTGTAGTCGGTGCCCCAGGTGACCAGATCCACAAGTTCCGGTACCCCGGGATTGACACCGACATCCACAACGATATCGCGGGTGCTCGTGTGCAGTCCGTCGTCGGCGGTGAGGCGAAGGACATAGTTGCCGTTCGCCGGGAAGAAGGCACCGGTGCCGGCCTCCTGCGGACGGGTAAAGGTGACCCCGGCCTGGCCGCTGATCTGTGTCCACTGGAGATCCACAGAAGACATGGCGGGGTCGAGTTCCACCGAGGCGATGATCCAAAGTCCGACCCCCGAGGGAATCGCGGCCACCCCGTCCAGCGGACGGGTGACGTGGATCACAGGCGCGGCGGGTACGGGAGGCGGCGGTACGGTCACGGTGAGGACGGCCACATCGCTTTCCACCCCGTCGCCCACGCCGTTATAGACGAAAACGGTGTAGTCGCCGGCATCGAAGGGGGTGACGGCGGCAAAGGAGAGGCTGGCGCTGTTTGCGCCGGGAATACCCACGCCGTTTTTGCGCCACTGATAGTCCGGCGCGGGGCTTCCACCGGCCACGACTGAAAAATCGGCCGCTTCGTTTTCCAAGACAGTCAGTGATTCCGGGTGGGTCAAAATCACCGGCGCGGAGGGGCCGCCGGCATCCACGTTCACTGTGATTTCCGCGTAGGTGGTCACCTCCCCGTCACTGGCGGCCAGACGGAGGGTATACGTGCCGGACAGGGGGAAGGTCACCGTCGGCGTCAGTTCGGTCTCATCCGAAAAACTCACTGTTCCCGGCCCGTCTATCTGTTGCCAGAGCAGCGTCACCGCGCCGGGCACCTCCGGCAATCCGTCATCGGTGACGGAGGCCGACAGGACCACCGCCTCCTGCGTTTGAGCGTTCGGCACGGGGTCGATCACCACCAGCGGTCCAAGGTTGCCGCCCGCGCCCGACATCACCTGGAGCACTTCCTCGTCTGTCAACGCCCGGCCGTGATATATCACCACCTCGTCCATCAAGCCGATGAAATTGCGGTTGTCGTCAAGCTGGAAGGAGGCCAGGGCGACATTGACAGCGTTGTTCTGTATCGTGGTCGATCCCACCGACAGGGCCTGGCTGAACTCGCCGTTAACATACATTCTCATGCGCTGCGCCTGGTCCAGGGTTCCGTCAAAGACAAAGGCCACATGGGTCCATTGGTTCGCGGGAATACTGGAGGATGCCTCGGTGCGGGTGCCGCCGATATCAAACGTGATTCGGTTGTTCGAGTTGGCTTTGAACCAAAACCCCCAATCCTTGTTGGCGTTGCTCGTGCTGGTGCGCTTGCCCAGAATACCCTGATCCGCCGTGATGCTGCCCGCCGGACTGAGCCAGAACGCCCAGCTCATCCGCGAGGTGTTGTTGAGTCCGGCCGAGTTGGCGATTTCACCGCGCTGCCCACTTGCCGTGAGCTGCAGGGCCCCGCCGACCGCGCCGCCATCGGGTTGCCAGACCGGCGTCCAGGTCAGGGCGGTGTTGCGGTTGTTTCCAGAGGCATCGTTGGCCACGGTGCCGCTGCTTTCATTCAGGGGTAGCCAGACCGCAAGGTTTTCCAGGGGCACACCGCCGCCGGAAGCCTCCTGGGCCACCTCCACGCGCAACGAAACGCTGTCGGAAAATTCCCCGTCATCGGCGGTGAACACGAGCGTATAAAAACCTTCCTGCGAGAAGGAGACGCCGGTGTTGATGTCCGACGCTGCGGTGAAGCTCACGGAAGCCCCTGCCGGCTGTTCGGTCACCGCCCAGTCCTGGGTGTAGGTGCCCCAGGTGGGAAGTCCGTCGTCGCTCACCTCGCCGCGGATCAGCAATCCCATTCCCGTGGGAATTGTAACCGGGGACCGCTGGGGATCGTGTATCACGATCTGCGGAGGGTTGTTAATATTATTGTCCTGAATGACCACGGTAGCGGTGTGGTTCGGGGCCTGGGCCACGGTATAGCCCAACCCGGCGGCCACCGTGAGCACCACGGTTTCGTCACCTTCGCTGAGGTCATCATCCACGGGCACGATGGACAGTTCCCGGGTGGTGACGCCGGCGGGAAAGCTCACCGTGGCGGTGTCGGGACCGAAATTGGCCGCGCCGGTGACGGTGTAATCCTCGGGATAGTCCGCCGTCCCCGACACCAGTAGGTTCACAGTCAGGGCCGCTTCGGTGGATCCCGACCGCGTCAGGGTAAACACGCCGGGGGTGGAGTTGGTTTCGTAGGCCAGCGGCGTGGTCGCGGCGATGGAGATCGAGGGTGGCAGCGGGCCGGTGACCGATACCTTCGCGGTGGCGCTACCCAGAATCGGATCCGTGGCTGTCACTGTCCAGGTGCCGGACATTTCCGCGGTGAAAACACCCGATGAATCGATGGTGCCCCCGCCGGAGACCGCCCAAGTTGGATTGACGGCCAACTGATTCCCCGCGCCATCCCATCCATGTGCGGTGAAGGCACGGGTGGCGCCCTCGGGCACCTCCACCTCATACGGCGTGACCGCCAGCGCGCCCCCCGCGCCCAATACGGTCACATCCACCGTGGCCGTGGTCGACACCCCGTTCGCATCGGTCACCCTCACCCGGAAGGTGTATGGCCCCGCGTTGACAAACTCCACGGACGTGCCGGCCGCGTTTGGCGTGGCAAAACTCACGGTTCCCGCAGCACTCAGGGCGGTCCATCTATACGTGTACGGGCCTGTCCCGCCGGAAACGGTGGCCGACAGCGTGGTGGATCCCGCGGGGGAACTCACAATGGCGGGCGTGGCGCTGATGGCGGTCACGGCAGGTCCGCCGCTCACACTGGCGGTGAAATTACGGTTGATGGACGGCGGAGAGACGCCGGTTAAATTCGAACTCAGGCTATAGCCGGCTTTCGCGGCGGACACCGTGTAACTTCCAGACACCAGATTGGGAATCAGGTAGTTACCGTCGGAATCGCTGACCGCGTTACGGGTGACGGGGCCGGTGGCGGAGACCATCACACCAGCCAGGCCAACCCCAGAAAGGGTGACCCGTCCGCTGATGGACCCCGCCACGCTGCCGGACGTGGCCGAAAAATGCTGGTTGCTTACGTCACCGGTGACCGTAAGCGGGTTGGTGAAGCCGGGCGTGATAATATAGCCACCCAGGGAGGCGGTGATGGAGGTGGTGCCTCCGGGCACACGGATGCTGTAGGACCATTTGCGGTTGGGGCCGCCACCACTGGTGGACATGGTGGCCACCACACCGGAACTCGAGACCACCGCGGGGGCGGGGTCGTTGTTGCCTGCGGGCACACCGTTGATCTCGCCGCTGATGGTGAACAGCGGTCGGCTGAAGTTGTTGCCGGTGGAACTCGCTCCGTCGAGGGTCACGCTGCGGCTGGTGGGGCTGAAGATCCAGTCCTGATGCCGGGGCGTGACGGTGTAGGTGCCATTCACCAGGCCCGGGATGGTGTAGACCCCGTTGGTTCCGGTAATTGCCACGATGCCGCCCGCCTCCACCTCCATGCCCGCAACCCCGCCGGTCAGCGTTCCGGAAATGGAGAAGGTGTCCTCCCCGCCTCCTCCGGGCGGAGCTTCGTTCGCCCAAAAATCCATGCCCCAGGCATCCCCGGACGCGAGATTGACGGGATTGCTGAACTGGGCCGTAAAGGTGGCCCCGTCGCGGGCCGCCAGCACGGTATAGGTGGAATTCGCCAGACCCACGAGCGCGTAGCTTCCGTCCGTGTCCGTCCAGGCCTGGTGGGTGGTGCCAATCCGCACCCGCGCGTTGGCCACCGGCTGGCCCGCCCACAGAACCCGCCCGCGGATCACCCGGTTGTTGGCGGGGGAACCCACCGTGACCACCAGGGTCTCACTGGCAATGCCGCCTTTCATGTCGGAAACGGTCACTTTCACTTTATACATCCCCGCGGCGCCCCAGCTCTTGGAGGCGCTGGGGGTGTTGAACCCGCTGTTGGTGAAGGTGGCAATCGGATCAAATTCCCAGGCGTACGCCAGGGGGTCCCCGTCCGGGTCGCTGGCCGTCACGGAAAAACTCACCGTCTGTCCCGTGCCGGGATTCAGGGTGGAGGCGGTGACACTGTGGATCACCGGAGGCAAATTCTCAGGAAAGTCCCCCAGTTGAATCGCCACATCGATAAACTCCTCCCCGGTTCCATTGCTGCCGCGGGAGACCGGGGTGATATGAATGCCGGCCTCGGTGTCCGAATAGGTCCGGCCCAGCATCAGAGCCCCGTCCCGCTTGTCGTTGTTGTCCACGGTCCAGTAGTTGGAGGGTTTGCTGGCCTGGTTGATAAATGTGGTGGAATCGTTGGTATAGGGGGTCATGTCGAGTTGGGTGACCCGGTTTCCTAAAAAGCTGTGCACATCCACCTGAAGTCCGTTTTGGTAGAAACTGGCGGCGGTGTTCCAATTGGCGAAGCGATACCCCAGGATATAGTTCATC
>JAFIGC010000141.1 GCA_020831635.1 Verrucomicrobiota bacterium | reverse complement strand
TTCAGGGTTTTGACTGCGCCTGTACTTTCAATCGACCCTTAAGTTAGTGCCATTCCGCCCAACCCCAATCATAATCCGAAATCCGATCCAATCCACCGAAAATATTTGAACAGAAGGCCGCGAAGAACGCAAAAAATTTCAGTGGTTTTGCTCTGCTCCCTCTGCCCCCTCCTGTTCAAAACCCACTGTTTTTTCCGTTGCAGATGAAAGGAAGACTTTTCAAAATTTCTTCCGACGTTCGTAGGACGAAATTTCATCGAAATGAGCCCTTAAGGCTCAGGAGTTCACGACATTCTTCACTGCATCCTCTGCCAGTCGGACTCGTCAGACTCGTTCGACCCGTCTGAAGTCACCACCTCCGACGGGTCCCACGAGTCCGACGGGTCCGACGAAAGGTTCGTACACTTCATTGTTCGCTTTTTTGCAGGTGACGCCAAGCTTCCTCATGAGAGCTCCGTTTGGATTTTGTCGTACTCAGACTTAAGGCACATGCAAGGTGGTTCGGGCAACCTCGGGGTCGCCTGCGTACCGCTGCACGAGGGCTGCGTCGCCGAGCGTAAACGGAGACAGGATGACACGGTTGGCCTGGCGGGTGGGAATCATTTTTTTCCTTGGTATAAAATAACGCTTTATTGGCGTGGTGCGATGGGTGCAATTCTGTTAAAGTGCTTCAGGGTAATGAGTTTCTCCAGGGTCAAAACTCCGGTCCATTCACGTTTGGCTTCCTCCCAAGCTTGTGGGAATTGATCTCCCCAGGACCAGGTGGGGGACCAGGTTCCGTTTTCCATCTGCTCCTCGATTTCGTAATCCAGATTCAAGGCCACGGCTTCTTCCAAGCCTTCCATGAAAGGAGAGTCGGGGCGGTGAATGACTTGAAGGGGTCGGAGGCAATATCCCTTCCATTGATCGGGGTTGGTGGCAATGGAGCCCGAAACCAGACGTTTCAACGCTTCCAGAATTCGCCCGCGAACCGTCGAAGGCAGGTTATCCGTCTCCAGCAACCGCAAACAACACAACAGATCGTGCATCTCGATTTTTTGGACAGAATCCAGTTTATCGATCACACGATCCATGTGTCGGGAAACGATGTCCCGCCCGAAGTCGTCAACGCAGCCATCGAGCACAATCCCCAGAATTTCGGCGGTTGGATTCAGCGAAAAGGCATTAAATCCCGCCTCGCGCCCTTCCTGATTCCACCAAGGGGCGTGTGGATACGCGTCGATGCCCTCGGGTATAATTCTCCAATGGAGCGCATTTCGATCCAGCGTATCCGCCAAATACCGAATCGCATGCCGCACGAAGGGCTCTCTTTCCGGGATTTTGTGGCAGCGCATAATCTGGAACGCGACCGATGTGCACAGCGCGGAACTCTCGGGTGCCCGCAGATCCGGCTCCAAGGCGTGACCGAAACCGCCGTCGGCGTTCTGGAATTTCAACAATTCGATCCAGACGTTCCCGACCGAACCCGAAGCAAAGATATTTTCGAACCGGGCCCTTTCCAGGTGACGCGCATTCGTGTTCAAAAACAACGCCGCTTTCTTGAAGGCGTCGGCACTTAAGAATTTCTGTTCTTTCTTCATAATCGGACATCCTCAGGCGGTTTCTTGTTGCTTGACGTATTGAGGAATCGCGGCATCCATTCTCTGCTGAAATACCCTGAAACCAAACTTTGTGAAAAAAAGCCGTGCGGTCTCGTTGAAGGACCAGACATCCAATTCCACGGATGAGGTTTTCAATCAAGAGAGAAAATCATCCGTGTCCGAAGGACGCTTGAAATGCGCGGGGGCATGTTGCGCATGCATTTCATGCACGACCTGATTGAGCCGGGCAATCCCTTTCAGGTCTAAAAATACTGGTGGTCTAATCATGGGTAACGGTGTTTGGCAAGACCGAAAGGACGTTGGTCAGCCGAGTTCATCCCATTCCGTCGGTTTCGACACTCACTGCTACGCTTCGCGCCGCCCTCGCGGACGACGACACAAAACTCGCTTGCGGGTTCTGGCCAAGCTTTCCCACGCGGGATTTCCCCTCCAAACGTCTTCGGACACGGTACCCGCAGGGTTCCGGTCGAAGGTTTCAGTAGGTTGTTGTGCTATGTCATCACAACTCCTTTCTCATTCTCTGAGCTTGGATGGCGCAACAAAGAAGGCGTGCAAAATCATGAAACGAAAGGGATTGTCGGGAACCGGGTCGTACCATTGCGTTCTGTCGAGCGTTCCTGACAATCCCTTGTAGTCCATAAAATTGTGCGGATTCAAAGCAAAGGTCTCACGGAGTCAGGTCCAAACATTTCCTCCGCTTTTCCCTTGCCATTCCGGAAATTCCGCACTAGAAGCCGCGCCAGTTGCAGCATTCTGTAACGGAAGCGAGTGCCCGCGTCTCCACGCGTGGCCAAAGCGGATTGTCCAAACAAGACCAACCCTATCGGAGCCCCCTCATGGAAATGAAAAGTCATTTGCCGTCCCCCGGACTGCAGGAATTACTCGACGCCGGCGTACATTTTGGCCACCAAACCAAACGCTGGAACCCGTACATGTCCAAGTACATCTACGGCGAACGCAAAGGCATTTACGTCATCGACCTCGGCAAAAGCTTGGTCCAACTGCGCATTGCCCAACAATTTATCTACGACACCGTCGTGCGTGGCCGTCAGGTCCTCTTCGTGGGCACCAAGAAACAGGCCCAGGACATCGTCAAGGAAACCGCCGAAAAATTCAACCAACCCTACGTAATCCATCGTTGGCTGGGCGGCATGCTCACCAACAATCAAACCATCCGCCACTCGGTCAGCCGCATGCGCGAATTGCAACAGATGGAAACCGAAGAAGGCGGTCTTGAACAGATCGGCTCCAAAAAGGAAGGCGCCCGCCTTCGCCGCGAACTCACCAAACTCGAGCGCAACCTCACCGGGATCGCCGACATGGAACGCATGCCCGCCGCCCTCTTCATTGTGGACGTGGTCCGCGAATCCATCGCCGTGCAGGAAGCCCGCCGCCTCGGCATCCCCGTGGTCGCCATTGTAGACACCAACGCCGATCCGCGCATCATTGATTATCCCATTCCCGGCAACGACGACAGCATCCGCTCCATTCAGTTCCTCGTGGACGTGATCGGCGAAACCATCCAACACGGTTCCAACGAATACGCCAAGCACGCCGCCGAAGAAGCACGCCGCCGCGCCGCCGCCGAAGCCGAAGCCGCCGAGAAAAAACGTCAGGCCGAAGCCGAACGCAAGACCCGCCAAGACGCCGAAAAGAACAAGCGCGACGAAGCCATCAAGGCCGCCGCCGCGAAGTTGGCTGAAAAACAGGCCGCCCAAGCCGAAGCCGCCGCCGCAGAAGCTGCCGCCGCCCCCGCGGTGGAAGCAACGCCCGAAGCCGCGCCGGAACCTGAAGCCGAAGCCCCCGCCGCGGAAGCCGCGCCCGAGCCTGAAGTCGCGGCTGAAGCGCCTGTAGAGGCGCCTGCCGAAGCCGCCGTCGAAGCGCCCGCCGAGGAAAAAGCCGAAGAATCGGCCAAAGAACCCGAAGCCGCCGTCGAAGAAGCCGCGCCCGAAGCGGAAGCAACCGAAGACGACGACGCCAAAGCCAAAGCCTAACTTTAACCGTGAACCCAACATGCCCGGAGCGCACTCCGGGCCATCAGGAAGAAACGATGACCCAAATTACCGCAACTCAAGTCAAAGAACTCCGTACCATCACCAACGTGGGGATGATGGAGTGTAAAAAAGCCCTGCAAGAAACCGCGGGCGACATCGAAGCCGCCATCAAACTGCTCCGCGAACGCGGACTGGCCGTGGCCGCCAAGAAAGCCGACCGGGCCGCCAACGAAGGCCTGATCGACATCGCCATCACCGACAATGCCCAAACCGGGGCCATGGTCGAGGTCAATTGCGAAACCGACTTCGTGGCCAAAAACGAAAACTTCCAGGCTTTCGTGGCCGAACTCGCCCAGAAGGCTTTGTCCTTGGGTGACAACGAACTCGCGACCGCCGAAAAAGAAAACCTCGCCTTCAAGGTCAGCGAAATTGGCGAAAACCTCGTCATCAACCGCAACGTCACCTACAAGGTGCAAGGCGCCGGTGCCATCGGCAAATACATTCACCTCGGTGGCAAAGTCGGCGTCATGGTCGAAATCGGTTGCGAAAACGCCGCCAACAGCGGTTCCGCCGACTTGGTGGACCTCGGCAAGGAAGTGGCCCTCCACATCGCCGCCGCCAGCCCCGCCGCCTTGGATCGCGGCGGACTCGATCCCGAACTCATCGAATCCGAAAAAGCCCTCTACGCCAAACAGGTCGAAGGCAAACCCGCCAACATCATCGAGAAGATCCTCGAAGGCAAAATGGCCAAGTTCTACTCCCAAGTGGTGCTGACCGAACAAGGGTTCGTCAAAGACCCCGACATCACCGTGCAAAACCTGGTGGACCAAGTCGGCAAAAAGCTCGGCGACACCCTGACCATCCGTCGCTACGCCCGCTATCAAATCGGAAACTGATTTTTCAGTTCCCTTTTCCCCTTCAAAACCGGCCCCGCATCACGCGAGGCCGGTTTTTTTTATGGCGAATTCAGAGTCCCGTGTTCAGGGCCTGTTGATTTATTCAAACGAAATGGTTCCCTGTCAATTCCCGGAAGCCCGCCTCTCGGAAGAACGATCCGCCAAAAGAGTGCACTCGCTTTCCACTTGAAATTTGAAATCCACCGTGAATGCATCATGAGCACGAACAAGGCCCAGCAGCGCCCGGGGAGGCGTGATGCCGAACGAGGTCATTTTCAAGTCCATGGATCCGCTGACCGTCCAGCCGTTTTCGTCATCGTGCTGCACTTCAATGCGATGCGAAACTTCACGTTCTTCCCCGGCAACCTTGAGTCGCCCCGTAATTTCCCAAAGGTTTTCATGCTCCGCATCCGGGGTTGCGCTCAGCAAACGATACTCGATATGGGCATGTTCCGGGTGCCCCACCGCGGATTTCAAATCCCGTAGCATCTTGGCGTTGGACGCTTCCAAGGATGCCACCGGAACTGAAAACCGTATGCCATCGTCATCAACCGCTTTTGGTTTCGATTCCAAAGACTTTCCCCGGTCAGCAATCATCGCCAGTTTGTTGAATCCGATTTCCTCTTCCCCCCCCACATGCAACAGATGGGTGGTCGCGCGCCAGTCCTGTACGTTGGAGGAACCACGAAGCTCGATTCTCGCCGATTCTTTTCCTTCGATCCGGAACACTTCACAGGCGCGTATCGGGAGTTTTTCTCCATCCGCCCACAGGACAAGCCCTGCGAAAAGCAGCGGATAAACCTTCAATACACGAAATGCGTTCATCGCCGAGCTTCCCCTTGAGCCGTTTCGGACACTTTCTCCGGATTCTCTCCCGGCTCCAGCACCCAGGAAAACGCCACCTGGACCTCGTCGGCCGTTCGCAAGGCGCCCATCATCATGCGGGGCGGGTCAATATCGAAAAGGGACATTTTGAATGCAACCTCCCCTTTCAAAACCAACGTTTGATCTTTGCGAATCCAAGTCACCGGAAAGGTGATGGTTTGGGTGACACCGGCAAGTGAAAGCTCTCCGGTGACCTGCGTTTCAATTTGATTTGGATCGGCGTCTTCCTTTTCTTCGGCCTTCACTTCCAGGGATTTGAACGCAAAACGAATTTGTTTGTGTTTCTCCACATTCATATAATCATGCAGATTCGAATTGAAACGGCGGTTGTCGCTTTTCACACTGGACGCGGGGATTTCGACAACGAACGAGAGTCCGGCATCAGCGGAAAGCGGCAGGTGTTCGACATCCAGTCCCGTGTCGGTCCAAAAGCCATCTTTGGAGAGGTGGAGGCGGCCCTGGACATCTTCAGTGGCGACATCCCAATCCCGAACGTTGGATGTACCGTCCACCTGAATCCTGCTCGGGACCGTTTCAGACGGCAGAAACCACGATTCAGCGCGGGCGTTTGTGAGGGGCTGTGTCAAAAGAAACAGCGCGAGTAGTGAGAAAAGCGGTATATATTTCATGATGTGGACTCCTGAGTCGAATTCAAAAAGGAAAGAACCCCGCCCGAAGGCGGGGGCAAGGTCGGAAGATTCAGAACGAGAAAGAGAACTCCATAATCAGACCTTGAAAACCGGGATCTTCGTTCAGCTCGACATCGCCAAAGGTTCCCGATTGGAACCCGCTGGAACGTTGGTGCACATATTCAAGCTTCAACAAAAGGCCGTCGAACAGCCTTGCGCCCGCACCGACTTGCCAACGGTCGACGCGTCCATCATTGTTGGAATCGCCGCCCAGTCGGCTGGCATCCGCACTGCTGTAACGGGCGGCCAGGTAGAGATCATCACCGATGAGGTTCAGTTTGCCGGTGACCCCGTAGTACATCCAGGATTCATCGCCATCGGTGTTTTGATCTTTGGCCTGCCCGACAAAACCGCTCAGGCCGATGCGAGTGCCAGGCTGCCAGTCGGCATCCACCTGCCAGGCCTCCAATTGGGTGCCATTGCCAATCAACACCTGACCGACGGAAGCGCTGTCGTCCCAGATGCCTGCATATTGACCGCCAAGCCGCTCGGTCCGGAACAGGTTGGATCCACGGCTTACACTTTCCCCGTGGTCGGCACGATAGTAAGACGCGGACGCCGCCAGCGGCACGCCCGGCACCTCGCCCCAAATTTTCCCCCGGTAGGACAAGTGGCTATCCTCCGTGAAGTTCTCGGTGGCCACGCCGCTGCCAAAACCGAGCATGACCCCGAAATCACGTTCATTCTGGTGAATGATTTCAATCCCGGCCTCCGTGGCATGGGGACTGACAACCGGGTTGCCCACCAGCGGATTGCGCTGCGTGTCGGCGTTCAAGGACCGGCGGTGCACCTCGTTGCCAAAGTCTATGATGAAATGCCCGGCCTTGATGTCCACGAACTGAAACAGCCCGTTTGCCCAAGGGACGAGGGAATCATCCGGCATCTGTTTTAAAACAATATACCCTTGGTGGCCCCACATTTTGTCGTTATGAACGCGGCTGGCCACGGTGACATCGAAAAACACCTCGTAATCCTCTCGATGCACGAGACGCCATCCCAAGTTGCCGATTGCAAACTGGAACCCGCCGTCGGACAGTTGTTCATTCGAGAAACCTGCCGCTTCTTTGTCATTCGCGCGGTGATCCAGGGCTTGCAGACGCCCCACCGTATGAACCTCCATGTGAAAGGCCACGCCATCCTCTTCGGACAGCAATACCCCTCGGGTGACCGGGTTCAGGAACAGGGCAACGCCCAATAGACTCACGCGGAACAGTGCCGCGGGTTGAAAATGTGTTGGCTTTCTCTTCATGATATGCATCCTATGTTGAATGTTGGGTGAACTGGAGACTTAATTAGGATAAAAGCTCTCCGATATATTCCCTTTAGCAGTCCCCGTGCCAATTCCCCCCCCGGATCAGAGCACCAACCCCTGGATTTTCAGCGCGATCCCCAATACCCGGCTTGTTTTCAGTCCCAAAGCGCTTCGCACCGCCCGATAAAATCCCGATTTGTTTGCAACTGCCGGAACCGTCGGGACACGAAGGTGTCACGCGGATGTGACACATGCCGGAGACCTGGATCCGGGACATCCCACCCGGTTGCCTTTTCCCCTTTCATTTCAGCCCTCTCCGGGGGGGATTCACATGGATGTGACACTCCAAAGGCGCGAATTCACATCAATGGAACACCTCGCCCATGATTGGGAGGAATTTTGCAGACGGGTTAAATTTCAAATTCATTCGGTGAAGCGGAATCCCGGAAATGGGCGGGTTCGAGCCCGTGGTTTTTCAGAAGCCGATAAAGCGTTCCCCGCGGAATTTGAGCGGTGCGGGCCGCTTGACTGACATCCCCCCGGGTCTCCTCCAACAAACGGGTGAAATACTCCCGCTCAAAAACAGCCACCCGGTGATCGCGAAGTGCGAAAAAACCACTGTCCTTTGGAGGGACGTGGGACCTGGCCGCGACCGTCAGCACATTGTCAGGCAGATCCTCCGGCTGGATGCTGCCCTGCCTCACCATGGTCAGGGCGCGTTTCAAGACGTTCTGGAGTTCGCGGACATTGCCCGGCCAGGGATAGGCGCAGAGCACTTCGAGCGCGTCGGCGCTCAACCGAACCCCTTCCCGGCCCATTTCCCGGGCATAGCGCTCTAAAAACGCCTCGGCCAGCAAGGGAATGTCCCCTTCGCGCTCCCGCAAAGGAGGTAAATCGATGCGGGCCACGTGAATGCGATAGAACAGATCTGCCCGGAAACGTTCCGCTTTGACTTCCTGTTCCAGATCCAGTGAGGTCGCGGCGATCACCCTCACGTCCACGGGAAGCTCCCGGTTCCCCCCCACCCGCCGGATCTTGCGTTCCTGAAGAGCCCGCAAAAGTTTCGCCTGGAGGCGAAGGGGCAGTTGACCAATTTCATCGAGAAAAATCGTCCCTTTGTCCGCAAATTCCAGCAGCCCGAGGTTGCGGGCGTTCGCGCCGGTGAAGGCGCCTTTTTCATGGCCAAAGAACTCGCTTTCCATAAGTTCCTCCGGGATGGCCCCACAGTCCACGGGGACGAACGGCGCCTTGGCCCTGGCGCCGCGTCCATGAATGCCCCGGGCCACCAATTCTTTTCCGGTGCCGGTTTCGCCGATGACCAGCACATCGACTCCGGTTTCCGCCACGCGTTCCAATGTATCGAAGACTTTCCGCATGGACTGACTCTGTCCAAGCATGTCCCCAAACGCATAGTCCCGGGTCCATTGACGCCGCAGCAAGCGGTTTTCCTCGCGGAGGCACCGTTCGCGGGAAAGGCGTTCCACGGTTTTCAACAGAACGCCGGGATGGAATGGCTTGGGAATATAATCCACCGCGCCGGTTTTCATGGCCTCCACCGCATTGTCGAGTTCGGGATAGGCGGTCAGCACCAGCGCGGGCAGATTCGGATCCACTTCCCGGGCCACCCGCAACAAATCCATCCCGCTCATGCCCGGCATCCGCATGTCGGTGATCAAAAAGTCGACGCCGCCCTCTTTGAGCATCTCCGCGGCAGCCATGGAATTGGATTCCGTGATGATCTGGACATCTGAAAGACCTGCCAATGCATCCGCACAGACTTCCAGCATGCCCGGTTCGTCGTCCACAACCAGAATTCGGATTTTTTTCATGTCTTTGGGGATTCGGGTTTCATGTTCGATTGGGCGGGAAGACAAACCACCATGCGGCAACCGCCCGAGGTCCCGCTTTCCACATGAATGTTGCCTTGATGGCTTCGCAGCAAGCCTTGACAAATTGAAAGCCCCAGGCCGGTTCCACGTCCGTCCTGTTTGGTTGTGAAAAACGGTTCGAAAACCTTCTCCCGGATCTCCTGGGGAATTCCGGGCCCCGTGTCTTCCAGCATAACGCGAATTTGCTCCCCTTCCACGTCCGACGCCACCAAAAGCGCGCCCCCCTCGGGCATGGCCTGAATGGAATTCAGAGCAAGGTTGAGGAAAATCTGTTCCAGTTCGGACGGGTTGGCATTGACGTGAACCGGGGTCTCCGGCAGACGGTCTTCAATCGTAATCCCCTGTTTTTTCGCACGCTCGCCAATGAACGCCAGCGCTTTTCGAACCGCGACCCGGAGATCAAAAACCTGCGGGACACTGGGCATCGGCCTGGCGTAGGAAAGCAACCCCCGGGCAATGTGCGCAACCCGCAGCGACTGCTCCGAAATTTTCCGCAGTTCCCGGGCCACGTTTTCCGACATTTCCTCCCGATGGTTCTGCAACAAAAGCTCGCATTTTCCGTGCAAAATCGCGATGGGGTTGTTCACTTCATGGGCCACCTGTCCGGCCAACTCCCCCACGGCGGCAAGCTGACCCGCCCGCATCATCCGCTCGTGCGATTCTTTTTGTTCCGTGATGTCCCGCGCGAGTTGCACCACCTGCCGGACCACGCCGTTGGCATCGTGCAACGGGGCGGTGGAGACTTGAAAAATCGCCGGGGATTCCCCCGGGATCTCCTGCTTCAATTCGATGACATGCAAACGGTTGGCCTCCAGGCATTCCCGCGCGGGACAGAAATTTTCCGGGACGCCCCGGCAGAACTGACAGTCTTTCCCGCCCCTGCCGAACCAGGAACTCCAGCGGACATTACAGCGTTCCGGGATTAAATCCGCGGAGAGCACCCGCAACCCCGTGCAGGTGGTTTCAAGCGCCTGTTCAAGCAAGGCCCGCTCCTCCAACGCTTTGTCCGCCAGGCGCACCAGTTGCCGCTCCCCCTCCCGCAAACGTTGGGACAGCGTGGTCACAAAATACGCCGCCAGAAACAACGACAGCACCTGCACGGCCACCACCGTGGAGACAAACATGAAATCCATCCCAAGTTCCTCGGTCGTGTCGTGGGGCATTAGTTGCAGCGAATAATGGGGCCACCAACCCGCCCACTCCCCCAAGCTGAGACCCGCATACAGAAGCGAACCCGCGGCCGCGATCAGGTAACAATGCATCCGCTCCAACAGAATGCCCGCGATTACCACGTGAAAAATTATGAAAATCGCCAACGGATTTTCCACGCCGCCGGTATAGTGGAGCAGCAAAGTGAAAAAAATCAGGTCCAAATACAATTGGCATAGCAACAGGGGACGGGGACCGGCCATGCGGCGCTCCCAAAACATGAAGACGATGTTCGCCACCGCAATGGAACCGATCACCATTTGCAGCGGAATTTGGGTCGCGCCGGGCAACATCCTGAAAACGTTCGCGATCAGATACACCAGCATCGAAGCCACCACCACGGCAATCCATCGCATGGCGATAAACCATCGGGCATAGCGGCGCAAACGGATTTCCCCGCGGTTCCGCGCCTCCTCCTCCGACAAATGCCCAGTGACCTCAAACAGTGCCGGAGAGACGCGGATGATCAAATGAATCAAACCGCAGCCCATTGCCAGCGCCGCCACCGTCGTCCTGAAATTTTCATGCAGTCCGCCCAAACCCCGCATGCCGACGCCCCACCGCCCGGGGAGGAACTGCGGATGAAACCACAAAAACACCACAAAACAGACCAGATAGAGAAGCAAGTCTCTCTGTCGAAGCGGGGTCAGGCAAGATCGGGTGAGCCGGGTCATCAGTCCCTCACTGTTTCCCAAGGAACAAACGAATGCAAGGAGAAAGCGTCTCCAAGTGTTCTGGAGAGAAGGAGAGAAGGAGAGAAGGGGAGAAGGGGAGAGTTTAGAGGTCAGAGGGTGGAGGGCAGATTCAAAGGTGTGCACGATCATGGAGCGGAAGGAAATTTACCCCCCAAAAAAATCCGTGTCCATCCGTGTTATCCGTGGTTCCCTCCTTCAAAACCAAAATCACAACCCAAGATCAGTGGACATCAGTGTTCTCAGTGGTTCATTATCCAGAGCCCAAGCCCCCCCAAAAAAATCCGTGTCCATCCGTGTTATCCGTGGTTCCCTCCTTCAAAACCAAAATCACAAACCAAGATCAGTGGAAATCAGTGCTCTTAGTGGTTCATTATCCAGAGCCCAAGCCCCCCCAAAAAAGAAAATCCGTGGAAATCCGTGCCATCCGTGGTTCCTTTTTTTTCCATCGGGCTCCGGCTTGCATCCGCACGGTCATCTGTTAGAGGTACACCATGAAAATACTTTTTGTAGGCGACATTATGGGTTCCGCGGGACGGCAGGCTTTCCTGGAGCTGGCCATCCCCATGAAACGAGAACGGCGGGTGGATGTGATCATTGTCAACGGCGAAAACTCCGCCTCGGGCAAGGGCATCACCTCCAAAATCGCCAAACAATTCCTCGACGCGGGCGCGGATGTCATCACCTTGGGTGACCACACCTACGACCAACGGGAAGTGATGCCCTACCTCAACGAGGAATCCCGCATCATCCGTCCGGCCAATTTCGCACCCGGCACCCCCGGCAAGGGCTTTGTCACCGTGGACACCGGCGCCGGAAAGCTCAATGTCGTCAATCTCATCGGTCGCGTGTTCCTCAATCCCTATGACTGTCCATTTCGAAAAGCGGACCTGATTCTCAACCAACTGCCCAAAAACATTCCCACCTTCGTGGACATGCACGCGGAAGCCACCTCGGAAAAAATGGCCATGGGACATTATCTGGCCGGACGCGTCTCCGCCGTGGTCGGCACCCATACCCACGTCCAAACCTCGGACGAGCGAATCCTCCAGAACCATACCGCCTACCTGACCGACGCGGGCATGACCGGGTCCAAGGACTCCATCATCGGCTGCGAAAAAGACGCGGTGCTCAAACGCTTTCTCACCGGCCTCCCCGCCCGCTTCGAACCCGCCAAGGACGATGTGAGCCTGGAGGGCATCATCGTCACCTGCGAAGCTCATGGCGGCAAAGCCACGGCCGTGGAACGCCTGCGGATTCCCTTCCATGGCTGAGGGCCCCTTTGACCGCAAGGTCGTACAGGTCCGCGAGGTCACCGCGCGGGTCCGCCGTCTGCTGGAAGGCCAGATCGGACGCCTTTGGATCGAAGGGGAATGCTCCAACGTGAGCGCCCCCACCTCCGGCCACGTCTATTTCACCCTCAAAGACGAAACCAGCCAAATCCAGGCGGCCTGGTTCAAAGGCCGACGTCCCCCCGGCGCGCTGCTCCCCCGGGACGGCATGAAACTCCGCGTCTACGGCCTCATCACCGCTTACGAACGCGGCAGTCAGATCCAAGTCCTCGTGGAACAGGCCGAGGACGCGGGTGCGGGCGATCTGCAAAAACGCTTCGAGGAACTCAAGGCACGCCTCAAACGGGAAGGCCTGTTCGACCCGTCCGCCAAAAAGCCACTCCCCACCCTGCCCCGGCGCATCGGCATCGTCACCTCCCCCACCGGCGCGGCGGTGCGGGACATTCTGCAAGTCCTCACCCGACGCTATCCCGACCGTCACCTGATCCTCGCCCCGGTCATGGCCCAGGGAGACGGCTCGGCCCGCGGCATCTCCGCCGCCATCCGCTTTTTCAACGAGCACCGCATGGTGGACGTGATGATCGTGGGACGCGGCGGCGGCAGCCTCGAGGATCTCTGGAGTTTCAACGAAGAAATCGTCGCCCGGGCCATCTACGAATCGGAGATTCCCGTGATTTCGGCCGTGGGCCATGAAGTCGATTTCACCATCAGCGATTTTGTGGCCGACGCCCGTGCCCCCACCCCCTCGGCGGCGGCTGAACTGGTCATCGGACGCAAACAGGACTTCGAATCCCAGGTGTCCCGCATGGAACAACGTCTGGCCTCCGCCCTCAACCAACGCCTCTTGCAACTCAAAAACCGGCTTTCGCGAGCCAAAGGACACAAACTCTTTCACGAACCCCGTCATTTGGTCGCCGCCCGCCGCCAACAGTTGGAACGCATGGATGACCGCATGAGGCAGGCCCTGCGCCGCCGCGCCACCGAACCCCAGCGCAAGCTCGCGGAACAAAACCTCACCCTCCGTCATCTCATGGAACACCGACTCCGCGAATCCCAGCGCCGCCTGGACGATTTGGACGGCCAACGCCTCCGTACCATGGAGCAATCCCACCGTGACGCCAAAAACCGACTGGAACGACAAGAGCGACAACTCAACGCCTTCAACCCTTATCAGGTACTACGCCGAGGCTTCAGCATCACCCGCACCGCCGGCGGCGGCGTCATCGACTCCGTGGCCGACCTCAAAAAAGGCGCCGAACTCGAAACCCTGACCCGAGACGGCAAAATCCTCTCCACCGTCAATCAAGTGGAACCCGCGGCCACAGGTGTGGAAAATGACGACTAACTCATGGGCTGTTCGAACAAGTTTCCCGCGAATGAAGCTCAAGCTTCGGGCCGAAGGTCCGAACAAATACCAGCCCAGTCCGAGCCGCGAAGCGTGCTCGG
>JAFIGC010000140.1 GCA_020831635.1 Verrucomicrobiota bacterium | reverse complement strand
CCCCCCCCCCCCCCCCCCCCCCCCATGGTTTTTGATGTGCCCCCCCCACACCACACACACACATTTTCACCACCCCACATGATTTCTCCCATCTCTTCTATGAACCCCACATCTCCCTTTGACATCCGCGCCTTCGGGGCGGTCGCAGACGACACCCGCGTCAACACCGCCGAAATTCAGGCGGCGATCGACGCTTGCGCGTCCGCCGGCGGCGGCACGGTTCTTGTCACGGGAGGTGTCTTTCTCACGGGAACCCTGATCCTGAAAAGCCGCATCCATCTGCACATCGAATCCGGCTCAGTGCTCAAAGGTAGTCTGGATATCCGCGAATACGCCCGCGATTGCGGCAAAAACATGTACCGCGGCGAGCCGGAAATGGACCGTTGTCTGCTCTTTGCGCGCGACGCGGAACAGCTTTCGTTTTCCGGCGGCGGGGTGATCGACGGCAATGGCGCCGCTTTCCCGAATGCCGACGATCCCGAACGCAACCGCCCCATGCTGTTGCGCCTGATCGACTGCCGCGACATCCACCTCCGTGATCTCACCCTGCGCGATCCCGCCGGCTGGACTTCCGCTTGGCTGTATTGCCGTCACATCACCGTGGACGGCATCCGCATTCACAGCCGCGTGAACGACAACGGGGACGGCCTCGACTTCGATGGTTGCACCGATGTCCGCGTCGCCAACAGTTCCTTCGACACCAGCGACGACTGCATCTGCCTGCAAACCTCCCGTCCCGACAAGCCCTGCACCGACATCACCGTCACCAACTGCACCTTCTGCAGCAAGTGGGCCGGACTCCGCATCGGCCTCCTCTCGCGCGGCGATTTCGACGGCGTCTGCGTGTCCAACTGCGTCTTCCACGACATCCAAGACGCTGGACTGAAAATCCAGGTCTGCGAGGGCGGGGACATGCGCAATATGAGTTTCTCGAATCTAGTGATGCGCCGCGTGCCGCGACCGGTGTTCATGACCCTGGGACGGCAACGCTGCTGCGTGGACGCCCCGGAGGGTCTGCCGCCCCTGGGCAAACTGCGGCGGATCAGCTTCCACGGCTTGCACATCGACAACAGCGAGCTGGGGCCCGACAGCCATTTTGTGCTCACAGGACTTCCCGGTGCCTGCATCGAGGATGTATCCTTTTCCGGCGTTCGCCTCTGGAGCGCCGGCGGGGGCGTTGTCGGCGGTCTGGTGCCGGAGCTGACCCCGGAGAACCTGCACGGTCACTGGCCCGAGTATTTTTGCTTTCAAGAACCGCTTCCGGCCTCGGGACTCTATGCGCGCCATGTGCGCAATCTGCGGCTGGAAGATGTTGACTTCCGCACCGAGATGCCCGATGCTCGGCCGGCGGTGGTGCTGGAGGATGTCACTCAAAATATGAATGAGAAAGATCATTTTGAAGAGCACCCGGCGCAAGATGCGCCGCCCCCATACCTATTGCAGCCCCCCATGGGAGGCGTGTGAAATGAACAAGCCCCCCCACATCTTAATGATTCAGACCGACGACCAGCGTTTCGACACGATTTCGGCGCTGGGGAATCCGGAAATCGACACCCCGAATCTGGATCGGCTTGTCCGCGGCGGCACCGCCTTCACCCACGCCCACAACCTCGGCGCCATGCACGAGGCGGTTTGCATTCCCAGCCGGGCCATGATGCTCACCGGGCGCACTTTGTTTTCCCTGGAGGGCAGGGGACAGCGCATTCCCCCCGAACACATTGCCCTGCCCGAATGGTTCCGTGCCCACGGCTACACCACCGCCCAGGTGGGCAAATGGCATCAGGACCGCACCGCACACGCCCGCTGCTTTTCCACCGGATCCCGCATTTTCGGGTTCAAAGAAAAAGAAGGCTGGTACGAGGCCTGCAACGGACACTGGCACATTCCCGTCCACGACTACGATCCGCAGGGCGGGTACGATCCCGACGGCGGTTTCCACGATCCGCCCCTGGAACCGTTTGCCGCCCCCTTCGAAACCTGCAAGCGGAACGGACGCCACTCGGCCGAGGTCTTTACCGACGCGGCGGTTGATTTCCTCCGCAATTATCCCGCCACCGCCGAGGCCCGCGACGGCAAACCCTTTCTCCTCTACCTCTCCCACATCGCCCCCCACGATCCGCGTCAATATCCCGAACGCTTCAAGGAACGCTACAACGCGGATACGGTCACCCTCCCGCCGAACTTCGCCATCGAACATCCCTTCGACAACGGGGAGCTGCTGGTGCGCGACGAACTGCTGGAGGCCCACCCGCGCCGGCCCGAACGCATACGACAGCACCTCGCCGACTACTATGCCCTCATCGCGTTTGTCGACGAACAGGTCGGCCGCGTGCTCGACGCCCTCGAGGCCAGCGGTCAGGCCGACAACACCATCGTGGTTTTCTTCGCCGACCACGGTCTCGCGGTCGGACAACACGGGCTCATGGGCAAGCAGAACCTTTACGACCACAGCCTCCGCGTGCCGCTGATTTTCCGCGGCCCCGGAGTTCCGGAAAACCAGCGGGCCCACACCCTCTGCGCCCTGGCGGATCTCTTTCCGACCCTCTGCGACCTCACCGGACAGGATGTCCCCGAAAGCGTAGAGGGCCGCAGTCTGGCTCCCGCGATGCGCGACCCCGGCCACGCTGTCCGCGACCTGCTTCATTTCGCCTACAAGGACGTACAGCTCGCCGTGCGCATGGACGGCTTCAAACGGATCGGGTATCAGGTGAAGGGTGTTCACACCGTCCAACTTTTCGATCTGGAGCGGGACCCTTACGAAACCTGCAATCTCGCCGACGACCCGGTCCACCGGGAAACCCTCGAACGCCTCGGGCGCGAGCTGGATCGTTGGAAGACATCGAATCAAACGAAAGCAACCCCATCAGCATGATATTCCCCAACAAACCCATCGCATCGGCGAAACGCTGTTTCGCCATCTGTTTTTTCGCCGCCGGAATCTTCGCCACCCGGGTTTTGGGAGAGGTGAAAATTGGTCCCGCCGATCCCTCGGCCACAATTCACGCCGGGACCGAACCGCTTGATGACGGGGCGGTGCGCATGGTGGGGGCTCGCAATGGATCGGCGACCGGACTGGTGGTCGTGCGGACGCCGAATGGCACCCCGGGTCAGGTCAACGCGCAGGTGACGCATTTGCGGAATATTTCCCATCCGCATCTGGATATCGCGGGGGAGGTTCAGGTCCATTACGGCTCGAGAAGGCAGGACTTCGGTCCTTCGGCGCGCCGTCCGAACGTGGGCGATTTTCCCTATTTTGACGCACTGACTCCCCAGGTCATGCCTCACGACGACCCCGTTCAGCCCGTGTACCTGCATTTGCCGATCAGCGAACAAATGACTCCGGGCCATTATCGGGGCGAGGTGGTGGTGAGCACCCCGCGCGGGAACCGAACCCTGGAGGTCTTGTTGTCGATCACCCCCTTTGTGGTTGCGCGGCCCGCCGACCGCCTGGGCTGGGTGGACATGCTGCAGTCCCCCGACAGCATCGCCTACCGCTACGGGGTGCCGCTGTATTCTCCTGAGCATCTGCGGCTGCTTGAACCTTCCATGAAAATGCTCGCGAACCTCGGAAGCCGGGTCATGCACGTGACCGCGGTGGCCCAAACCAACTTCGGCAATGACGAGGCGATGATTCCCATGAGCCGTGACGGCATCGACTTCTCCGGGTTCGAAGCGTACTTTGACCTGTACCGCCGCATCGTCGGCAACCCCACCCTCATCGTGCTGTATGTGGACGAGCAGGGGCACGAGCGCGCGCCCCGTTGGACGCCACCGGGGGGACGGCGCGACGGGCGGACCGGGGCGGTGGATGCCGCCTATGATGAAGCCCACCGGGAAAGGTGGCAGGCCCTGATGGACGGACTGCATCAGCGGATCACCGCCGCCGGGATCGATGAATCGGCCATTCTGCTCGGCTGGATTGGCGACGACCGCAACTATGATGACCGGGTCGCCTACTGGAAGGACATCGCCCCTTCCGCCGACTGGGTGCAGTTCACCCACGCGCGGGGGGATCCGCCCATGGGCCGCGAAGAAGTGCTGATGGTTGGATCGATGCCGGTCAGGTACCGTGTTCTGCCCTACGCCCCGCACGGGTGGAAGGAAGCCGCCCAGACCCGCGCCGGCGGATGGGACCTGCCGCTGATCCAGGCCACCTCCATGCGTTTTTACAACAACCAGGCCTCTCCGGTCACCAACTACCGTCTGCTCGGTCCGATCTCCGTGCAGGGGCAGCACCGGGTCCGCGCGTACCGCGGATTGGCCAGGATGGGAATGGACTTCTGGCCGGTGCGGATCCCCGTTGATGGAGAGCGAAGATTGTTGAAACGCTTTTCCCGCTGGCACAACCTGCAACGGGTGACCGCACCCGCCATCACGATCCCGGGTCCGGAGGGGGCCTTGCCCACCGTCCGTTACCTGAACCTCTGGGAGGGCCTTCAGGAAAATGAAGCCGCGATTCTGATCGAAAAAACCCTTGCGGAGCGGGGGGACACCCTGACCGAAGAACAGCGGGAAAAAGCGGAGGAGATCCTGAACGCCTGGCGCGACACGCGGAAAATGGAATTCCGCACCGAGGGCAACCAGGATTGGCAAAACGACGACCCGGAGATCCCCGCCGACTGGATGCAGCGGGTGATGGATCTCTTTGTGCTGGCCTCCCGTTTCCAGTAAGATCCTTTTTACAATAAAACCCAACCCAACCTCTGAATTGTGAGAAAACGACATGACAAAGCTACTGAGCAAACCCGAATATGAACGCGCGACCGCCGCCACCCGCAACGAACGCATGGCCTGGTGGCGGGAAGCCCGCTACGGGATGTTCGTACACTTTGGCCTCTACGCCCTGCTGGGCCGCAACGAATGGGCCATGGCCCTGGAAAGCATCCCCGTCGAGGAATATGAGAAACTCGCCGACCGCTTCAATCCGAAACCCGGCGCCCCGCGCCAGTGGGCGGCGCTGGCGAAAAAAGCCGGCATGAAGTACATGGTGCTCACCACCCGCCACCACGAAGGCTTCAGCCTCTGGGACTCCAAAGTCAACCCATTCAATTCCGTCAATCTCGGACCCAAACGCGACATTGTCCGCGAGTTCGTGGATGCCTGCCGGGAGGTGGATCTGAAAATCGGCTTCTACTCCTCGCTTATGGATTGGCGCCACCCCGACGGAGGGCGCTGCGCCTATGACTCCGCCGCCCGCAAACGCTTTTTGGACTACATTGAAGCGCTGAACGTGGAGCTGCTCTCCAACTACGGCAAGATCGATATTCTCTGGTACGACGTGCCGCGTCCCCTGGAGACCCACGAGGGTTGGAATTCGCTGGAGCGCAACCAGCGGCTCCGGGAACTGCAGCCCCATATTCTCATCAACAACCGCAGCAGGCTCGACGAGGATTTCGGCACCCCCGAGGAGCATATCACCCCGAGCGACAAGGACTGGGAGGCCTGCATGACCTTCAACGGCCTGAGCTGGGGCCACATGGATTCCGAACAGGTGATTCCCTACAGCTACAACGCCCACCGCATCCTCAAGATGCTCAACACCGTCACTGTGGCCGGCGGCAACCTGCTGCTGAACATCGGCCCCACCCCGGAGGGCGACGTGCCCGTCGAAGCCGTCGAACCCCTCACCGCCGTGGGCAACTGGCTGGGGGAAAACGGCGCGGCGGTGTACGGAAAGAAACTGAAATACGGCTTCCCCCACTTTAACGGACTCTGCGGGGTTTCGTTTGAGGGGAGGAAGGTTCACATCTGGAACTGGATCTGGCCCAAAGAAGGGGAGTTGATCCTCGGCGGCTTCAAAACCAAACTCGTGGCCGCCTCGCTGGTGAAGGACGGCAGTCCGGTCGCGTTTGAGCAGCAGGGCCATCGCATTTGGCTGAAGAACCTGCCCGCCAAAAGTCCGGACACCCATCTCGGCATCGCCGTCTTCGAGCTGGCGTTTGAAGCGGATCCCGTGTACCGTTTCGTGGCGGATTTCCCGCAGTTCCATACCGGGGAGGTGTTTTGAGCACCTCCCTCCTCAGCAAACCCGAGTACGAACGCGCGACCGCCGCCACCCGCAACGAACGCATGGCCTGGTGGCGGGAGGGCCGCTTCGGCATGTTCGTACACTTTGGCCTCTACGCCCTGCTGGGCCGCAACGAATGGGCCATGGCCCTGGAAAGCATCCCCGTCGAGGAATATGAGAAACTCGCCGACCGCTTCAATCCGAAACCCGGCGCCCCGCGCCAGTGGGCGGCGCTGGCGAAAAAAGCCGGCATGAAGTACATGGTGCTCACCACCCGCCACCACGAAGGCTTCAGCCTCTGGGACTCCAAAGTCAACCCATTCAATTCCGTCAATCTCGGACCCAAACGCGACATTGTCCGCGAGTTCGTGGATGCCTGCCGGGAGGTGGATCTGAAAATCGGCTTCTACTCCTCGCTTATGGATTGGCGCCACCCCGACGGAGGGCGCTGCGCCTATGACTCCGCCGCCCGCAAACGCTTTTTGGACTACATTGAAGCGCTGAACGTGGAGCTGCTCTCCAACTACGGCAAGATCGATATTCTCTGGTACGACGTGCCGCGTCCCCTGGAGACCCACGAGGGTTGGAATTCGCTGGAGCGCAACCAGCGGCTCCGGGAACTGCAGCCCCATATTCTCATCAACAACCGCAGCAGGCTCGACGAGGATTTCGGCACCCCCGAGGAGCATATCACCCCGAGCGACAAGGACTGGGAGGCCTGCATGACCTTCAACGGCCTGAGCTGGGGCCACATGGATTCCGAACAGGTGATTCCCTACAGCTACAACGCCCACCGCATCCTCAAGATGCTCAACACCGTCACTGTGGCCGGCGGCAACCTGCTGCTGAACATCGGCCCCACCCCGGAGGGCGACGTGCCCGTCGAAGCCGTCGAACCCCTCACCGCCGTGGGCAACTGGCTGGGGGAAAACGGCGCGGCGGTGTACGGAAAGAAACTGAAATACGGCTTCCCCCACTTTAACGGACTCTGCGGGGTTTCGTTTGAGGGGAGGAAGGTTCACATCTGGAACTGGATCTGGCCCAAAGAAGGGGAGTTGATCCTCGGCGGCTTCAAAACCAAACTCGTGGCCGCCTCGCTGGTGAAGGACGGCAGTCCGGTCGCGTTTGAGCAGCAGGGCCATCGCATTTGGCTGAAGAACCTGCCCGCCAAAAGTCCGGACACCCATCTCGGCATCGCCGTCTTCGAGCTGGAATTTGAAGCGGATCCCGTGTACCGTTTCGTGGCGGACTTCCCGCAGTTCCATACCGGAGAGGTGTTTTGAATCCTTCGATGGGTTCCAGGACCATTGAATACAGGTCCTTTGGAGGCTGCGTTCAGTCCCCATCGGAAGTTTGACGACCTTTGGCGGCATGTTGTTTTCTCCAGGTGCTGGGCGCCATCCCGTGATGGGCGCGAAAGCGGTTGGCGAGCGCCTGGGCCGCGCAGAAGCCGCATGCTTCGGCGATGTCTTCAATGGACAAACGACTGCTTGCAAGCAAATGGCGGGCTTCGCGCATGCGTATTTCCGTGAGGAGATGGTATGGGGAAGGCAGACCGTGTTGGTTCAACTTCATTTCCAGGGAGCGGCGGGACATGCCGGCCATGCTTGCCATGTCTTCCACCTTCACCGCTTCCCGCAGATGTTCCCGGCACCATGCATCCAACTTGCGGTGCAGCTTCCGCACCTCCTCCTCACGAATCGTTTCCCCAACATGCACACCCAGGGGATCCACTTGGACGATGGTTTCCGGGGGCTCGGAGGGATTCCGCAGCCAGTCCAGAAGCGACAGGACGCAGCGGCGTCCGATCTCCTCCGCCGCCAGCGCGACATGGGCCAGATGCAGATCGGCCTTGGCCGGTAAATCCGCCAAGACAAGGCCCATTTCATCGGGAAAACACCGGTTGGATTCGTGTTGCAAAACACGCAGAACTTCAGAGCTGTCCGAGGAGTCGCAGACAAGGAGCCCGGTGTTGCCGGGAAGCGCGAGCAAAAACCGCCGTCGTTTGGATTGAAAAGCAGCCCAGATCTCTTCGAAGCTTTCCCCGGATTTCAGGAGGGGAAGGGTTTCTTGAAAAACGCGCACGGGAATCCCTTCTTGCTTTGCAACGGCAAGCGCGCCCTTCAGCCGCTCCAGATGGTGGTGGCCTTCCGGTGGCACCAGAATGGCCAACGTGCTGTAGCCCGCTTCGATCAGGGCGGACGCCCCGAGTTGCCCCACCGCAACATCATGGTTCACCACCCGGGGCCATGAAACCCCGGCCCTGGCGTGACTGCATCCAATCAAAGGCCGTTTTTTTCCAATTTCCTCACAAACGGATGGCAAAACCGCTCCCGCCACCACCACGTCCGGGTTGAGCATCTCGACGGCGGCGGAAGGAACCACCGGGGAACCCCGCCACTCGCAGAGGTGCCCGAGTCCTCCCCGGCGCAGCGTGTCGCCGATCCCGGCGGCCACCCTGGTGAAAAAGGGGTAGTTTGTTTCAGACACAAAGGCAATCGAAACGGACATTGCAGTCTTATGCGGGACAGAAGTCTCAAGGTCAAAACAATTTTCGCAAATGAGTTGATTTTATGCGCCGCACGCTATGGCGGGAATACGGGGAATTTTATAATATCAGCTTATTATCCGTAAAACCCGAACCAGGAAAACAACATGAACCTCAAGTCCCTCTTCTCCACCGCCGCTCTTGCTTGTGCCACCGCTTTGGCCCCCCTCTCCGCAAGCCTGATTTTTTACGATGGTTTCCTGGACGGAGGCGAAAGCCCCACGGGGGCCGAGTACAACACCTCGGGTTTCGCATTCATTCACAATCAAGATCCTACCATTTCCCCTTTCAATGCCCCGTGGGATGCGGGGTCCAACGGGACAAACGAAAACGTGGGGCCGCGTTTGCAAGGGGGATTGTCCTACAGCGGCGCCCCGGCCTCGCAGGGGACGGCCTTGGCGATGGGGAGGTTTGGTGGAAGTGGTGCCAGGAGTGAGACGGTGAGCCGCACGGCGGAAGACGATTTGACGCCCGCAAGCACGGCGTACTATGGATCTTTTATGTTCAACATGAACGAAGCCATGTTCAACGCCGGTTCCGCCAGTACCTTCCGCACCCAATGGTACTTCCAGCGTGAAAACGATCCATCGGCCACAACTAGAAATCTGGAGATCGGGGTGAACGGCGACAATCAATTGTATATCATATCCCGAAGAAACATTGTTGAGGGTGAAGCGACCTCCACAACGGCCGTGATGAGTGGCCACACGGACACACAATTGGTGGTGTTTCAAATTTTGGACCGTACAGATCCCATGAATACCCATGGCGCCACTGAGCAAATCACAGCGTGGCTCAACCCGGACATGAGTCTGGCACCGGAACTTTGGGCGAATCCTCTGACGGTGGAGGCGCCCCTGCTTCGTACGGCGGGCGATAACAACCTGTTTAACGAACTCTCAATGAGTTCTTCGGTTGGCGGGGTGAATCAATTCTTGATGGTGGACGAAATTCGACTGGCCACCGACTGGGCATCCATTGGCGCGATTCCGGAACCCGGCACACTCATGCTGGTTGGCATTGCGCTGGGCGCGGTGATGTTGTTCCGCCGACGTCGCTGAGTCGGACTTGCGGCGGGAGGAGCGCTGCTTCCTGTTGGAAAGGATCGGAGATGTCTGTATGTGATCCATGGAGGTGGCGTATAGCGTAATTTTATGTAGTTTAGACGTAAAAAACAAAATATTATGCCCGAAAGTGCGTATACGAGCGGGGTATTTTTGTGTAGGATATTCAGCCTGTTTTCGATAATGCCTACGATGAGAATGACGATTTAGATTCGGAATTACAAACAAGCTGAAAAACATGACCACACCCCGCCCACAAAATCCTGTCTCTGTTTGTCCCGACCCCCTGCGGCTTTGGCACGATGACGCCATGGTCCTTCGCCTCCGGCAGTTGCTGAAGTCGGGCCATCCCCATGTCACCGGGCTCTTGGAACGCGCACAAACGGAGGCCGACACCGAAGTGCTTTCCGAGCAACCGGGAAATGTTCCGGTGGCCTGCGCGGTGACGCACCTACTTACCGGAGAGATTGAATACGCGCAAAAGGCCCGGCGCATCCTCCTTGAGCGGAGTCAGTCCTGGGATCCCTTCGATTTGGGGGTGGCCACCCTGGCCATTCAGGCGGCCATTGTGCAGCAATGCTGTGCCGACGCCTGGTCGGAGGCGGAGCAAATGACCTTCAACGCGCTCTTGGCCCGCTTCTCACTTGCCATCAGCCAGGTGCGCGAGGCGAATCCCTATCACGCGGGCAACAACTGGTGGGCGGTGACGCATGGAGGCGCCCTGATGGCCGCCCTGGCCTGTCACGGCCATCCCAAAGAGAGCGGCGGGGTCTGGGATCATTCCGAAGGCATCGCTTTCTGCGGTCAGCGTCTCGCGGTTTTCTGCAAGCATTTCGGCGAGACCGGTTTCTACCACGAGGGACTGGGCTACCAGGCCTACGCCTGCGGCGGACTGCTGCCGGCCCTGCTGGCCTGGCGCAATTGCGGCGGGCCCGACCTCTTCGCGCAATACCCCAACCTCTGCCGCATGGGCCCCAGCATGGCGGCCATCACCTGCGCCCGCCACAACCTGACCGACGCCCGGGACCAGGATCCGGAATGGGGCAGCTCCATCAGTTGGAACGACCACAGCCAGGGCTGGCCCGCCGGGGCCATGGACAACATCCTGTTGGGCCTCGCTCCCGAAGCGGAACGCGGTGCCCTGCTGAACTGGTGGAACCGGATGTGGGGACACGCCAGTCCCGTGAAATCCTTCGCCCCTTGGACACACGGGCTCTACTTTGCGGCGGTCTGTTATCCCTACGACACCGCCGAGGTCGACGCCAATGCGGGGCTGCCCCGCCACGTCAGCGACAGCCGCCAGGGACTCTGGATCGTACGGGACCGTTATCAGGATCAGGACGACGCCATTCTGGGTGCCTACGCCCGCACCACCCATGTGGGCGGACACACCCATGAGGACGCCGGCTCCATCCGCATGCTCGCCCTCAACCACGACTGGATTCTCGGCGGCGGCAATGGTCAACCCCTCCCCGAATGGCAAAGCACGGTCTGCGCTGCCGAACCCGAATGGCGGGTGAAATCGCAAAACCAGGGCATGGTGATCTGGGACGAGGCGGACGGGGAGGGGGCCCGGATGGCCATGGACCTGCGGACCTGCGCCATGGGCTACCACGAGCGCTACCTCTCCGTGCGCTGGGCCACGGACAGCTCCCCACTGATGCTGGCCCGCTTCGATCTCGTCGAGCATCAGCCCGGACGCAAATGGTGGTGGACCCAGATCTTCGCCCCGGAACTGAGCTGTGAGCTGGTGGACGGCGGCTTCGACCTCCGCGCGGATGACGGCGCCTCGATGCGGGTGCGTTTTCTCGGACATCAGCCTGACGAGATCCTCCTCGGCAACGCGCCCGGCAGCCACCGCATTTTCGGGTCAGGACGAATCGATTATCCCGGACGGCCCTATGTGCGGGCCGTCTTCGGCGGCAGACGCGAACTGCAGCACATCTACGCCGTGGCCACGATCCAAAAAGGAACCGCGCCGGACATCGCCTCCCTCGATGACGGCGTGGGGCTCCGCATCGGCGGCACCGAGTGGAAACGTCCCTTCGGGGCCGCGATCCCCCCGGGCTTTGAATTGACGAAGAGCCGGAATCTCTGCCAGTTCCCCGGTGGCCGCGAAAATTGGACTTTTCCCTTCCCCATTCCCCCAACAGGAGATGCATGACCTTATCCCCGCAACGCTCCCCCGCTTTTGAACGCACCATGAAACAGCGCGACTGGCTCGTCGCCGCCGTGTATTTCCAACCGAACGACATCGATCCAGAGCACCTGCTCTATGAGTTGAAGCGCATGCGCGCGCTGGGCTTCAACGCCGTCCGCTTTTATCACGCGGTTCCGACCGAGACCGCTCCGGGCGTCTTCGATTTCTCCCGGGCGGATCTGTGGATGGACACCGCACAGAAGGCGGGCATGCGCGTGATTCTGCACCTCGAATGGTTTTTTGTCTCCGATGGGTTGTTGGCGCGCGAGGGACTGGACCGCGAAACTTTCGAACGGGTTTCCGGCGATGACCCGCGCTATGCGGCAGTGCTGGACGCACACTACCGTCCCATCCTCGAACGCTACCGCGATCACCCGGGGATGTACATGTGGGGGATTCTGGGAGAGCCGGATGTCGGCCCGGCCCGGCTCCGACCGGAGGATCACGTCCGCTTCGGCACATGGCTGGCCGCGAAATACGGATCGTTGCAGGCGCTCGACGCGGCCTGGAATGTCTATCCCGACCGCGGGAAACCCATCATTTCAGCGTTTGATGAGGCCTGGCGCGAGCTGGCGGGGCTTTATTCGGAGGAAAAGATCAGCGGCGTGAACCGCTCCATGATCAACTACGGCGCCGTCCGGGATTTTATTGAATTCGCCACCGATCACAGTTTCGTCCGCGCGGACGCGCTGCTCCGGCTCCTCCGCGGGATCGACCCCGTGCATGCCGTCGCACTCGGCGCCCATCAGCTCTTCGCGTCCCAGCCGCTGCTGCGCTGGGACATCCCGCGCTGGGCGAAGATGGGCGACCTCTTCACCACCAGCATCCATCTGAGCTGGCACTTTGAGTTGGTCAACGGCGAGGTGGACCGTCCCGTCTACATGCAGGCGCGGCTCACCCGTGACGCGGACAAAAACGGATGGACGAGCTGCTATGAAACCACCGCCGGACCGGTGCAGTATTCCGGGGGATTTGGCAATGCCATGACCCCGGGCCTGATGCGCCGCCTCATGCTTAGCTACCTCGCCGCCGGCAATGTGAACATCGGCTTCTGGACCTGGAACCCTCGGCCCGGCGGCTGGGAAGCCGGCGAGTACGGGCTCATCGACCTCGCGGGCGGACTGACCCCTTGGGCGGAAGAGGCGGGCCGTGTCACCCACGCCATGCAACAGTACCATGACGAACTGTGGGAGGCCGATGACGAAGCCGAGGTGGGGATTCTCACCAGTTGGGACACCGATGTTCTGCTCAGTTTTGAACCGCCCCGCCACGATCTGGGCGGCCTGCGCGACCACAGCTCGGGAACACCCCTGCAGGCCCAACGGTCCCGCATCGGCGCCGCCCGCGCCCTGATCGATGCCCATATCCCCTTTCATTTTCTGACCACCGACGAACTGGGCACCCCGCAGGCGGAGCGCTACCGCGTCCTCTACGCGCCCCACCTGCGGACCGTCGATGAGGCGCTGCTGGACCGCCTGTTGCGTTTTGTGGAGGGCGGCGGGCGTCTGATTGCCGACGTCCCCTTCGGCTTCAACGATCCCTGGGGCAAGCTCCTGAAAACCGGGGCCGGGTCCAGGATCGACCAGCTTTTCGGCGGCTGGAGCACGGCCATACACGACACCCGCACCCATCCGCGCCGCCTGGGACGAAGTGAGGTCCACGGCTTTTACGCCGACCTCGCCGTCAGCGACGCCCGGGTGCTCGCATCCTGGGAGGACGGCGCGCCCGCGATCCTCGAAAAAAGCTTCGGCGCGAACGGCGGTTCCGCCGTGTTGATCGGCTGTGATCTCTCGCGGCAGTGTCTCCAACCCGGCAACGCCCCGGCGGAGCGCCTGCTGGCGGATCTCGTGGGTGCCGGGCGGCAGCCGGGCTGGCGGACATCGGCGCCGCTGGCCTGGCGGCGGCGCTGTGCCAAGGCCGACCATTACTTCCTCGTCAACGACGGCCCGCACACCCTTGCGACAATCGATTGTTTCGACGCGGCGTACACGGTCGGAATCAACGTGCTCTCCGGCGAAACCATCCCGATGCAAGGCACGATCAGTTGTGAACTTCCCGCGGAGTCCGGCTGCTGGCTGCGGTTTCTGAAGTAAATGATGGGGGGGGCATGAAATATGGGGGGGGGGGGGGGG
>JAFIGC010000139.1 GCA_020831635.1 Verrucomicrobiota bacterium | reverse complement strand
TTGCAAGGGAATCGAAAAAAACTAGATCACAAAACTAGAAAAAACCAAACTCCAGGGCATCCTTTCAGGATGCACCTCATTTTTGCCCGGAACCCGGGGGTATTTCGCTTCGCTCGAACCCCCGGCTACGATGAAAAGCCCTTTCAGGGCATGATATGATTTCAGGAGATCAGTGTGAAACCACAGAGAGGGAGTCAGTATGCCGCTCCAGCAGGGTTTTGGCGGCGTCTCTTCTGTCCTTGAAGGGGCTTTCGACGGCTTGGCGCAGTTGGTCCCTCAGTTCCCGCAGCTCGGCCTCCGTTGGGGGCGGGGTGGATCCGAGTTTTTCCAGGGTGGCGCGGGCGGCGGGGGGGAGTCCCACGATGTTTTCCGGATATCCGGCGACATCCGCGGGGCGCTTGGCCTCCCGCCAAAAGGGGATGCCGTCGCTGTACCACATGGCGATGATTTCCTCCTCGCTTTGCCCCTGGAGATGGAAGCGGTTCCAGAGTTCCCCGAATTCCCGGGAGGGAAGCCAGACGGTGTCTGGACCGTCGGCGGCCGGTTTCATTTCGCCGGTGGCGGGGTTGTCCCAGTCGATCGGTTCCGTCATCCACCCGTCCTCGAAGCGGAAGGGCTTGAGGGTGACGGGTCCATCGCGGAAATCATGGTCTTTGGGCACTCGGTGGTTGTAGGCCTCGAGGATGAAGGGGAAATACAACACGTCGGCGCGCTGGCGGGCGTGACCCGCGTTCCAGTCCGCGGCCACCGCGGCCGAAAAGTTCCGGGCGCGGATGCGGGGGTACACGTCGGTCTGCCACTTCATGTGGTCGGTGTAGGGGTCCTTGGCGCCATTGACGGTGAGCATGGGGATGCCCGCGAAGATCTCCGCGTCGGGGAGGGTCTGTCCCCGGACGGGGGTGTCGCCGAGGTTGAGTCCGGGTCCGGGCCCGCCGTTGAAGAGCATGCAGAGGATACGCTGATCGCGGTGGGCGTCCAGGCGGGTGAAATTCAATAGGGCCCCCACATTCCGGGAACCACCGATCACCGCCCAGGGCACATTCGGGATCTCCGGATGACCGAGGGCCCCGGATAGCTTGGCCAGCTGATCGGGGAGCACAAGTTCAAAATCCGCCCAGCGGATGAGGGCCGCGTAGAGGGCGAAGTTTTCCTGACGGCAGAAGGCGTGCAAATCCTCCAGATAGGCTTCGGTGCCGTTGTGCAGGCTAAAGACCACTCCTCGGACGGTTTCCGTCTCCTCGGCGATCCACAGCCCCAGGTTTTGAGCCCCGTCCCCGCGATCCCCCAAAAAACGCCAGGCGAGCCGGCCCCCGTTGACCTTGCGGATCTCGATCGGGCCTTCAAGTTGTTCGGGGATCTGGCCGTGGGAAGGCATCATCAGGGAAGTGAGCATGAGGGGGATGAGGGTGAGGGGTTTGAATATGGACATGGGAAGGCTCCGAAGGGCGTGGGGGAGGAATTTAATTTTAGCAATATTCAATATTAAATTATTCTTTTGATGGGTTGCGGTTTTAGGATTAAGGTTTTATTTGAAGAATAATATAAGCATAATTATGATTTTACGGGAGGTGAATCAACCCAAAAATAGATATGAATTTAGATTCCCATTTGCTCCCTTCGCGCCCTTCCGTTCAAAACCCGGAGGACTGGAACAGCAGCACGCGAAGGAAGCAAAGGAGCACGCCCTCCTCCTTTCCGGTGCTTAAGGAATGTGATCCCCGCAGGGGGATTTCGGACGAAGGGTTGTCCCATCCCGCCAGGCCCCCGGAACGTGCATGCGCAGGGTTGCGTCGCTGGGATTGAAGCGAATGATGCGCTGGTGAATCAAGATTTCGGCCATTTCGGCGATTCTTTCGCCTTGACGTGCGGGCCGGCTGTCGACCCCCGCGCATTCCGTGTTTGCGACGGAGACCAAGGCGAGTCCCACCGTTTCTGGCATGGAGATCCCTGCCTCCCGCAACCATTCCAAGGGCCAGGCGTTTACGGAAATGATGACATCGGGGCGGTGTCGCTTGTACCACGCCATGAATTCCCCGCGGTTTTCCCCGCCATGCAGCAAGGGGGCAATGGCCGCAACCTTTCGGTCTTCATGCTGGTGTTCCAAATAGCCCCCCAGCCAGGCTCCGCCGGTTCGCCACACGGTGTTTTGCGGCAGATAGAGTCCAATGCGTTTGTAGTCCCGGGCGCGCAATTCCCCCCACAACAGTTGAAAGTTCTCCCAGAAGTCCGCCTGCACGGTGTGGTGCCGTGCGTAGACGGCCGTGGGGCCCAGGGTCATCACTTCAAAGTCCCCGCGTTCCACCTGAATGGGCTTTGGATCCGGCGTGGGGGGCAGGGGGCCCAGAATCAAACCAAGCACACCACGGTATTTCAATTGGCGAAGCACGGTTCCGCAGGATTCACTGTCCACACCCACGGAGTGGATTTCCAAACTGAATCCTCGGAGGGTCAACTCTTCTCGCAGGCGCTCGATCAGGTGGCGATAATACGCGTGACCCTCCAATGCGGCGAAATCCGGCCAGTTGTGCAGAAAGGCAATGGCATTCCAATCGGAAGCGGGATCCCGGATTTTCGTTCGGTAAGCCGCAAGGGCCCCCAGCGCGGCGTCCCGCTCATAGCCCATTCGGGTCGCCGCGGCCTGTACCCGGTCCCGGGTTTCCGGCGAGATGTCGCTCAAACCCCGCAAAGCCTTGGAAACCGCAGCCACAGAAAGTCCGGTGGCCGCGGCGATGTCCTTCAGGGTGACGCGTCGGTTGGGGTGCATACTTCGACTTCCCATAACTTAACTGTTTAAGTTGTCAAGGGCGTTGCCACGATGTGGCTTCATGTTTATGATTGCAGGAGACTCGCACCTTTCCGCGCAAACATTTGCGGGGGCACGTGGGCGAAACCCAGCTTTGACATACACCACCCTGATGAGGAGAAGAACATGAACAAATTCACATCAACTTTTGCGGCAGCCTTGCTGATGGCTTGTGCCCCGCTGGCGCAGGCCACCCTGCTTGTTTACGATGGCTTTGAACCCTACACTGCGGACAATGACTTGAGTGGCAACAACGGGGGCACGGGCTGGACGGGCGCCTATAGCGGTCATGAAGACATCAATGTGGTTTCCGGGGGGCTCTCCTACAGCGCTGGCAACGTCATCGTTGGCGGGGGAAGCAGAGCCGCCGCCGTTCAGGGGAATTTGGGGTTGAACAACACCTCGGTCGGCGTCGTCCTGAACCGGAGCTTTCACGCCATCGCCAGCGATGAGGTGTTTTTCAGCTTTCTCTTCCGACCCGTCGCCGGGTTTCCCACCTTCGAAAACAACGACCGGGATTTCCTCTATTTTTATCTCAGCAACAGTTCCACCATCAACAATTCCTTCGGAATAGGCCAACTGATTTCCGCAGGGAATTCCAATACCCTCAAGCCGCTGGGGGCCCGGCTGACAGACGGATCGGGAGCCATTACCCAAGCCGACAGCACAATCGCGACGGGAAACGAGACCTTTCTTTTGGTGGGGCGCCTCTACAAAGACGGCACCACGAATTACAATCGGCTCGATTTCTACGTCAATCCGACCAGCACCACCTTTGGGGTCGATAGTCCCGCCTCCCAAGCCACCCGGGATATCGGGATTGCCGGGGGGCTCAACACCTTCGGTCTTCGCTACGGCTTTCCTGAACCGGATGATGAATATCAGTTCGACGAACTGCGCATCGGCACCTCCTGGGATGCCGTGGTCATTCCCGAGCCCTCCTCCCTGATCCTACTGGGTGTGGCACTGTTGGGTGCACTCGGGCTCCGTTCCCGGAAGCGCTGATGACCATGGAACAGAAGCACGCAAAGGAAGCAAAGGAAAATGACCCGAATGCGAAGCCGGGGCTTACGGTATTGCGGCCGGCGAATCGGGCGGGTGCAGTTTGCGCCAGTCTCCGGGCGTCATGCCGCGCTGACCGCGGAAAACCCGGGTGAAGTTCGGGGTGTGCCGATATCCACAGCGTTGTGCGACCTCTTCCACCGTGCAGTTTGTCGTTTCCAACAGCATACACGCATGGCGGATGCGCTGGGCGACAATTTCCTCCCGCGGACTGCGTTTGATCACCTTGCGGAATTGGATCTCCAGTGAACGGCGGTTGATGCCCGCCTGCCGCGCGTACCAGTCGATGGAATGATCTTTGCAGGCATGTTCCTTCATCAGACCCAGCACCTTGGCCAGCCGGGGATCGTCCTGACAGACAATGTCGGTGCTGGCGCGTTCGATGACCCGGAGGGGCGGCAAGCGTTCTTCGAAGTCCTCCGGAGGCGTGCCGCGCAGCCACAGGTCCAGCTTTTCCGCCGCCCGATAACCGATATCCACCATCGGCATCTGGATGCTGGACAGGGAGGGGGCGCCGGCTTCGCAAAGCAGATCGTCGTTGCCCAGCCCGAGGACGGCGATGTCTCCGGGAATATCCTGTCCATTTTCCCAGCAGGCCTGACGGAGCAGGGAGGCGTCAAAATCGTTTTCGGCGAGGATGGCCGAGGGCATGGGCAGGGATTGCAGCCATGTGCGCAGTTCCATCCAGTAATCGTGGCGTCCCTCACAGGAAAAGAATCCGGGCTCCGGGGCGTCAAAGAAGGCACAGGCTTCCGACGCGCCCCGAATCCGTTCGCGGCTGAGAAGATCGCAGGTGTGGGAGGCGAAGAGCGCGATGGAGCGGAATCCTTTTTCCAACAGGTGTGTCGCCCCCATGCGCCCGGCGGCGCAATCATCGATGCACACCCGGGGGAACGGGGAATTTTCCATGCGCCCGGAGAGATTGATCACGGGCACGCCGAGTTGCACGCCAAAGTCCCCAACATGGGGGTGCGCCACGCTGATGAGCGCGGCGTCCAGTGTGGGCACCACCCGCGGGCCCGGCGCATCGAGACCCATATTCAGATACAGCCGCCAACCGGTGTGCGCTTTGCTGTAGCGCGTGATCCCACGAATCAGGTCCCGCCCCAGCGTTAAACTGGGATAGGTGAAAATGCCAACGAGCGGTTGTGTGTCCATGGGGGGATGCATCCCTGCAGAGAACGGCAACGAAGGGCTTCCGTCAAACGCAAAAAGCGTTGTGACCAAGAAATCCGTTCGCAAAGCGGTCCGTCACAAAAAACCGCGTTCCGAGAGTCGGAACGCGGTTCTTCAGGTCTTCCGATGCTCGGAAACCCTCACCGGCGGCGAAAAATCGCCAAGGCTGACAGGGCGATGCCCAAAAGCGCCAGGGTGCCCGGTTCGGGAATGAGACTCAGTTGCACATTGTCCACGGCAAAGTCGCTGGCGATATTCCCCTTGCCAAAATAAAGGGTATCGAAGGTGCCGGTCAATGGGTTGGTTTCCACGGCACTGCCAATCAGATTCCCGTCCATAAGGACCGACAGCCCGATATCCCCACCGCTCAGACGGGTCAATGTGAAGACAAAGTTATGCACCAGTTGGTCTTCAATGCGGGTGGGTGTGGCGGAGTTCGTCAGGATGGCTTCCCCGGGGACCACCGGACCTCCCAAGGGATTGTTGCCGGCGGGTTCGCGGATGAGTTCCGTGGTCGCGGTGGCCGGGCCGGTGGCCATACGGATGTAATAACCGAAATCGTCGTCTTGTACGGTGGGTTGGCTGTTGCCATTCGGGTTGCTTTGCGTCATCAGGGTCCCGTTCGAATTGAACAGACCAAAGCGGAATCCATAAATGTTGCTGGCGGGAGCCTCGGTGAAACGCATGTCAAAGCTCAGTTGCAAGGCCTCCCCCACGGTGGCGCTCAGGGTGGTGGCGGTGAACTGTCCGCTCATGCGGCGGAACGTGTCCGGAGAAAACATCTCCAAAGCGGTGTTGCCCGCGCCGCCCAGCACCGTGTCCTCCACAGCGCGAACCCGGCCAAGTCCCAAGGCGCTGTACCAGGTGAGGTTGGAGGTCACCACGTTGTTGTTGTTGTTTAAATTGCTGTTGGTGGCCGATTCGAAATTGTCGGCGAAAATCATGCTGGCCTGCAGACTCGCGAAAGTGCTGAGCAGCAGAAGGGTCAGGAAAACGCCATGGTTTTTGGAAATGATCATCGGAGGCCTCAAGGGATATGGGATTAAAGTTGTGGAAGTATCCCACAGAACCCCAATTCGCACAACGTGCGGAATGCGAATGAATTTGTCCAATATCCGAATCACCGAAAGGCAAGGTTTCGCAAAGACGAGGTAAAGAAACGCAAAGTGCTATAGAATGGGGAGGGGCGTTTCCTGTAGAGTGTATCCTGTCGCAGCATTTTGTGGCAACGTTGGATCGGGACACCGGACCCTCCCGGACGGTTTGGCGTTTGAATTCATTGCAACTGGAGATAAAATGATCATGAAAAGAACACATCACATCCCCTCGGGACTTCGGACAGGAAGTCTTGCCGTGGCCTTGGCGTTGTCCCTGCCGTCGGTTTTCGCCGCGGATCTGGACCTCGACCCCGGGATCACCACCATCGCATCCGGAACCATCAATTACGATGCCCTGGGCACGGTCTCCCCCGGCGCCGTGCTGCGGGTAGACAATTCCGCCAACGTGACCTTCACCACCGCGCCCACACTGGATGCGGGCGGAATCCTCGGCGGTTGGGCCCACAGCCCCATGAGCGGCAGCCCGGGCACGGGCACCGGGAATTTCCTGACCCTGGACGGGAATGCCATTGTGGAACTGTCCAGCCACCAAACCAGCCTCGATCCCGCGGATTGGGCAACCACGGACAACGTGAAAGTGACCGCGCCCTTTACCTTGGCCGGAAGCACAACCATTCACTCCCTGAACTTGGATTACAACGCCCGCGGCGTCCCCAACGGACTTGGCCCCATCACCATTGGGGCCGGCAACATCCTCACGCTCAACAGCGGGGCGGTGATCATCCGCGCCAATGAAGGCAATGAAGCCCTGGGCACGAGCGGAACGCTGGCCTCTCCCGGAAACCTCTACCTGCACGTCCACAACGGTGGTAACCGGGTGACCAATATTCGTCCGGTTCTTTCCGCGAATGGAGGCGGCGGAGACCTCGTCGTTGCGGGACATCAAGTCAACATCGCCACCAATGGACCTGATGGATGGCCTTTCGTGCTTCTGCACAATTCGGGCAACACCTTCCAGGATGTGCATGTGTCGGGAACAATTCTGCGAATCACCAACACCAACGTCCTCTCCGACAGTGCCACAAAGTCGCTCCATCTGAACGGCGGGGCTTTCGCCAACGACGCCGCGAGCAACAGCACGCTGTCGCGCAACATCGTGGTGGGGGAAAATGGCGGGTTGTTTGACAGTGATTGGAATAACCGAACGCAGAACTATTCCGGCACCGTCACCTTGAACGGTGATTTAAATATCCGCCACCGTCAAGGTGGTCGAACAGACAACTTCCACGGTGTGATTTCCGGAACGGGCGGACTGATCCTCAGCGGCGGAGAACAACGCCAACGGGTGGTGCTCAACAACGACAACACCTTCACCGGCAACGTGGATGTGAGCCGCGGAACTCTGGTCGTCAACGGCTCCATCGCCTCCGGCGGTAGTTTTAGCCTCGGTGCCAACGGCCGGTTGGAAGGCACTGGCACGGTGGACCGCACCATCGGCGGTTCCGGTCTGGTGTCCCCCGGCAACAGTCCGGGGATCCTGACCGTGGACAGCATCGACCCCACCGGCGGGTTGGATTTCCTCTTCGAGTTCACCCAGGCCGACCCCACCTACGGGAACGCCTCCGCCAGCGGCAACGATGTGCTGCGACTCACCAACGCCACCGCGTTCACGGCGGATTTCACCGCCGGCAACCAAATCACCCTTGATTTCACGGCCTTGGGGGTGTTGCAAAACGCCGATTCGTTCCGCGGGGGATTCTTCACGCTGTCGGACACAACCCCGGCGTTCGAAAACGCCACGTTCCAGTACCTTGGCACGCTCGCAGACCCGGAATTGGAACTTGTGTTCAACGGCATGAAGGCGCAAAGCGCGAATTTCGGGGCCGGATCCGTGGATGGGTACGTCATGGAGTTCGCGGTGATCCCCGAACCCGGCACCCTGGTGCTTCTCGGCATTGCCTTGGGATGTTTGGCAATCTTCCGCCGCCGTTCCTAAGCTGCAAGGAGCAACCTAGCCCTCTGCCACCGCCCCCGCTCCGGGGGCGGTGGTTTTTTTGGGCGTCGGCTAGTGTTTCCGAAAGTCATTCGCCGATTTCGATATGGGGTTGCAAGGATCGAGAGCCCCGCGCCCTTCTGTTCAAAAACCCGGCGGACTGGAACAGAAGCAACCAAAGGGGGTAGGGTGGTGGATTTACGCTGTTTCCTCTGAAAACGTTAGTTTGGGGCAAGGTTTTTCCGGTACACCAGCGGGGTCATGCCGGTGTCCTCCTTGATCAGGCAGGTCATGCGGTGCACGCTGGTAAAACCGGACTGTTCGGCGACTTCCCCCATGGGCAGGCGGGTTTGCTCCAGCAGGCGTTTGGCAACGACGAGATGTTCGAGTTCAATCTCCTCGCGGATACTGCGTTTGAGCAGGTTCCGGAATTTGAGTTCCAGGGCGCGGCGGTTGATGCCGCTGGCGGCCACCACTTGGGATACGTTGATGGGCTGGTGCGCGTGTTCCCGAATAAAGAGCAGGGCGGCCCGCAGGGCCAGGTCCTCGACATGCAGAAGATCCGAGGACTGGCGGGCGATCACTTGTCCGGGAGGGATCAACACCTGGACTTCGGGCAGGGGCACTCCCTTCAAGAGGTGATTGGCCATACATTCCGCCGCCTGCCAGCCCACCGCGAGGCCCGGCATGGGCACGCAACTTAGCGGCGGATCGCTCATCTCCGCAAAGCCATGTTCCTGGTCGGCGCTGATGACGGCAATGTCGTCGGGCACCCGCAGGTCCTCGTCCAGGGCCACCTCGAGAATGTCGGTGGCCAGTTCCTCAAAATCGGTCATCACCCCGCACCCCGGGGGCAACTGACGGACCCAGTTGAGCAGAGAGGGGGCGTAGGGCAGTCCCCTCGGGTTTTCCGCCTCGAGATGTTTGTCTTGGTTGTAGGTGGGGAGAATCATGACCCCGCGCTCGCGGGCGCAACGGTGGAAGCCCTGTTCCCTCAAGGTGCTGAAATGGGTCCAGGGACTGCGCGCAAAGGCGAGGCAGCGCACGCCGTTCTCGATCAAATGCGCGGCCCCGGCGTGACCCACGGCCTCGTTGTCGGCGGTGATGGTGGGGAAGGGGATGTCCTTGAGGCTCGCGGAAATGTTCAGTATCGGCACATTCAGGCCCCTCAAAATCGGCAGTCCGCTTTTGTGGGCCACCTGGGCGATGATGCCATGCGGTTTGAAACGAATGACACGCTCCAGGTGGTGGTGGTTGACCACCCGGCAGCCCACCTGCGTTTTCTGCCAGTCGAGCACACCATGGAGCACATCACGCCCATAGGCTTGATGGTGCATGATGTAGCAGCCAATCCGAAGTTGTTTGGAGGGGTCCATTTTCCACATTCCTGATGGATGCTGTGAAAAGAATCAAGGCAAATTCGACCCCTATCTCGCAGAGGGCCATTATTCACTAGTCAGGACGTTTTTCATGAGTCCCGCGCAGTCATAAATCTCATGCACATCCGAAAACCAATCCATGTCGGGGGCAAACCCACCCGAGATGTAGGTGAGGATGTTGACGACTTTTCGATCCACGCGTTCCTGAATGGCTTTGGCGCGTGCCGCCAGTTCCGGGGGCAGGAGGGGGTCGTCCTTGTTTTCCTGTATGTAAATGTAGGCCTCGGTTTCCTGAAAGCCCTCGCGGTACATTTCGAAGCGGGTGGTGGCGAGGGGGCCGTCGGGGCCCGGCGCCAGCAGGGTGCGGGGGCCGTTGCGGAAAATGCGCCCCCATCCTCTTGGGGGATTTGCAAAACGCCAGTTTGTGTCCCGGTCTTCCCCGGGAATGGGCCAGAAATCAATGGCGATGCCACTGACCCCGTTGAAGCCTTCCCGCATGGCCCGGATGGCGAGGGTTCGGTAGCGAATCAGCGCCGAATACTCCACCAGACTGCCGCGGTGGTTGGTCATCAGATACGGATCGCTCACCTTCCATCCGTAGGGGCCTCGGCCATGGCGGGCGGGGTAAATATCGAGTCCCCGGGGGCGGGGGCCGGCATGGTGGCTGTAGGTGGCCCAGGTCATCTCCGGGGCCACGCGGGCCAAGAATTCGTGCGTCTCTTGCGAGGGCCGGTCATCACTGGGCATGCCCAGCATCAGACAGGCGGGATCCCAGCCCAGTTTCTCGACGAGCTCCCGCAGGGCCCCCAGGGCGGGACGCCAAATCTCTTCCGACCCGGGATTGCCGAAATTGGGAATGTCATGGGCGACTATGCCCTCGGAAGTAATCAGAGACACCGGCAAGGTGTCGGGCCGGTCGCGCCGGGGGTCATTGGCCACGGTCCACAGGTTGACGATCAGCGCCTTGGGCTCACCGACATGCTCGTCGATCAAGCGCAGATAGCGTTCCACCAACCGCAGGTCCGGGACGAGTTCCCCCCGGCCGTTCTTTTGGAACACCAAGAGGGCTTCCCGTCCCAGGAACGAGGTGTCGCGTTGGGCGGAGATGGCCGCGACTTTGTTGCCGGTCTTGCCCGCATACCGCAGCGATTGCTCGATCAACCCGAAATGTTCGTTGGAACCAAAGGAGACCTCGTAGGTTTCCGAGAGGGTTTCCGGGGACTGAAAGAGTCCCGACCAAGCCCGGAATTCCCTGGGGGGAGGGGAGGTCCATTCGTGCACCCGCAGGCGTACCTTGGAGGTAAGATTTCGATTTGCGCCCGTGATGTTCAATTCCGCCTCGTAGAGCCCGGGCTCGGTGTCGGCGGGAATGTGGACCGTGAGCCAGACGGGCAACCGCTGCGGCCCCCGGGGCGGGGCGGGAGAAAGCACGTCATAGGGATGCGCCCGGTTTTCGGAGTCGTGTAACGCATATCGGATCCGCACGGCTTCGGAGGGTAGTCGCGCGCCACTCTCATGGGTAAAGGGGCTGATTGTTGCGGCCAACTCTTCATCTCCGGAAAGGTTTTCCGCCACCACACTCCCGGAAACGACCCCGTTGCGGGGGGCTTGCAGCGTCAGGGGGCGGGGACCCGAAAAGGGGTCCCCGTCGGTCGCGTATCTGCCAATTCCGGTCAACATGGAGGGCACCCAAAGATAGGGGCCCGGGATTTGCTCATGGGCATACACCCCGGATGGGGAATCCGCGTGAAGTTGTGCCTCCAAAAATCCCGCCGTGGACCAGACGGTGAGATGGTAGCGGTGGAAATCCTCCTCCAGCGGTGCCACGTGATACGGAGCCCGATGGATGCCGATGGCCACCACGTTGGCCCCCTCGCGAAGCACGTCGTTGGGAATGGGGACCCGCGCCTCGCGAATGCGGGACTGGTACCCCGCCTTCATGTCCTCTGTTGCATCCGGTGGTTGTTGACGGGGAAGTGGGGTTCCCGTTTCCGGATGCACAAACGCGCTCAACGGATAGTCTTCCGCCAGGGTATCTGCGCCCAATTCGCCGTCGGGAAGGTGATGGCGGCTCACCTCACGTCCATTGACATAGACGACGATTCCGCCTCGGTACGATACGTTGAGGACCAACCCGCTCACCTCGTCTGGATTGCTGACCGCAAAATGCCGACGCAGGGAAATGGTGGAAAGCTGCCAGACTCCGTCTTCGCCGATTCCCGGGGAGAATTCCGAGGCAAACCCCCATTGGCTGTCATCAAAATCCGCCGCCATCCAATTTTCAGGCGTCGGTGTATTGGGGCGGGCCCAGCCCCGATCAAAGGGTTCATAGTTGCCGTCCCGCCCCCCCATCACTTGGCTCAGCGTCCAGGCCACCCGCCAATCCGCCTGTTCGGGCCAAAGCGCGGTGGGTTCGGCGTGAAGGTTCGTGGCGGAAAGGGCGCAGATCAGCAGCAGCCCGCGGAATAGCTGCGATTGCTTGAAGAAAAGCGGAAAGGTGCTGGCAAATCTACGACAGAAAAGAGGGAAGGGTAACATGTGCGGCTCCTCGTGTGAAGGTGTATATAAAGGATGATGAAATCAGCTTGATTAAATATCCGGAAATTGACAGTGGTTTTTAGACTTCATTGCTTTTTTTGGGCTTCCGAATGTCATCCGAATCTTAAAAAGATATCGAATCCTGTCGTATCAATATGCGGAATACCAGCAGCAAGCACCGAGAGAACTCTCTGAGATTCGCATGGTGTGTGGGATTTTTCCGCGCCGTTTCGTTATTTTTTTTCACCATGCGAGGAGTAAAGGTAATCAGATGTATGGTATGAAGATGGAAAGAACCGGAAGAGGGCGCAGTGGCCTTTGTCTGGGACGAAAACCGGCGCATCCGCATTCCGTGGCAATATAGGAAGTTCTTGTTGGATGGGCGAAATCATTTTATGATGAAGCTATACATGCGAATGCATTGCAGGTACATTATTTGTGAAAGTTTGGGTTTGTTTTTGAGACTTCATGCTTCATGCCCACTTCACCCCGCACGGCATTGATCATGTGGATGTTTTGGGCGCGTTCGAGGTCTGCGGGATGGAGGATTTTTTCCTGGAGGTTTCCTTTTTCGAGGAGCATGGCCCGGGTGGTGCCGGGCAATAGGCCGCTGCTTTGGGGCGGGGTGTAGCGGACGCCGTCGATTTCGACGATGAGGTTGCCAATGGTGAATTCCATGAGTTCGCCGCGTTCGTTGAGGAGGAGGACTTCGTCGACTTCGGGAAAACGGGCCCGGGCTTGGGCGTAGAGGTCGCGTCGGGTGGTTTTATTGCGCAAATGCGGATGGGTGGAGGGGGTGGGGACGCTGTCGATGCAAAAGGTCATGGGCTCCAGGGCGTTTCCCGTCCACGGGGTCAGGGTCCAGGAGAGATGTCCGTCCACATCGGCGAGGAGACGCAGGCGGGTGGGGGCGGTCAGGTCTTGGGTTTGTTGGTCGAATTCCCGTTCGAGGCGTTCGGGATCGACGGCGAAGCCGAGGGTGTCGGCGGACTGGAGCAGTCGTTTCCGATGCCAGGGCCATTGGGCGCATCCGTCTTCGGGGGTCCATCGCATGGTTTCGATGAGTTCGTAGGGTTGGGCGGGATGACGCACGATATGGGATTTGAGGCGACTTTCCCGGAATTCCTCCGCAGGTTCGCTGTCCCAGACAATGCCGCAGCCGGTGTCGTAGCGGAGGATGTTTTGGGTGCGGTCGATGACGGCGGTGCGGATGGCGACGTTGAATTCGGTGACCCCATCGCCGTACAGGCCGCCGATGCACCCCGTGTAAATGCCGCGCGGACCGGTTTCGAGTTCCCGGATCCAGGCCATGGTGTTGCGTTTGGGAGCGCCGGTGATGGAGGCGCAGGGGAAGAGGGCCCGCAACCAGTCCCACACCGTGGCGGACCCGGCAGCTTGGACGGTGGAGGTCATTTGCACGAGGCTGGGATAGGTTTCCACGTCGAAAAGGCTGCTGACCCGTACGCTTCCGGTGTCGGCGACTTTCCCGAGGTCGTTGCGGATCATGTCCACGATCATGACGTTTTCGGCGCGGTCTTTGAGGGAGGCGCGCAGGGCGGCTTCCTGGCCGGGGGCGGCGGTGCCTTTCATGGGACGGCAGTCAATGCGTCCGTTTTCCAAGCGGAAAAACAGTTCCGGGGAGGCGCTGAGGATGACCCGGTCTCCTTCGTCGAAATAGGCCTGATGGCGGGCCGCCTGACCGAGGAGCATGGCCCGGAACAGCGCGAGGGGATCGCCCCGGAATTCCGCATAACCGGGGGTGGTGAAATTGACCTGATAGGTTTCCCCGGCGGCGATGGCGTCGCGGATGCGCCGGACGCGCTCGGAAAAGGCCGCCTCGTCGAGGGCGTATTGCCAGTGATAGCAGGTGAAATCTTGGGGGGAAATTTCCGGGAGGCCCGGATGTTGTTCGCGGTAGAGAGAGAAGCGGGCGAGTGGCAGCGTTTCCCCCTTCGCCCCGAATTCACTCCGCACTCCGCATTCGTCACTCCGCACTCGAACGCCCCCTTCGCCCCTGCCGATGCGGCGATCGGCGCTCCCGTCCCCCGTTGCCCCGTCGGTATTCGTTCGATGTTCGGCGTTC
>JAFIGC010000011.1 GCA_020831635.1 Verrucomicrobiota bacterium | reverse complement strand
CCGTGGCAGACGGGGTTCCAGTTGTGGGTGGAAGTGACCCACCATTCGTTTTCCATGCCGGGGCGGAGAGCGTGGCGGACGAGGGCTTCGCGCAGGGTTTCGCGATCGGAAGGGGCGAGGTCGTGATAAAACCAATCGTAACCAATGGCGACGGCGGTGGCCATTTCCGCGGTGTCGAGAAAGTGTGGGGGATTCCAGTCGGAGAAATTTGCGACATTCAGGAGCATGTCGCGGGCTTGGGCGACGTATTTGGGAGAAGGGGAGAGTCGATGGAGCATGCCTAGCAGGAAAATGCGGCGGAGGGCTTTGCGACTGGTTTCCAGAAGGCGGTAGGCGCCGGGGCCGTCGAGTATCCGGGTCAGGCGGGGGGCGTGGGCCAGATCCTTGGCCTCTCGTTCGAGCGTTTGTAAAACCGCGGAAAGGCGGGTGTCGTTTGGGGACTGCGCTGCAAGAGCTTCGGCGCGGTCGGAGAGGAGCAGGAGGCGGGGATGTTCGGGGCGCAGATGGGCAAGCGGGTCAACGGAAGGGGAGATGGCGAAGGGATTCATACGTACGGATTGGGAATGCTGCTAAGAAAATTTTCAGGACGAACAATGGGTGGCGTTTGTCTTGTTTCAAAGAGGCTACAAGGCGATAACGATCCCAATCGATCCCCGGGACGGGGGGGCTGGAATATTTTCCAACGCTCAATATGATTCCAATTCTATATTCCTCTCTCCCGCTCTCCCTCATTTCCCCCTTATTTGTGATCGAAGGCGGTGTCGAAGGCGACTTGGCTGGGTTTGAAATCGACGCGTTTCACAAACGCGGCCGCTTCGGTGGCACCGTGTTCGCGGTCCATGCGGGAATCCTCCCACTCGACGGAGAGGGGACCGTTGTGGCCGATGTCGTTGAGGGCCACGATGATGTCCTCAAATTTGATGTCGCCATGGCCGAGGGAACGGAAATCCCAATAGCGACGAGGGTCCGCGAATTCTGTGTGACCGCCAAACACGCCCACGGAACCGTCGCCGTGTCCCCACCAAGCGTCTTTCATGTGCACGTGGAAGATACGGTCGGCAAAGGTGCGGATGAATTTCACGTAATCGACGCCCTGATATCCGAGGTGGCTGGGGTCGTAATTGAAGCCGAAGGCCGGGTGGTGGTCTAGAGCGTCGAGGGCGCGTTCGCTGCTGGCGATGTCAAAAGCGATTTCCGTGGGGTGGACTTCGAGGGCAAAGCGAACTCCGAGTTCCGAATAGGCGTCGAGGATGGGTTTCCATCGGGCCGCGAAATCCCGGAAGCCGTCTTCGATCATCTTCGGGGGCACGGGCGGGAAGCTGTAAACCAGATGCCAAATGGAACTGCCTGTAAAGCCGTTGACCACGTCTACGCCGAAGGCTTTGGCGGCTTTGGCGGTGTTGATCATCTCCTGCGCGGCGCGTTGGCGCACGCCTTCGGGATCGCCGTCGCCCCAGACGTGGGGCGGGAGGATTTGTTGGTGACGTTCGTCAATGCGGTCACAGACCGCTTGGCCGACCAGATGATTGGAAATGGAAAACCATTTGAGACCGTGCCGTTCCAACTGGGCCTTTTTGGCCGGGATGTAGTCGGCATCGGAAAGTGCTTTTTGCACGTCGAAATGATCGCCCCAACAGGCCAATTCCAAGCCGTCGTATCCAAATTGCTTGGCTTTGGCGCAAAGGTCCTCGATGGGCAAGTCGGCCCACTGGCCGGTGAAAAGGGTAACGGGTCTGGGCATGAGGGTGTCTCCTTTGTGGATGGTGGGGGGAATGAACGTGCGCCAATCATTCAATATTGAGACATGGAATCAAGAAAAACCTGCCGGAAATTTCGGGGGATGCAGGAAGATGCCCCAAATCCTAATCCTAATCCTAATCCTAATCCTAATCGTAATCCTAAAATTATCCGTGTAAATTCCTGCCATCCGTGGTTCTTCTTCCAAAACCAAATCCAGAGCCTTGGATCGGTGGCCATCCGTGTCCTGATTGGTTGATTCCTGATTGGTTGATTCCCAACGGATGGCTTCGCCGGACAACGGATCTTCCGGTTGTTTCGACCTGCGGATGCTTCGCCGACCTTCGGATGTTTCTGGATGAGAAGTTCGAAGAGTATGTTTTTACTGGAGAAAACGATTCGTACGCATCCGCAGGTCGGCGAAGCATCCGCAGGGCTCTGAAAAATGAACCTCTGAAAACACTGATTTTCACTGATCTTGGGTTGTGGGGTGGACTCTGGATAGAGAGACCACGGATGCCATCCTGCGGTCTGCGGATCAGGAGCGAAAACTTAGGGCCATGGCTCTGCAAAGCGGTAGCTTCGTTGCACTCGCTACCGCACTCCAAAGACGCTTCGCGTCGCAAAGCCACCGTCCTCAGCCTCTGGAAAGGGCCTAATCGGAATCGATAAACATGAGCCGATCTCCTTCGCGGGGATACTGTCCGCGGCCGCCGAGGCTGTCGAGATTGATATCGGCCACGCTTTGGCCCGCTTGGATGGCGGTAATGGCGGCGGTCCCGATTTCCACCCCGTCCCGAAGGATGCGCCCGCGTTTGCCCATGTCCAGACCGTCTTCGGAACCGCCTTCGAAAATCACGTAATGCCAGGTGGGATTGACGTAAATCACATCGAAGCCGGGCAGGGGCGCGGGTTCGGGTTCGCCAGGCGGGGGCGCCACGGGCGCGATGGGCCCCAGGGTGGGTTCGGCGGGCAGGGTTTCGGGCAATTCCGTCAGCAAGCGCCGCAAACGGATGATTTCCTCGCGCATCATTTCATTGCGACTGCGGAGTTGTTCGTTTTCCGTGCGCAGGGAACGGAGGACCAGTCGCAATTCCTGCAATTCGGCTTCGAGGATTTCCGGGGGGGTGGCCCGAAGGGCCATGAGGGGCAGGGAAAATATTAGAAAGCTGAAAATCAATTTCATAAATGCATACAAGGAAATTTCGGGCCGTTTGTCGAGGGAATCCGAAAGTTCATTGCGTTTTCTCCGCTTGGCGTGTATGGTTTGGGTATGAAAATTCATCTTCTTTCCCTGATGGTCGTGCTGTTGGCCATGCCCGTTTGGTCCCAGATTGTTCTGCCGGATTTTTACGAGGATGACGATCCTTTTGCAGATGAAACGCATGTGCCCGATCCCGAACGGGCGGGGGGGATGCATGCCCGGCCGGACCGCGAAGAGGCCGACGACGAGAAGGAAGAGGCCGTCGATCTGCTCAATGACCCCGCCACACGCCGCATGATCCAGCAAATGAACATGGCCAGTGCGCCCAGAGGGGGGCGGATCATCAGGCAACCGAACAATGCCGCCGAGGTCGCTGAACAGGAGTGGTTGGAACATTTGCTGGCGGGTCCCGAATGGGTGGAGGCCGATTCCCTTCTGGAAGACGGCACCACCCGGCAATACGAATTGCCCAATCAAACCTTGTTGTTGGATACACCCGCGGGTAGCATCCCCTTGAGACTCCACGAGCTGGCTTCGATGAAAAGCGTCCGTGAATCGGAAGGAATTTTCCGCTTGGAATTGAGGGATGGCGATTTGATTTCCGGAAAATTGGTCCAGTTACCGGTGGTGAAAATAGACGACTCCCTGCGCAGGCTGGAGGCGGGTGAAATCCGCGAAATTATTTTGTCTTCAGAATAATTTCACAAATCTCGTCCAAATTCGATTCGGTCAAGGCGGAGCCGGAGGGCAAGCAAAGTCCACATTGAAAAAGGGTGTTGGACACGCCGTGGTCGTAAAAGCGAAGGTGGGCGAGCGCGGGTTGGGCATGGAGGGGTTTCCACATGGGGCGGCTTTCGATGCCTTCGGCGGCCAAGGCCTTGCGGATTTCGCGCGGGGAGGCTCCGAATTCATCTTCGTCCACCAAAATCACCGTCAACCAACGCGTGCAGCGATTCCAGGCCGCTTCCGGCATCAAACGGATGCCGGGTACATGGGCGAGGCGTTGGCGGTAGCCCTCGAAGACAATTCTGCGTTGGGCGACTCGTTCTTCGAGTTTCTGCAACTGAGCCAAGCCCACTGCGGCCAGCAAATTGCTCATGCGGTAATTGTAGCCCAACTCCCGGTGCTCATAGTGGGGGAAGTCTTCCCGGGCCTGCATGGAGAGTTTGCGCGCATGGCCCGCCAAAAGTTCATCGTCGGTGACCAGAACCCCGCCGGCGGAGGCGGTAATGATTTTGTTGCCGTTTAAGGAGTAGACTTCGGCCCAGGGGCGCGGGCTGAGGGAGACGAGGTCTTTTGCCCCCATGGCCTCGGCGGCATCGCTCAGCACGGGAATGCCCGCCGGTTCGCAGAGTCCGATGATGGCCTTGAGGTCGCAGCGTTGGCCGTATAGATCCGTGGGGATGACGCACAACACCTGACGGGATTCGCTCCGGGCTTCTTGGAGGGCATGGGACAGCAGGACCGGATCCAGGGTCCAGCTTTCGAACTCCGCGTCGATCAATCGGACTTCGCAGCCCAGTTGCACGGCGGGGGCGACGCTGGCGACAAAGGTGAGGGAAGAGGCCAACACCAAAGGGGGGCGCGGGTCTTCACGCGGATGCCTGTGATCGATCAAATGGCGAATGGCCAAGTGTATGGCGGCGGTTCCGGTGTTGAGGGCCAAGGCATGGGCGCGACCACTCCGCTCTCGGATTTCGTCTTCAAAGCGATCCAGCATCGGCCCGGTCGGGGCCAGAAAGTTGCTGTCCAAGGCCTCCTGCAAAAACTGGAGTTCGGTTCCGGTTTGGTGGGGAGGGGAGAGGTAAATGCGCATGAAGGTTTCCAGAAAGGTTTTCGGAATGTTTCAGGAGGGATTCCCTGAAAACGGCTCGGCCGGATCGCCGCCGGAACGCAATTGACTGAACGTGAAAAAAAGAATTTTCAGGTCCAGCCAGAAGCTGGCGTGATCCACATACCAAACATCCATCTGAAATTTTTCCGACCATGACAAGCGGTTTCTGCCGTGAATTTGCGCCCAACCCGTCAGCCCGGGGCGAACCTCGTGACGTCGGGCCTGGTTGGCGTCGTATCGCGGGAGGTATTCCACCAACAGGGGACGGGGGCCGACAAAACTCATGTCCCCCTTGAGAATGTTCCAAAGTTCGGGCAGCTCGTCCAGGCCGCTGTGGCGGAGAAATCGCCCCAGTCGGGTCATGCGTTCCGCGTCTGTGCCCTCTCCCGTTCGCATGGTGCGGAACTTGATCAGTTCGAAAATTTCTCCGTCCTTCCCCGGGCGCGGTTGACGAAAAAACAATGGTCGACCCAGCCCGATGCCCACCACAAGCATCAAGACCAAGAAAATCGGGCTGAAAATGAGTAACAGGGAGCAGGCAAAGCCTGCGTCCAAAAACCGTTTTGTGGGATGATGGGACCAGTTCATAATCAATTTCTGATAAGCTTAAACATTCTCTAAAAAAATAACTTGTCAACAAGAGATACTTGGTTTATAGTGTCAAGTCAATATAAACATATTCATCAGAAAAGGGAGACAACTTAGTATGAGAACACCAAAACAGTCGAATTTGCCTACACCGCGTTTTCTTTCCGTGCCAGAAGTCGGGAAAATATGCGGCGTTTCCAGAAATACTGTATACAATTGGGTTAAAAAAGGAGTGTTGGATGCATACCAAACTCCAGGACGCACCAATTTAATCCGACCGGGCGATCTGTTGATCTTCATGCAAGAGAACGGCATGTTCGTCCCCGATATTTTGAACCAGATAGCCGAAGAGGATGCCGCGCGGGTGGGTTTTGTGCCCAAGTCCGAAACGAACCCCAAACCGGCCCTTCCCGTGGTGTTGTTCATCGATGGCGAGGAAAAAGATCGTTCCGTCGCGGAAAGAGCCTTGAGGGATCTTGCCGAAGTCCATGTGGCTCAGACCGGATATGAGGGAATGCATTTGCTCACCCTGCATGCGAACATTTCCTTGGTGTTCGTGAGTTTGCAATTGGAAGGGTTGAGCGGCGAAGACACCATCAAGCAAATCCACACCATGCGCCCCAATCTGCCCGTGGTGGCGATTTGTCCGAACGAAGACACCCTGCCTTCGCCGGAGGCCAAAGTGGTGGGCCAAGTGGTCAAACCCCTGCGTTTGGTCAATATACGTGACGCGTTAAACGTCGCCAAGCAAGTGCAGAGCTAAGCCTGGCTTGCGCCGTGTGGCCCGACATCGCCCCCGAATTCGGGGGCGTTGTCTTGAAATGATTGCCGGATTTGGCTTGTAATCTCCGCTTGTTTGGGGTTGAAGCCTTCGCTTTCAACCCTTGCGGATTCAGGAATCCGCCCACACGCGAACACGATTATGAAAACTGTACACGTCGGCATTTTGGGTCTGGGCACGGTTGGTGCCGGGACCGCGCAAACCCTCCTTCAACAACGCGATCTCATTCGCGCCCGCAGTGGCGTGGATTTGGTGCTGAAACGCGCCGCGGACCTGAATATTGACCGCGATTTTGGCATCGCGTTTCCCGAAGGGGTTTTGACATCCGATGCCGGGGAAGTGCTGAACGACCCGGAAATTCGCATCGTCATCGAGCTGATCGGCGGCACCGGCATTGCCCGGGAGTTTATTTTGCTGGCCTTTGCCGCCGGAAAATCGGTGGTTACCGCCAACAAGGCCTTGCTGGCCGTGCATGGTCCGGAACTGATCGCCGCCGCCACCGAGGCGGGCGTGGACTTGTATTTCGAGGCGGCGGTGGCCGGGGGCATCCCCATTATCAAATCCTTGCGGGAAGGTCTGGTGGCCAATCCCATTCGCGAAATCCACGGGATCCTCAACGGCACCTGCAATTACATCCTCACACGCATGGAGCGGGACAAGGTTTCTTTCGAGGAAGTCCTCAAGGAAGCCCAGGATTTGGGCTATGCCGAGGCGGAACCGAGTTTGGACATCGATGGCTGGGATACCGCCCACAAAGCCGTGATCCTCGCGCAGATCGCCTACGGCATTCCCATCACCTTGGACGAGGTACCCGTAAGCGGCATTCGCGACATTGATCCTTTGGACGTGGCCTTTGCGGCGGAACTGGGGTACCGCGTGAAGCTTTTGGCCATTCTGCGGCGTTTGGAAAACACCGTGGAAGTGGGCGTGCAACCGGCTTTGTTGCCGGAGACCCACTTGCTCAGCAAAGTCGACATGAGTTTCAACGCCGTACAGGTGAATGGGGCCGTGGTGGGGGAAACCTTGTACTACGGACGCGGCGCGGGCAGCCTGCCCACCGCCAGCGCCGTGGTGGCAGATGTGGTGGACGTGGCCCTCAACATCACCAGTGGCGCCACGGACCGGATTCCCTTGCAGTGGGCGCCCAATCCGCCGCCCCGGCTTCTGCCCGTGGGGGATCGCATGGAGCGTTCGTATTTGCGTTTGCCGCTACGCGACCGTCCCGGCACCCTGGCCAAAGTGGCCAAAGTCCTGGGCGACCGCGGCATTACCATCACCGCGCTCATGCAAAAAGAAGCGCATCAGGCCCACGAATTCATTCCCGTGGTGGTCCTCACCGGCGAGGCCCGCATGGCCGATATCACCCTGGCGCTTGCCGAACTTGCGGCCATGCCCGACGTGGGCGAAGGCATTGTGCGGTATCGCGTGGAGGAGCTGAGTTCTTGAGGGGATTTCTCTCATGAAAAAAGTGATTTTGATGGTGGATGCCGCCGCCGACTTTCCCAGTTCGGCGCTGCGGGATCAAACCCCGCTGGAGACCGCCCGTTGTCCGCACGCCCGCGCGCTGGCCGAGGAGGGGCGGGGAGGGGCTTTGAAGTTTACCGCCCGTCAATCTTCCCACTCCATGTCCATGCTGGGGGAAGTCTACCGAGACGAGGGCGTGGAATTGGACCGCGTGCGCTGGGGGCCGCTGGCGGGCCGTTCCCTCGGTTGGGATCCGGATTCCTCCCGTTACCGTGCCCTCGGCCATTTCGTGACCTGTATGGATGACGTCATCACCTGCGCGGCATTTCCCCATGCCCTGAGCGAGCAAAACGCTTTGCTCGAGGCCTTGGGGGATGCCCTGCGCGTGGAATTGTCCCCCACGGTACGGCTGGCGTCTTTTGGGAAAGGGCGTTTTGTGGTGGACCTGCCCCTGTTGGAGATTGGCAACCTCGACAGCCTCACCCCCGCGGATGTGGTGGGCAAATCCATGAGCAAACTCCGCCGCCGCCTGCCGGCGCCTCTGGAAACCGTGCACCGGGTGGCGGAGGAAGTTCTTCGTACCCACGCCATCAATCAGGTCCGCCTGGATCTGGGTGAAAACCCTTTGAATGGCATTTGGATGTGGAGTGGCGGTTCCCTGTCCGGCGTCACCCGACACCCGCAAGCCCATCGCAAAGCCTTGGTTAGTTGCGAACCTTTGGCCTTGGGGCTGGCCAAGGCTCTTGGGATTGAGGCTCTGGACATGGAAAACCCCTATGGCTTGAACCAGATCGACGCCGCCTTTGACGTGGGCGCGTTTTTGGAGATGATGGGGCGTTGTGATGAAATCACGGTCTGGATCCCGGCTCCGTTTGCACGCGATCAGGCCGAAGGACCCGAAGAAAAGGTTCGACGTTTGGATGCAATCGACTATTATGTCACCGGTCCGATCCGCGCCATCTTGGAGGACCAGCCCCATGCGCGCCTCTTGTTGCTATCCGCCGGCGTGCGCAATCGGGGGCGGCCCGAGAAAGGCCGAGCCCCTTTCGTGCTGTGGGGGGATGGCGTCCCGGCCGACGAAACCCAAGGCTGGCACGAACGCGACGCCCTGCGCGGGGCGTTGGGCGTTCCCAAATTCGCAAATTTATTGGAAACCTTAAGGAGAACATGAAACCCCTGCTTGTACAAAAATACGGAGGAAGTTCGGTCGCCGACGCGGAATGCATGCGTCGGGTGGCCGACCGCATTCGCAGTGATTACGAAAATGGCAATGACGTCGTCGTGGTGGTGAGCGCCATGGGCAAATCGACGGACAAATTGATTGCCTTGGCCCGCGAGGTTCACGCCGACCCCAACGACCGTGAATACGATCAACTGCTGTCCACCGGCGAACAAATTTCCATCAGCATCCTCGCCATGGCCCTGCACCATTTGGGCGTGAAAGCCGTGTCCATGACCGGCGCCCAGGCGGGCATTCGCACCGACGCCTCCCACACCAAGGCGAAAATCACCGGGATCGACCCTTTCCGCGTCCGCGAAAAGCTCGACCAAGGCCATGTCGTCATCGTGGCCGGATTCCAAGGCATGAACCCGGCTTCGGACGTGGCCACCTTGGGACGCGGGGGATCTGATTTGACCGCCGTGGCCATGGCCGCCGCCCTGAAGGCGGACCGCTGCCAGATTTTCACCGACGTCGATGGCGTTTACACCGCCGACCCCCGGGTGGTGCCCAATGCCCGCAAACTTGACGTGATCGCATTCGACGAGATGTTGGAACTCGCCTCCCTCGGCGCCAAGGTGCTGCAATCCCGTTCGGTGGAATTCGCCAAAAAATACGGGGTGGAATTGGAAGTGTTGACCAGTTTTGAACGTAAACCCGGAACCATCGTGAAGGAAATATCGGTTATGGAAGATGTACTTGTACGCGGCGTGGCCGCAGATAAAAATCAGGCAAAAGTCACTTTGCGCGGACTCCAGGACACCCCCGGGGTCGCGGCCCTCCTCTTTAAAGCCGTCGCGGAAGCGGGCGTGAACGTAGACATTATCGTCCAGAACATCAGTGAAGAAGGTCATACCGACATTTCCTTTACCGTTCCCCGCGACGATGTGGCGGACGTGCGGGAATGCATCAAAAATTTGCAGGACATTCATTTCCGACAGGATTTGTATGACGACAGCATCGCCAAGGTCACCCTCGTGGGCGTGGGCATGCGTTCCCATACCGGGGTCGCGTCCCGCATGTTCCAGGTGCTGGCCGAGCGCAACATCAACATTCAAATGATTTCCACCTCCGAAATCCGGGTGTCCGTGGTCATTGATGAAGCCGATTCGGATGCGGCCTGCAAAGCCCTGCATACCGTCTTTGAGTTGGACAAGGATCCGGTCGAGGTGCCCGCCCAGGAAACCCCGTTATGAAGCCCACCCCGGTTTGTCTCTACGACACCACCCTTCGGGACGGCGCCCAAGGGAAGGGAATCTCCTTTTCCCCGGGCGGCAAACTGAAAGTGGCCAAGGCACTGGACGCCTTTGGCATCGATCTCATCGAGGGCGGGTACGCGGCCAGCAACCCCAAGGACGTGGCCTTTTTCACCGACGTGAAACGTTTGGAACTGAAACACGCCCGCATTGCCGCGTTTGGCAGCACCCGCCGGGCCAAGCTGTCCCCTTCGGACGACGCCGGATGCGCGGCGCTTTTGGCCGCCGACACCCCCGTGTGTACGATTTTCGGCAAATCCTGGACCCTGCATGTGACCGAGGTGCTGCGCACCACCGAGGCGGAAAACCTGGCCATGATCGCGGACACCGTCGACTGGTTGCGCCAGCATGACCGGGAAGTCGTGTACGACGCGGAACACTTTTTCGATGGCTACAAGGACAATCCCGAATACGCCCTGCGCACCCTTGCCGCCGCCAGGGACGCCGGGGCCTCCGTGCTGGTGCTTTGCGACACCAATGGCGGCACGCTACCCCACGAAGTGTATGAAATCACCGCCGCCGTGGAAAAAGCCCTCGACTTTCCCATCGGCATTCACGCCCACAACGACGGCGGATGTGGGGTGGCCAACAGCCTCGAAGCCATTCGGGCCGGCGCCGTGCACCTGCAAGGCACCATCAACGGCTACGGCGAGCGTTGCGGAAACGCGGATTTAGTGCCCGTGATTGCCAATCTCAAATTGAAGCTGGGGGCGGAATTTGCAGCCAAGCTCCCCATGGAAAAGCTGACCGAACTGTCCATGGCCGTTCACGAACTGGCCAACCAGCGCCCCAATCCCAAGGCTCCGTATGTGGGCGATCATGCCTTTGCCCACAAGGCGGGCATGCATGTGGACGGGGTCCGCAAGGTGGCCCACAGTTTCGAACACGTCCCCCCCGAATCCGTGGGCAACGGCCGCCATGTGCTCATTTCCGAACTCGCGGGCGGCAGCAACGTGCTCCTGAAGATCCTGGACATGGGCGTTCAAGTGGACAAATCCTCCCCGGAGGTTCGCAATGTGCTCAAAGAACTCGAACGCCTGGAAAAAGAAGGCTACGAATTCGAAGGCGCCGACGCCTCTTTCCACATGCTGGTACAGAAAGTCCTGAAATCCCACCGGTCTTTCTTTGAGACCGAAGGCTACCGCATCATCAACGAACATCGTCAGAAAGACGGCGAAACCGTGGCCGAAGCCTCCGTGAAAATCCGCGTCGGCGAAGAGACCGAATACACCGTGGCCGAAGGCGACGGGCCCGTGGACGCCTTGGACAAGGCGCTGCGCAAAGCCTTGGCCCGCTTTTTTCCCGCCATCGCCGAAGTCCGCCTCACCGACTTCCGCGTGCGGATCCTCGATCCCGAGCAATCCACCCGCGCCAAAACCCGGGTGCTGATCGAATCCACCGACGGACACCGGACCTGGAACACCGTCGGCGTGTCCGAAAACCTCATCGAGGCCTCCTGGGAAGCCTTGGTGGAAAGCGTGGAATACAAACTCTTTTTGGATGAATCCGACACCGCCGATACCGACGTTTAAGTCGAAGGACGGCCCACCCCCAACTTTATTTGAGATCCCTTATGGAAAAAAATTACGACCCCACCCCCGTTGAAGAAAAATGGTATGCCGCCTGGGAAGCCGCCGGCTGTTTTGCCGGCGACCCCGAGGCCGAAGGCGAACCCTACAGCATTGTCATACCGCCGCCCAACGTCACCGGACGTTTGCACATTGGGCACGCGCTCAACAACTCCATCCAGGATATTCTCATTCGCTGGAAGCGGATGCAGGGCTTCAATGCGGTTTGGATCCCCGGGACCGACCATGCCGGCATCGCCACCCAAAGTGTGGTCGAACGTCAATTGCGCGAAGAAGGCACCACCCGCCGGGAAATGGGCCGCGAGGCGTTCGTGAAGCGGGTCTGGGAATGGAAAGAGGAATACGGCGGCACCATCATCCGCCAGCTTCGGAAAATGGGCTGCTCCTGCGATTGGGAGCGCGAACGCTTCACCATGGACGAGGGCCTGAGCGAGGCAGTCAAAGAAGTGTTCATCCGCCTGTACGAACAGGAGCTGATCTACCAGGGCGACTACATCATCAACTGGAGTCCGGCCCTGCAAACCGCTTTGTCCGACGACGAGGTCGAGCACGAAGAAGTCAACGGCAAGCTGTACCACATCCGCTATCCCGTGGAAGGCGGAAGCGAGGACGAGCACATCATCGTGGCCACCACCCGCCCCGAAACCCTCATGGGCGATGTGGCCGTGGCCGTGAACCCGCGTGATCCCCGTTACAAGGATCTGCCCGGCAAGAAAATCATTCTGCCCGTGATCGGACGCGAATTGAAAGTGATTCAGGACGACTTCGTGGACCCGGAATTCGGAACCGGGATCGTCAAAGTCACCCCCGCCCACGATCCCAACGACTTCGAGATGGGCCAACGGCATAACCTGACCCCCATCAACGTCATGCACCCCGACGGCACCATGAACGAAGCCGCCGGACCCTACGAAGGCATGGACCGCTTTGACTGCCGCAAGCAACTGGTGGCGGATCTGGAGGCCAAAGGTCTTTTGATGAAAATCGAGAATCACGTCCACAAAGTCGGCCATTGTTACCGCAGCGGATGCGTGATCGAACCCCGCTTGTCCCGTCAGTGGTTCGTGAAAATGAAACCCCTGGCCCGCAAAGCCATCCAAGCGGTCAAAGACGGCGATCTCGAATTCGTGCCCGAACGCTGGAACAAGGTGTATCTCAACTGGCTGGACAACATCCGCGATTGGTGCATCTCCCGTCAACTTTGGTGGGGGCATCGCATTCCCATTTATTATGCTGACAGCACCGGAGAAGTCTGGGCCGCACGCGAAACCCCAACCGTTTCCCCCAAAGGCGCCACCGACATCCGCCAGGACGAGGACGTGCTCGACACCTGGTTCTCCTCTTGGCTGTGGCCGTTCAGCGTGCACGGCTGGCCGGAAAAGACGCCCGCCCTCGACACCTGGTATCCCAGCAGCACCCTCGCCACCGCCCCGGACATTATTTTCTTCTGGGTAGCCCGCATGGTCATGGCCGGCTACGCCTTCATGGACGACGTCCCCTTCAAAACCGTCTATCTGCACGGGGTGGTGCGCGACAAAGAAGGCCGCAAACAGAGCAAAAGCCTTGGAAACTCCATCGATCCGCTTGAAATCATCCGGGAATTCAGCGCCGACGCCCTTCGCTTCAGCCTCATTACCCTCAACGCCACCGGACAAGATGTGCGCATCGGTGAAAACGATTTTGAGATGGGACGCAATTACAGCACCAAAATTTGGAATGCGGCCCGGTTCTTGGAAATGCAAGGGGCCTCGGAAGGGGAGATCGTGCCCGAATGCCTGGGCAGTGACGACCGTCACTTGCTCCTGCGTCTCCATCAGACCATTCGCGAGGCCACCGAACATTTGGACCGCTTCCGCTTCAACGACTACTCCCACACGCTCTACGCCTTCATTTGGCACGACTACTGCGATTGGTACGTGGAGTACGCCAAGGGTCCGCTGAACGGCGACGACGAAGTCAGAAAACGGCACACCCTCGCGGTCATGCATTTCGCCTTCCGCAGCGCCTTGAAATTGCTGCATCCCCTCATGCCCTTCATCACCGAAGAGCTGTGGGAAGCCATGGGATACCGGGAAGAGGACGCCTTCCTCATGAAATCCGCCTGGCCCAAGCCCATCGACCCAAAAACCCGCGACGCCTGGGGCCTCAAGAACGATTTGATTCCGTTTGTGGAAGCCAAACGCGACCTGATTCGCGCCGCCCGTCAATTGCGCGCCGACTACAACCTCAAGCCGTCGCAGGAAATCGATTTCATCGTTCGCCCCGCCTCCGCCGCCCTCGGCAAAGGGCTGAAAGCCGAAATCGAATCCGTCAACCGCCTCGTGCGCGGAAACGTGACCCTGGACGCCAATTACAAACCCGAAGGCGCCGCCCCCGGTTTGGTGAGCAAAGCAGGCTATGTCTTCATGCCCGCCGACGGGTTGATCGACGTGGATGCGGAAAAACAGCGCATCGGCAAACAGCTCAAGGAAGTCGAAGGCCACATCAACCGGGGCAACGCCCGACTCAACAACGAAGCCTTCATCAGCAAAGCGCCCGAGGAAGTGATCGCCCAGCAACGTGAACAGCAGGATGGCCTCATCGAAAAAGCCGAAAAGCTGCGGGCCCTGTTAAAGAGCCTGACCACGGACGCCAAGGAATAATCTCATGAAGCCGTTTCTCATCTTCGCCGCCGTTTACGGCATGTTGGCCGTGATTTTCGGGGCCTTCGGCGCCCATGCCCTCAAAGAACGGCTCACCGCCGACCAGCTTTCCAGTTGGGAAGTGGGGGTGCGGTATCAGATGTTTCACGCCCTGGCCCTCTTCGCGGTGGTGTTTTTGATGGAAAAAGGCCACCCCGGCGTCTCCGTGGCCGGATGGCTCTTCATCGTCGGCGTACTCCTCTTCAGCGGTTCCATATATTTGCTGAGCCTCGGCATCGGACCGCGCCAGATTTTGGGGCCCGTCACCCCCCTCGGCGGTTTGGCCCTCATCGCGGGATGGGGCGTGATTTTGTTTCGAGTGGTTGCGGATTCTTGAGGTGGCTCGACGCGAAGCGTCTTTGGCGTGCGTGTAGCGAGTGTAGCTACCACTTTGGGGCGAAGGGGGACGGGAGCGCCGATCTCCGCATCGGCAGGGGCGAAGGGGGTTGTAGATCGGCAGTCCCTTGCCAATAATATTTTGGAAAGCGAACATCGAACGTCCAACTTCGAACATTGAACCTTGAACAGGAAACAGGCAACTTTCAACTGGCAACCCCAAACCCCCATGACCCCAAAGCGGTAGCTTCGTTGCACTCGCTACGCGCACTCCAAAGCGGCTTCGCCGCGCTATTTACTCCGCACATTCCTACAGCGTTCCACATTGACCCGACATACCTTTCGACGTATGGTACAAAATCATGTCGAATCTATTTCGAATTAGCGTGTATCAATCCAGCAATACGTTCATCCGTTTTGTGCAGTTTCTCATATTGCTTCTCAGCGTTGTGATGCTGGGGGTGGTATTCTATCCGGTTGTCCAGATTCATTCCTTGGGAACCCAAAGAACGCGCATGTTGTCCAACGGCCGCGCAATCCATCAAGCCATCCTCTCTTATAATTTGACACCCGTTGCTTACCCTTCGTCATTGGATCCCTGGCCGTTAAAGGAATCGGAGTATTATGAAGCCAACAGCACCGCATACTTTCAATGGCTGATGTCTTCCGAAGTCGAGTGGTTACCCGAAGATTTCGGTCTGTTTTCCGGTGCCGACGTGCCGCAGGCGAATTCTTTGGAGAATTTCCAATCCGAGAACAATGCCTGGTCGGTGGTTTCGGATGTGAGCATCGATTCGGCATCACAGACCCCTTTTTTGGTGACCCGCAACTTGAATGAATCGCGACTGGTCGATTGGCAGGACAGCGGGCAAAACCGGTTTGAAAATCTGGGGTCCGGTAAGCCGGGGGGATATGTGACCCCCTATGACCGGGAATATGTGATTGTGATCAATATCGGCGGAGGAGGACATGTTTTGTCCAAGCGAAACTTGAACTGGGAAAACCTGAATCCCGCTTCCATCGATAATGTGATCATGGAACCCTGATACGCGGCGAAGCTACCGCTTTGGGGCGAAGGGGGCATTCGAGTGCGGAGTGTCGAATGCGGAGTGCGGAGTGCGGAAGGTCGAACCCCTACGCTCTTCGAGCTTCGGCGGGCAGGCTGTCCAACTTCGAACATTGAACCCAAGAATTTGAAACGGATTACTGGCAATCGTATCGGTAGAGATCTCAGGCTCTGGAAGGCGGCAGCTCGCAAGCTCGCTACACGCACTCCAAAGACGCTTCGCGTCCCCGCACTTTCAACGACGGGGGCACGCTGCGAAATTACGTGTTTCCCAGAACCGCTCTTGCCCAATCATGCCTCAAGCGCACTCCAAAGCGGCTTCGCCGCGCTCATTACTCCGCGCTCGTTACGCCGGACCCGACACCTCAAATTCATACAGCGTTCCGCATTGACCCGGCCATGCGATTCGGCGTAGGATGTAACAATGATGTCTAAACCATTTATATCCAGCCATCGCTTGGTTCAGTTCCTGGTGTTGAGCATCTCCGTGGTCGTGCTGGCTTTGATTTTTCTCCCCAGGTTAATGGGCCCTCGGGCGTTCGTGAATGATGCACAGTACCGAATGCTTTCCAATGGTCGCGGCATTCACCAATCCATCTTGGCTTATGATCTGGAACACGTTCTTGTAAAACCTTCGGTGGATCCCTGGCCGTCAAAGGATTCGGAGCATTATGAAACCAACAGTACCGATTATTTTCGATGGTTGATGTCTCCCGATGTAGGGGCGTTGGACCAAGATTTTGGTGTTTTTGTAGGCCCTGGGGTGCGGATGTCGACTTCTTGGGAGAATTTCCAATCCTCGCACAATGCCTGGTCGGTGGTTTCGGATGTGAGCATCGATTCGGCATCACAGACCCCTTTTTTGGTGACCCGCAACTTGAACGAAACCCATCTGGTCGATTGGCAAGGCCGCGGGCAAAAACGGCTGGAAAATCTGGGTTCCCTCAAGTCGGGGGGATATGAGACCCCCTATGATCGGAAATATGTGATTGTGATCCATATCGGCGGATCGGGGCATGTTTTGTCCAAGCGAAATTTGAACTGGGAAAATTTGAATCCTGTTTCCATCGACAATGTGATCATGGAGCCTTGAGGGTACGGCGGGGAGGGTGGTCCTTCCCAGGGCCTTTGCCCTAAAACTCCTCCCGTGGTCATGAATGGATCGACGCGAAGCGTCTTTGGAGTGCGTGTAGCGAGTGCAACGAAGCTACCGCTTTGGGGCGAAGGGGGACAGGAGCGCCGATCTCCGCATCGGCTGGGGCGAAGAGGGTTGTAGATCGGCAGTCCCTTGCCGATAATATTTTGGTTAAACATCGAACGTCCAACTTCGAACTTTGAACCCAAGAATTTGAAACGGATTCCTGGCAATCTTATCGGTAGAGATATCGGGCTCTGGAAAGCGGCAGCTCGCAAGCTCGCTACACGCACTCCAAAGACGCTTCGCGTCCCCGCTATTTCAACGACGGGGGCACGCTGCGAAATGACGCGTTTCCTCGAACCGCTCTTGCCTAGGAAATGCCTCAAGCGCTCCGCACTCCGCACTCCGCATTCCGCACTCGGTTCACCCCATTTCCAGCCCATCCACCTCCATGGTTTCGAGCAATTCGCCCGCCCATTCCGGCGGGGGACAGGTCCACTGCAAATCGACGTGATGCAGCAAGACGTTTTGCGCGTGGGCGATGTAGGCGCCGTTGGTTTTGTGGGGTTGCAGGCCGCCGTGCTCTTTTCCGTGGGTGGGGCGATAATCGTGTTGCCCGCCCGGCCATTTGCTGTCATGGCGCAAATCCACCCGCACATGATGGAGTCGGATGTTTTCCAAGGGGGATTCGGGGGTGCCGGCCAGGAAAATGCCGTTTTCGGAGCGGCAATGAATGTTGAAAAAGCGGATGTCTTTGATTTTGCCCGATGCATCGCCGTCGTGTCGGGGAACGGAGGTGACGTAGATGGGTTCCCCGCGTCCCCAGTATTTCTCGTGAAACAACCGGGTCTCCACCATGCAGTTGCTGAAGGATACGTTTTCAATGCACCCGGAATCCCGCAACTGAATGGCCAGACCCCGGTGACTGCCGTGAATGATGCAGTTGTCCACGGAAACGTGCCGAAAATCGCAGGCGCTTTCGGTGCCCAGCTTGATGGCCGCCGAGGTGCTGATGATGGTGCAGCCGCTGATCAGGATGTGTTCGCAGGGTCCCAGGGATTCGTATTCCTTGGTGTTTTTGAGGACGATCCCGTCATCCGCGGCCTCGATATGGCAGCCGATGATGCGGACATTCCGGCAATGGTCCGGGTCGATGCCGTCGCAGTTGGGCACGTCCAGACGGTTGAGAATATGCAGACCCTGGGCTAGCACATCCTCGCATCCGGTGAGGTGAATCGTCCAGGATGCCGAGTCGCGGAAGGTGAAATCCGTGAGTTTGACGTGTTTGCAGCCGAAAAGTCCGATGCCTCGCGGCCGCCAGGCTTTGGGGGCGCGGATATAGGGTTCGACCCACCAGCCGTCCATATAATCCAAGGCACTGCCGTCCAGCGTGCCCGGTCCGGAGATGCTGACGTGTTCCAGATCATTCCCGCGAATCAGAAAACCACTCGCCCCGACCCCATAGGACCCCGAGATTTGCTCCTGCTTGAAATCCTCCGGATTCGGGGAGGCTTTCAAAATGGCGCCCGCCTCCAGATGCAGATCGATGTGGGAATACAGGGTCAGGGTGCCGCAGAGGTGAAGGCCTGGACCCAGCGCCACGCGTCCGCCCCCGGATGCGGCCAAATCATCGATGGCGGATTGAATGCGAAGGGTGGCGAGTGGGTTGGTGGAATCGGAAGGAATCGTTTTCATGGGCCACCGCTATCTGATCCATGAAAATTGTAAAATGAAAACCGGGTTTTCTTCCGTGGAAATGCAACCATGGACCAAGGAATCTTACATGCGGATTGCAAACTGACTGAATCTTACCAACTGTCCATACGTTTCCTCTAAAACCCGAGGATTGAAAGCCCGGAAGGCATTTCGGGGGTGCTTTTCTTGCCCGTGGGTATTTTTTCTCCTTTCATGCTGGAAATGTTTTGTTAAACTTTCACCATGCCAGAACAACACGAACCTCTGATTCCCGCCGGGCCGAAACTTACGTTCAAAGAACGGAAGGAGGGCGTGCGTCCTCCGGTGGAGCCTTTGGAGGAGCGCAAGCGCACCCGCGACCGCAAGGGGCGCAAAAAGCATCAGAAAGTCAATGTCACCCGTCCGGGGTCGGGCGCCCTGCAAAGCGGGGCCGCGTTTGTGTTGGTGACTTTGCTGTTGGGGGCGCTTTTATATCATCAGTACGAAGAGATGACGATTCTCAGCGAACCCCAAGCCAATTTGGTGCGGCTCTGTTTTGTGGTGGGCTTGTATGTGGTGTTGTTGTTGGAGGCGTTCACCCAGGACATGATGCAGGGGTTGTTTTGTGTGTTCTTCGCGCCCTACGCGTATGTATACGGCATCTTTTTCGCGGATGCGGGGCCGTTGCGGGGCTTTACGGTTGCCGTGATTTTGTTTTTGGGCGCGGAAATGTATTTTCAGCCGAAAGACGCCCTGGTGTATCATGCCATTGAGAACGTGGAATCGGTCATTGCCCGCGGACGGGGGCTGATCATGGACGAACCGAGGCGTGAAGCCGGGTTTGAGCGGTAGACGGATTTGATTGTCATTTTACGTTTTCTGGGGTAATTGGGACGTATGATGAAACATCTGCTGACCTGTCTGTTGTTTTTTGTCGGTCTCTCCGTTTTCGGGGAGGAGGAAGTGGTTTTGCCCCATTATCTGCTGGTGGCGCCGGAGGGGATGGATGAAGCGCCCGTGGAGCGGGTGCAAACTTGGATGGCGTCCAATCTGCATTATGAGGTGCGGCTCCTGCGTTTGCCCGCTTGGGAAGGTGAAATCGCGGAAGAACAATCCGAGGCCCTCAAGGATTTGCCCACGGAGGATGTGATTGCCACGGTGGTGATGGCGGAGACGCTGGACGAGGGCAAGCACGCGGTGCTGATTCCGGACCGCAGTTTGGGGTTTATCCATGTGCCGCTTTTGTATGAAGAGGCTTCGGAAACCCATTTGCGCCGTCTGGACCGTCAGGCGATCCGCATCGTCGGCTTCAGTCTCGGGGTTCCGCCCCAGCCGATGCCATTCTGCGCCCTCGCGCCCTATAATACGGTGGAAGAATTGGACCGGATCGGACGCGGCTTTTCACCTCCGGCCATGGCCCAGTACCGCAGTCAACTGGTGAAAAAAGGCTTTCCGCTCAGTCCCGACGCGGAAAAATATCTGCCGGATGTGCAGGTCAGGATGCCAGGGCGAGTGACGAATGATGAATGACGAGTGACGAATGACGAGTGCGGAGTGGGGAGTGCGGAATGCGGAGTGCATGAAATCGAACGTCCAACGTCGAACGCTGAACCGGCAACCAGTAACCGGCAACCAACAACCTACAACCGGCAACCTCCAACCCACAACCAGCAACCGACAACACCCTTGGAAGTCGGACCCGTCTGACCCGTGGGACCCATCGGAGGGGGGGGCTTTATTTGGGTCTCCTTCCTCTCTCATTCTTATGACCTGACCTCTGACCTCTCTCCCTCTGACCTCTCTCCTTCTTCCCTGCTTTTGGATTGTCATTCTCCAAATCTTGTTTAAGGATCGGAAAAGTCACTTTTTCACCCGAATTTGGAAAGAAACCGCCATGCTTGATATCCGTACCCTTCGCAATGATCCCGAGACCGCGCGCCGCAAATGGGCTTCGCGCGGGTTGGACGTGGATGTGGACGCGTTGCTGGCGTTGGATGACCGCCGTCGGGCCGCAATTACGGAAGTGGAGGCGTTGCAGCGTCAGCGCAACGAGGAGAGCAAGCGGATCGGTCAGTTGAAAAAGGCGGGCGAAAACGCGGACGGCGCCATGAGCGCGGTGCGGGAGATCGGTCAGAAAATTTCGGCGCTGGACAAGGAACGCGACGAGGCGGAAATCGGCTTGGCGGAGCAACTGATGGGGCTGCCGAATTTCCCCCACGATTCCGTGCCCGTGGGGGCGGACGAAAGCGCCAACCCGGTGATTCGCAGTTGGGGACAGGCCCCGGAACAGGATTTCGAGCCGCTGGCCCATTGGGATTTGGCGGAACAGTTGGGCATTTTCGAGTTTCAGCGGGCCGCGGCCCTGAGCGGGGCCGGGTTTTCCTGTTTAACCGGAGCCGGAGCGCGCTTGAGCCGGGCCCTGATCTCTTTTATGCTGGATCTGCACACCACCGAACACGGCTACACCGAGGTGAACGCGCCGTATCTGGTGAACGACGAGGCCCTGCGGGGGACCGGACAGCTTCCGAAGTTTGCCGAGGACCTGTACCGTTTGCCCGCCGACAATCTGTGGCTGATCCCCACCGCCGAGGTGCCGCTCACCAATCTGTATCGCGATCATATTTTCGAGGGAGAATTGCCCGTGAACCTCACCGCGCACACCCCCTGTTTCCGGCGCGAGGCCGGGGCGGCCGGGAAAATGACCCGGGGGATGAACCGGTTGCATCAGTTCGACAAAGTGGAGCTGGTGAAATTCGTGAAACCGTCCGAGTCCTATGAAGCGCTGGAAACGTTGACCGGTCACGCGGAGGCGGTGTTGCAAAAACTGGGCCTGCACTACCGGGTGATTACCCTTTGCACCGGGGACATGGGATTCGCGTCCGCGAAAACCTACGACATCGAACTTTGGGCTCCCGGGCAAAAGGCGTGGCTGGAGGTTTCCAGTTGCAGCAATTTCGAGGACTATCAGGCCCGCCGGGCCCGCATCCGGTATCGCAATGAAAACGGAAAGCCCGAACTCGTGCATACACTCAACGGTTCCGGGGTGGCGTTGCCGCGGTTGATCGTGGCCATCCTCGAACAAAACCAGCAAGCCGATGGTTCCGTGTTGATCCCCGAGGCCCTGCGTCCTTATATGGGCGGGCTGGAGCGGATTGAGGCGGTGATGCCCCATGGCTAAATCCTTCACTTACGAACGCCAAACGCAAATGGCGGATACGGATGCCGCAGGCATCGTGCATTTTGCACGCCTGCTGTGTTTCGTGGAAGAAGCGGAGCACGCGTGGCTGCGGGAACTCGAGTATGAGATTCGTCCGGGAAGTTCCGATGCCCTGCAGTGGCCGCGGGTGGCCTGTTCGGCCGAGTACCTGTATCCGGTGCTGCCCATGCAACGCATTGCCGTCGATTTGACGGTCGCCGAAATCGGCAAGCGGAGTCTGACTTGGGATTGGACGATTTCGGGGCCCACGGATGTCTGCGCCCGGGGCACCATGAAGATCGTTTGCGCGCTTCGGGAACCCACGGGCATCACATCCAGGGATCTGCCGGATTTGCTGCGCAATCGGCTTAGCGACTCGTAAAAGTTTCCTCGAACAAATCGCGGGCGGCGGCAAAGAGATCGCCGGCGAAACCCTTCGGCTCCCGGTTTTTGCTTTTGGCTTCGGGCGCGTAAGGCGGGGGGCTGACCTCCACCTCCTGTTCGGGATTGGCCCCGCCCATTCCGCCACCGGAAGGTACGCCCGGCATGCCGATGGACATGCCGAGGTTTTGTTCCTGCCAGGCTTTGATCCGCATCATCCGGTATTCCGAACCCGCGGCCATGAAAATGAAGATGCCGATGATCAGCAAGTTATATCGTCCGGTGGTAAAGCCGATGAGCATGAAGGCGATGGAAATGCCTTTGCCAAGGCCCGCGGCGATGCGGGTGGCTTCCATCATACCTTTGCGCTGGGCCAGCCAGCCCCGCAACACGCGCCCGCCGTCCATGGGAAAACAGGGGACCAGGTTGAAGCCAAAAAGGAGCAGGTTGAGCATGAAAAAGTAAAAGCTGAACGCGCCCATCACGCGCAAGTCCATGGCATACGCGCCCCACTGCAGGGCGTATCCGGTGGCCGCCAGAAAGAGGCTGACGTAGGGTCCGGCCATGGCGATGCGGATTTCGTGGCGGGGGTCGTTGACGCCGCCCATGAGCCGGGCCACGCCGCCCACGGGGGTAAGAATGATGTCTTGGACGCGCATCCGGTAGCGTTGGGCCACGAGCGTATGCCCCAGTTCATGCAGGGCCACGCTCAACAGCAGCAGAAAAATCAGCAACAGGGTAATCGGCAATTGCCAGACCTCGACGATATGTTCGTTTTCCCCCACAATGCCGTAAAACCATGGAAGCAGAAACAAAGCGGTAAAATGAAGCCGGATGGGCACGCCGCGGACGGTGGTAATTAAAAAGGAACCAATCATGCGCCCATCTTAAGCCTTTCCCGCCGAAGGTCCATGCGAAATCGACAGGAACTTTTCTTAAGTTTTCCGAAGCTCGGAAAGGATATGGTCAACCACTTCCGAGCTTCGGAAATCGTCGGTGTCGATCTGTCGGGCGAATTCGGCGTAGAGGGGGGCGCGGTCGCCGAGCAGGGTCTGCAGTTTTTCGGCGGGGTCGTCGGTTTGCAGGAGGGGACGGTTGGGATCGTTGCCGATGCGGGCCAGCAGGGTTTCGGGTTTGGCGCGCAGGCAGAAGACATGGGGCTGTTGGTGGAGGATTTCGCGGTTTTCCTCGCGCAGGACCACGCCGCCGCCGCAGGAGACGACCTTGGCGCCGGGGCGGTGTACCTGGGTTTGCAGGGCGAGGGTTTCCCGAATGCGGAAGCCGTCCTCGCCTTCGGCGGCGAAAATGTCGGGAATGGTTTTGCCTGCGGATTTTTCGATTTCCTGGTCGAGATCCAAGAAGGGGCAGTCCAGGCGGTCGGCCAGCTCTTGTCCGACGGTGCTTTTGCCGGTGCCCATGAAGCCGATCAAAAAGACGATTTCGTTCATAGGGTGCCTCCGTTTCCGGTGAGAAGGAGGTTGAGGTAGGCGTCGAAAAGGGCGTCCCCGCCGAAGAGCCAGGCGATGGCGCCGGCGGCGAGATAGGGACCGAAGGGGATGCGCCCGCCGAGTTCGTTTTTGCCGAGGAGGATCATGGTGACTCCGAAGATGGAGCCTACGAGGGCGGCGGCGAAGACGGTGAAGAGCACGGCGGGCATGCCGAGAAAGGCGCCGATGGCCCCCATGAGTTTCACGTCCCCAAATCCCATGGCGTCTTTTTTGAAAATGAAGGTGCCGACGGCGCCGACGGTCCACAACATGCCGAAGCCGAGGGCGGCGCCGGCGGCCCCGTGGAGGAGGCCTTGCAGGGCGGTTTCCTGTCCGTGCAGGGCGGGGACGAGGGCGGAAAGGGGTACGCCGATGATGATGCCGCCCCAAGTGACCCGGTCGGGGATCCAGAATTCGTCCAGATCCACGCCGGAGCCCAGCAGGAGGCCGAAGGTCATGAGCCAGTAGCAGGGGACGACCCAAGATGGGCCGTGGTAAATCCAGAGCCCGAGAAAGAGGGTGGCGGTGATGGCTTCGATGATGGCGTAGCGGATGGAAAAGGAGGCCCCGCAGTTCCGACATTTGCCGCGGAGGATGAACCAGCTCAAAACCGGAATGTTGTCGTATCCGGCCACGGGTTTTTTGCAGGAAAAGCAGTGGGAGCCGGGGGCGACGACCGAAAGTTCCTTGGGAATGCGGTAGATGCAGACGTTGAGAAAGCTGCCCCAGCAGGCGCCCAGGCACCAGATGGTGATCCAAACGGGCGGGGATTGCCAGAATTCGGGGGGAATGTCGGCGTAGGCGTCAAACATCGGATGATTCTCCGTAAATGGTTTCGCGCAGGGCGGCGCGCATGGGGTCGAGGGGCGGGGTGGTCCCGGTCCAGATTTCAAAGGAGCGCACGCCCTGATGCAGGAGCATGCCGAGTCCATTGGCGGATGCGGCTCCGGCTTCGCGGGCCACCTTCATCATCGGGGTTTCGCGGTGGACATAGGTCATGTCAAGCAGGGCTTGGCCGGGGTGGAAGTGATCGGGGGTGAGCAGGGGGTCGTCGTCGGGTTTCATGCCCAGGGCGGTGGAATTGAGGAGGAGGTCGGCGCTTCGGGTTTCCTCCGGCGGGGGCGGCCAGGCGGAGGCGACGTGGATGGCGGTGAGGGGGAGTTCGACGTAAAGTTCCTGGGCCAATTTCTCGGCGCGCTCGGGATTGCGGTTGGCGAGGCGAATGCGGGCGGCGCCACGTTCGGAGGCCTCCAGGGCGGCGGCGCGTCCGGCGCCGCCGCAGCCGAGAATCAGAACTTCGGCGTTTTCAAAAGATTTCTCGAAGGCCTCCTTCACCGCCTGGGTGAGCCCGTAGCCATCGGTGCTGTGGCCTTCGAGGGAACCGTCCTCGCGAAACACGATGGTGTTGACGGAGCCGGCGCGGATGGCGGTTTCTTCCAAGTGGTCCACCCCGCGAAAGGCGACTTCCTTGTGGGGGATGGTGAGGTTGACGCCGCCGAAACCCATGCGCCCCATGCTACGCAGGACCTCGATCAGGTCTTCCGGTTTCACGTCAAACGCGAGGTATATGGCGTTCATGCCCAAGGCCCGGAGGGCGGCGTTGTGCATGACCGGGCTGAGGGTGTGGGCAATGGGATGGCCCAAAACGGCAAAAGGGCGGGTGCGTCCATTGACGCCGGGAAAGGGTTGGCTCATAGGGGACCCAACTTGCCGGATGTACGTTGAATGTAAAGAAAATATGGGGGGGCTTTTCCGGTGATTCCCTCCTTCGTCTCAGGGATATTCGAGCCGGCCGAGCCCGGTACGCTCTTCCCCTTGTCCGGGGGACAATCCTTTGGCACCGATCAACAGATAGGAGCTTCGGTAGGGTAGACCGCGGATGCCCTCGCTTGCGCCGAGTCGAAACAGGGTGCTTTGGGCGGCGCCGGTAAACCTGCGGGTGGCATCGTCCCGGACCGCAAGAATCACAAACGCGCCATAGGGTAGTTCTCGGACATCCTTTACAAAACGTTCGCTTTCTTCGGAGTTCGCATACGTGTCATAAGTCTCCGAAAGCACCATTTCCCGGTCCACGAGCGCCACCAAGGTTAACCCGCGGGCTCCCTCGTGAAACAGGTCCCGTCCAATGGCCACCCGTGCGGCGGGACCGTCCCCAAACCCGGAGGAGACCACCCGCACGTTTTCCAGAAAGGAGTGAAAGGCCGGATTGTCGGCTGTAAAGGGAAACGAGGCGTCGGGCGGAAACCCGGCGGGCGGATCTTGTACCGCACGTAAGGGTCCCCTATGCTTGTTGCCCGTTTCGCCGAGTGCTTCCAGCCGACGGGTCAGACGGGCGGGGCCGCTCTCTTTCTCAAATTGTCGGGAAAAGGGGTCAGCCCGTGCATTTTAACATTGACAAGCTTCTTGAAAATATGATAATGAGTTGGTTATGCCCCGAGCCTTGCGAGTCGAGTACCCTGGTAAAGGGGTCAGCCCGTGCATTTTAACATTGACAAGCTGCTTGGAAATATGATAATGAGCTGATTATGCCCCGAGCCTTGCGAGTCGAGTACCCTGGAGCCCATTATCACGCGATGTGTCGCGGAAAAGGGGTCAGCCCGTGCATTTTAACATTGACAAGCTTCTTGGAAATATGATAATGAGCTGAATATGCCCCGAGCCTTGCGAGTCGAGTACCCTGGAGCCCATTATCACGCGATGTGTCGCGGGAACAATGGGCAGGAAATCTTTCTGGATGATGATGGACGGAGATTGTTTTTGTCGACCTTGGACGAGGTTTGTCAGCAGACCGGCTGGTTGATTCATGCCTACGTCTTGATGTCAAACCATTACCATTTGCTGTTGGAAACACCGGAGGCGAATCTGGTTGCCGGGATGAAATGGTTTCAAGGAACGTATACGCAACGCTTCAATGCGATGTTCAAGCGAAGGGGACACCTGTTTCAGGGACGCTACAAGGCGATTCCCGTGGCGACCGATCCTCGCGAGGGCGGCTTGGAGTATTTTCGGGAGGTGAGCACGTACATCCACCTCAACCCGTTCCGGGCAAAGCTTTGCGGGGAAGGTTACCCGAAGCCCTTGCAGGGGTATGTGTGGAGCAGTTATCCGGCGTATTGCGGCTTGGCGAGGAAACGTCCGGAGTGGCTTGTGAGGGAGAAGGTGCTGCGGACGTGTGGGCTGAAGGAGGGGGAGGCCTGGAGCCTGCGGGGGTACAGGGAGAAACTGGAGCGGTTCATGCGCTTCGAAGAAGACCCGGGGGCGGGGATTCGCGGAGCGTTTGAGAAACAAATGAAGCGTGGGTGGTATATTGGTTCGGAGGAATTTCGTGAACGGCTGGACGCGTTGCTGTTGGGCCGGGCGGAAAATGACAATCATCGGGGGGATCAACGAAAGGCCCATGGGCCGGCGGAGGCGGAACGATTGATTGGGAAAGCCTTGGAGGTTTTGGGTTGGGAAGAGGAGACGTTGCTGAGCGCCAAAAGCGTGCAAGCGGAAAAGCAGGCGGTGGCCTGGCTGATCAATTCTCATACATCGGTGAGCGGAACGTGGATCACGGAGCGACTGCGGATGGGACATCGAACCAATTGCTCCCGTGCGATCAGTCGATTTCGGCACGGCAAAGGGAGTGAGGTCAAAAAATTGAAAGGAAAAATGTTAAAATGCACGGGCTGACCCTTTTTCCGGGCTGACCCTTTTTCCTTTTTCCGTTTATTGATCGTTTTCGAAGAAGATCAAGCCCCGAAGAAAACGGACTTTCACCCCGGCATTTTCACGCCCCTTTCATCCTGGCGGTGACAATGAACCACTGATAACACTGATTTTCACTGATCTTGGGTTGTGGCTTGGGTTGTGGCTTGGTTTTGGGGGAGAGAACCACGGAACACACTGAATGCACGGAATTTAGTATGTGGGAGAACTTCGAACCCTCCTTCGCGCTTCGCTGCTTCGGCGGACAGGCTGCCCAACTTCGAACTCTGAAAGGTCTACCAGCAACTGGCAACCCACAACCATCAACCATCAACCAGCAACTGGCAACCAGCAACTGGCAACCCGACAACCACTCACCTACCACTGTCCCGGATGCCCATGCATCCAGAGGGATCGTTGCAAAGCCACGTTTCTTTCCGCATTGAATACTCGATCGACCGCTTCCCAAAATACCCTCTGACGGGCTTCTTCCTCCTCCGCTGGAAAAGGGCTGCGAAAGACATGAAAGCGTCTGTTTGGGCTTTCCCGCAATCGAGCCACCTCAAGCCGAATCGCCTCTGGGATTTCGACGGGCCATCGTGCCTCCGTGCTTTCCTCGGTACCGCCATGCAAGCTGGCCGAAACATACGCAAATTCATACACATTTGCCCCGGGTTGTTCCTCTTTGGGCGGACCAAACTTGACCGTCAAATGGACCCCGCGCAGCAAAGGTTGACGGACGTCGTTTATGGAGCCCTCACGGCCACCCCGTACCTGCGCTTTGCTGAATTCGAGAAGCGTTTCCACCATCTCGCGATTCAGGGACTTTCCTTGGAAACTTTGCAACAGCTCTCTGTCTTCCTCCGGCAATTCCCCTTTGATCTCAATGGAGACAACCCGATTGGCAAAATCCCGTAACCGTTCGTTGAGTGCGGGATGATCTCTGAGGATCTCTGGGAAAGCCAGTTTTTCATCCATGGAAAGTTTGGCGAATCGCGCCTCCCAATCTTCATTCGCCAACCATTCCCGCGCGAGAATATCCCGGCGATCCGGTGAAACATGCTGGGCATCCGGCAGCGGGATCATCGCTTCGGAGGACTTCCCGCCCAAGACTTCGTAGGCCCGGGCGATGTACAAGGCCGAGGCGGAGGGTCCCAAAAGAGAGGCCAATTCATCATGCTCCGACCATATCCAATGCCATGCTTCCCGCAATTCATCGGAGGGAAACGTGCGACGCAACAAGCAATCCGCCAACCGTCCGGTGTCGTTGTCCTTTCCCCAGCGTGCGACGGAGTCATCCAGCAAGGCCCGCCACAACGTTTTCTCCTCCTCGTGAATTGGCGAAGGCCCCGTCCGATGTTTGGCCCATACCGCATGGTCCACCAAATCATGGCGAATGAAGGGGTTGTCTGTTTTTAGCGAGGCGGACAAGGCCGCCCGCATTCCGCCTTCGGGATCCTTGCGCAAGGCCTCACGATACGCAATGGAAGCATCCATTGGCCGAATCTCTCCGCTCACAATCTCTTCCAACAGTTCCTGAATCACATTCCCGCCCCTGAGCGTGCGACGCAGATGCCGGAGCCCCCATTCGATCGTGGACCGCTCTTGTGCATACTCCTTCTCCCACCTTTCCCTTGCCGGGGCATCCGCATTCTGCAAACGACTTGCCCGATCGCTTTCCAATTTTTGGAGTACCTGCTGTTCATATCTCCGAAGAAACGGTTCCGCCGCATTTCCTCTTTCCTCCACATAGGTTCGGAGAAAACGATATGGGCATTGATACGAAGTGCGCAAGGCCCGTTGAAGAAGGCGATTTTCAATGGCTTCGATGATCCGAGGTTCGCCCTTTCGCACCAGATACGGAATCACCGGATCCAATGCGTACGGCTCCGATGAAAGATAGTCCAGGATTAAGTCCAGATCGGACAGGTCCTTCCGTGCCTCCAGCCAGCTGTTCGCCGTTTCGCCGAACGCGGGGAAAGGGTCCTCCTCAGCCCCTTCCCGAAGGATGAGTTGGAGCCGCTCCTCATCGCTGAGCCAAAGGGTGCCCGACAAAAGATTCCGCGCGATTTCCGCCACCATCAGCGGACGGGTCGTCAGATTACGGCCCATTCCTGAATGCTTGCGCATTAACACGGGATCGACATACGTCCAACTCTGGGACAAATTGAATTCATCTCTACGATACAGATCCAAGAACGCGTACAAATCCACATCTGTCGGGGTGTAGTCATCCAAAAGCGAAAGAAGGAAAGGAACCGCCTGCCAACGTTGGCTCAACAACTCCTTGAGGACCTCGGAGCGCAAAGTTTGGATGTTACCGGAATCGGGCAACAGCCAAAGCCCCGGGCGGGAATTTCCCTGTGGCGCCTTCAAAAGCGTCTCGTACGCCTCACGCTCCAACTCAGACCACCCCGCTTTTTTTTCAGGATTGCGCATGTCCGAAACCTGACGCGCAATCGGCCCGCGCCGGGTCCATTCATCTCCGAAGGAATCCAAAAGCGTCTCCAACCGATTCAGAAATGCCGCCCGGTCACCCGACCTGAAAAATTCCCGGCTGATTTCCGCGTACCTTGCGTCCGCAAGTTGGCTGATCGCCTCGTTCAGCAGCTTTGCGCCGACATCGGGATGATCATGTGAATCGTTGGCCTTTTCGCTCTCCAGCAAGAGCCGCAGGATCGCCAGCCCGTCCTCTCTGTGTCCGGCTTTCGCGACATTCACCGCAAACCAGGCCCACCGTCCCCGCTCCCGCGTGGAAGTAAAACGAACCCGGGAAGCCCCAGGGGGCTCCCCATCTGAAAGGAAACGCGCCACATCCAACCGCAAATCCACCTCCTCCCACGTGCCACCGTGCCTGACCTCCTCCGGCGTTGCGGTTCTTCTACTGACACGGAGAGCTTCCTCGATGGATATTCGATCCCAAAGTCGAATCCGTTCGCATCCGTTCATCACAAAATCCCGTCCATCCTCCCCGTCTCCGTTTCCGTCCCCGTCCCCGGGAAGCAACCAGGCATTGCCTTGCAAACGAATCGACTCATAAAGCCCCGCACTCCAATTCCGATTCGCGGCCGGATGTTTCAACCGCACGTATTTCGCCCCCGTCAAGTCCCAAGGAGCCAGCCGCTCCAAGCGATTCAGTAACTCCTCCGCACCCGTACCCGCTGGCCTCTCGGCGCGACAAGGGAGGGAAGCGGCCAGATACAGGATGCCGAACCAAAAAAGAGATCTGGATTTTATCATCACATCGGGTCTTTCTTTAGTTTCTGAATCCGTGAGATTGTGCGGATTCACAGCAAAGATCTCACGGTTTCAGGTTGTTGGCCATGAGAGGGTGGGGTTTCAGGGCCGAGATCTCACGGATTCAGGTTTTTTAAATACTTATGGGAAATTGACACGTTTTTTCATTTGTTCCGGAAGGGTTTCGTACAAGGATTCGATCAGCTTGTGAACCGTGGTGGACGGATTGGCCGGGAAAGGTTCCTCAGATTGGCGAGCCTCCAGATTTCGCGCATTTCGTACCGCCTCCCCGACCCGGTCAATAATGTCCCGACAGAAAACCTCACTGTGCTTCGAATCTTTGGCGTAGGCTTTACCCGAGACTTGTTTAAGCAGTCGGATGGCTTCCTCACAGGTGTCCATGGGCGGAGCTTTGAGGGCAAAATGCAATGCCAGCCAAAATTCAAAACAGGGCGTGGAGTGGGCGATGTTTACGTTGTGTTGTTCAGCAAGGGCCATCCCGTCCTCCAGCCGATGCTGCCTTTCCGCGTGTTCGGTGTCGAAGACGATCCAAGTCTCATCGAATTTCATGGGGTCCACCGCGGAAATGCGACCGCGCTTCCGTTGTTCAAGTTGCTCGTTTAAGGCAAGAGTCACCAAGTTGGCCGGAATGCCGTCCCCACCGGGTTTCAGGGTGATGACCCTGGGGTGTACTCCCCATCTTTTGGCAAGCTGCTTCAGATAGATGGGCTCGGTATTGACGCCTTCGGTAACGATCAGGATCAATTTGGCGGGTTTGCCATCGCCTCGATCCCGTCGAAAGCTCCGTTCGGCCTTAAAATATGAGGATTTCCGCCTGGCCATGGCCGCCTCAATCGCTTTCCAGGTTCTGAATCAGGCTTGCGGGCAGAAAAGGTACCGCACCGTATTTCCCTGACAAGTATCCCTTGGCGAGGTCCTCGCGGGTGGTCATTTTGTATTCCGTGACCGGGTAAAGGATCGAATCGTTTGCCTGGCTTTTCTCGACCAACCAGATTTGATCCCGCCTCAAGAGCGACAAATCCAGCAGGGTCGGATCGTGGGTGGTGAAAATGATCTGCGCGTTCTTGGTGTTGATCTCCGGGTTCATCACTGTTTCCACCAGCTTGCGGGTTAAAAGCGGATGCAGACTGGCCTCGATCTCATCCAGGAACAATACCCCGCCGCTTTCGATCAGCGACAGCCAGGGGCCGATCAATTTGAAGTAGCGTTGTGTCCCGGCGGACTCCTTTTCAAATTCCAGAGGATATACACGGCCATCCTGCCCTTGATGAACCATCGTAATCCTGTCAATTTGCCCTTCAGGAATCATAGACATGAAATCTTTGGGGAATAACTTGATCAAGTCCTCTGATATTTTTTCTTTGCGAATCTCCACATCCAGGATTCCTAGGTCTGCTTGACGAAGCATGGCCAGTGCGAGTTCTGGGTCACGAACCAATCTTTGAAGGGTGGAGATGTCTGAAATTTCACCGCGAAAAATTGAAGGATTTAGTATTTTCAGGCTCTCCCGGAACCAACGATAGGGTTTGCCCAGCTTGGGATGATCGAAGAGATTGGTGGCCACGGACAGAAAAAGGGAGTTCGCTTTGGTTGCCTCCTGTTCGGCTTTGCGGATGGTGAAGCTTTCGGTTTCTGGCGAGTAGTAGTGATACTGAGCGGAATTTTCATCCCAAGTTCGTTCATACCACACCTGCTCTTTGCCGTGGGGGAAGGCAGACAGATTCTCTTCCAACACCCGTTCCCGGTTGAACGCCAAACGAAAATGGTAGCGGACGCCATACATCACGAAACGCACTTCATAGCAGGTTGCCGAAGAAGCGGACTCCGTTTCGAAGCGGAACGGCTCCTGATCCAGCGGTTCGCCGCTCTCAAAAGTGTGCGAGGTGCGGACCAGATTCTGCAATTGCCAAAGTGACAGCACCAGATTGCTCTTTCCGGATGCGTTGGGGCCGTAGATGGCCGCGCCGCGTAGAAACGACTGATTTTTCAGCCCTGGCAGATTCGGAGAGATCACATTCCCCGGCAGTGTTTTGTCATAGTTGCTCGCCGCCAGACTCAGGGTCGCGGGCTCACGAAAACTACGGTAATTTCGGAATTGGAAGTCTAAAAGCATAGTGCACTCTGGATGATATACGGATTATGCTGCCATTATTTGAATAATTTACAAGAAAAAACGGTTTGATTCATGTTTATTTGGGGTTTTGTTCACAACCAACAACCAACAACCAACAACCGCCAACCCACAACCCCACCACCCAACCTCTCGACAACCCAACCCCCAAGAACACACCGTTTCATTTTGCATTCGGGAACCCGTTCGGGTATCGAAAAACTCTATTGATGATCCCTTCCAAACGAAAGACCTCCCATGCCCTATGATCCTTTTGCAGATGCTCAATTGATGGACCGCGTGAAGCGCGGCGAGGAAAAAGCCGATGTCCGCCCTTCTCCGGAGCAACGGGCCTGGATGGAGTTGAAATTCGGATTGTTCGTGCATTTTGGCATCAATACGTTTCACGACACGGAATGGTCGGACGGCAGTTTGCCGGCGGATTCTTTTGATCCGGCGGAGTTGAATACCGATGCGTGGGCAGACGCGGCGGTCTCGGCGGGTATGAAATATTTGGTGCTGACCACCAAGCATCACGACGGGTTTTGTCTTTGGCCGAGCGACTGGACGGATTATACGGTGGCCCATACGCCGGGAAAGGTGGATGTGGTGGAACGTTTGGCGGACTCCTGCCGCCGCAAGGGCTTGAAACTGGGGTTTTATTACTCGCTTTGGGATCGTCACGAACCTTCTTTCGAGCATGATCACGGGTACGCGCTGTTTATGAAGCGACAGTTGACCGAATTGCTGACGCGGTACGGGGAGGTGGTGCAGTTGTGGTTTGACGGCGGATGGAAAAAGGGCGGGGTGCATTATCAGGATCCGGAGCGTTGGTATTGGCGGGAGGTTTACGAGCACATCAAATGCATTCAGCCCAATTGTCTGGTGGGCAACAACGGCACTTCCTCGCGGAAGGGCGAGATCGTGCTTTGGCCCTGTGATTACCGCATGGGCGAAAAGGGATTGCCCACGGAAAAAGACCGCACGATTTGGTACTGTGGCGGGGTGGGCGACTATTTGCCCTATGAATCCTCGTATACCTTGTCCAAGGGCGGGGATGGTCAGGGGGCCTTTGCGAGCGGAAAGTGGTTCTGGCATGAATCGGATGTCACCGTGCAAAGTCCGGAATGGGTGCTGGAAACGCTGGCGGCCTGCCGGGAACGCGGCGCCAATTTGCTCTTGAACGCGGGTCCCATGGCCTCCGGTCGCATGCGTCCGATGGATGTGCAAACCCTCGCGGAGGTGGGCAAAGGCGTGCGTGCGCGGAATTTACTGGCGCGGTCGGGTCAAACGGACGGGGATACGCAGATTGCGATTGATGCCTGAGATCCTCCTGAAACGGGAAAGCCGTCCTCAAAAAAACGTTCGTGATCCTCCAAGAACCCGCTACGGGCTTTTGGGGGGACGGTGTTGCGTCCGATGGCGACGAACATGCTGATAAGATGGTCGTCGGGAAGGTGGATGATCTTGGCCACGGCCTCGAAATCAAAACCATCCATGGGGCAGGAGTCGTATCCCAAGGATTTGGCTGCCAACATGAGGTTCATCGCGGCCATGCCGGAGGAACGGAGCGCCTCGTCGCGTTGCGCTTGATCGCGATCCGTGTAGAAGGCCTTTATGGCGTCCACGAGGGTGTCTTGCACTTTTTCGGGGGCGTTGCGCCAATAGCGGGCCGGATTCTTTCGCCAAGCCTGCACATCCGCGCAAACCACGATCAGGGCGGAGGCATCGGTAACTTGCGGCTGGTCCCAGGAAACCGCGCGGAGTTTCCTTCGTATTTCGGGATTCTTCACAACCAGCAAGCGGTTGTGCTGGATGTTAAAAGCCGTGGGGGCCAACGCACCGGCACGGAGGATCTCCCGAAGGTGTGCTTCGGGGAGCATATGGTTGGGGTCGAAGGCCTTCGCGGCCCGGCGGGATTCAATTGCTTCTAAGACGGTCATTATGGGATGCAGATTGTAAAGGCTACAAAAGGTTCCACGATGGCCCGTTTTCCTTACAATATTTAGATTTTATTGGGTACGGAGAAAGGCAATCAGGGCCTCGGCCTCATCCGCTTTTCCGGCGGGAATCAGGATGCCGCGACTGCTTTCCACCGTAACGCGCATGTAAACACCACCCGCCATCGAGGGTTCGGAAATCTCAAAAAAGAGATGCGGTCTTCCTTTGATTTCCTGGATACTCACTTCTTCCAAGCGTTTGGGAAATGCCCAGGAGCCGTATTGACGGGTTTTCGTATAGGACACATACGTTCCGTTCTTGGAAATGAGGGCGAACAATTTTTTTGGGGGGGAGACCCGGGCGACCAGCGCCTTTCCCGGTCCTCCGGGGATTTCCCGAGGGTCATAGGTCCAATAGGCCAACAGATTGTCGGGGTGACAGAGTTTTCGGTAATGCACAGACTCTCGCCAGGTCACCAACAGCACGCAGAGACTGATCAGCATTATCATGAACGTGATAATGGAGACAATGGCAAAAGAGGCATCATTACGATCGAGCAAGGGTTTGCGGAGGATCAGAACAAGCAGAATAAACAGAGGTACGGAGACCGCACTTGCGATTTTTGCATATCGGAATGCACTGGTTTCGGGATTGGGTGGTAGCATAATGAAGTCCAAAAAAGGTTCTGAATTCACCGATTGTAGCCTTCTTCCATCAGGCGGGAAGACCGCATGTTTCGTTGCATTTCCTCTATTTTTTCTTGGATGGCGGGAGATGGGCGCACGTTTCTGGCCATCATGTAGGCCATCATTGCCCCGGACCAGTCGCCCTCGGCTTCTTTGGATTGCGCCGTGGTCACGTGGACGTGCGCATGGAGTTCCTGCATGCGCTCACGGATCTTGTGATTGGGTTGGAGCCGCAGCATCTGGCCATAGGTTTCAATGGCGTCCTCCCAGTTTTCTTCTTGTTCATGCCAGCGGGCATCCCAGAGAAGATTGTCGAGCTGCAAGAAAAGTTTGAGTTCCCGAATCCGATCCTCCACCGCCTTGTTGGCCAACCAGCCCAAGGAACGCTCGTAATGATCAATGGCGGCGGGCAGGTTTTTTTGCAGTTCAAAGCCGTGGGCCAACTCCACCAACTGCCGGGCCCGGGTTTCCGCATCCAGTCTTTGGGACAGTTCATGAATCCGCGTATGGAGGAGCAGCGTGGGGTCAAGAAGTTGGGCGGAATTGTATGCGGCGAGCGCGGCCTGGAGATTGTCCGTCTCCGCTTCGCGATCCCCTTGGGTTTTCAGTTCCAAAGCCCGCAGCCGCCGGCGGACACGCTGGATGTATTCCTGGATTTCCAAGGATGCGTGAAGCTGTTCGGCTTGAAGCCAAAGCACCAAAGCCTCTTCCAGTTTCCCCTGCGATGCCAGAATTTCCCCTTCTTGCAAAAGGAGGACCGCCTGCTTGCGGTGTTCGATCTCGGTCTTCAGAGCCTCAATGCGCTCTTCGAGCTGGGGCAGTGCCTTCAAGCGAAAGGCGATTTGATAGCATTCCAAGGCTTGCGCCAAATCGTCTTCGTTTTCCAATTGCCAGCCTTTTTCAATCCACTCCATCATAAGCTCCTCGAGGGTTTCACCTGGATCCGGGGGCACCAAAAACACTTCCTCCACAAACAGGCTTGGCTCGGGATGATCGCCCCACCGAGCCTCCGCACGCAGCGGAACCGGCGTTTCGTCCGCCGGCGTGAACCGGACCTCCCATCCTGACGCATCCACCGTGAAGATGTCGGCGGGTTCAAGCCAGGTAAAGTGCCATTCGGCTGAGTCTAAATTGGAGGGGGGGCGCAGCAGAACATGAACGGGTTGTCCCACGCGAGCCTCGGCGGGGGCGGGAAGGAAATGCAGATCCACCTGCGGTGGGGGAACCTCGACACGCACGGCGGGGGACTGGGCAAGCGTTTCCCAGTTGGCTCCGGATCGTTGTTGCAGCTCCACCCAGACCAACAGCTCGCCCGCCCGGGTCAGGGTCACCTCGTTTTCCGCTTGGTTTGAGATGGTTTGGGCAAAGGCCAGGGAAGGTTCTGAATTCCAGACATAACGATAGGAGGAACCGGTATGAAGGGACCATGCCCGCAGGTTTAGCCGGTCACCAAAGCGAGCCTGAAGCGGGGCGCCAAGGACTCTGACTTGCGCTTCTTGGGCGCGGGTTTGGTGTTGACCTTGCCGTTCCCAGGCACGTTGAACCGCCTCTCGCGCTTCCTCCGGGTCGTCATAAAACCGGTAATCCCATAAGGTGGCGCACTGTGTGGGGGAAAAGGCGTTCTCAAGGTCACGTTCCACCGTGGTCCAGGCTTCGGCAGGGTCGTTTCGGGAACGGAAAATCCTTTGTCTTTGCAGGGTCATGTCGATGCTAATACGCAGGGTGGTGACCCCTTCCTCGGTTCCGTGTGGGAGCCCCGCCCGCGTCCCGGGTGTTCCCGGGGGACTGATTATGCTTTCCCATTTGCCATCGGGGCGATCCCCTTCACGTCCCCGGCCCAGCCTCCACCCGGTTGCGGAGGGGTACATCTCCATGATAGGCTGGATGTAGGAGAGCGCGTCATTCTGGACGTGGTGGGGGGTCGTGGATTTCGGATCCAACAGAATCAACATGCGGGTAAGAGCATGGTAAAAGTAATCGTTTCCGGTACCGGGACGTAAACCGTCGGCACGAAGTTTTCGCACGCCGAATTCCATGGGACCCCACCACCTGTCGCCCGCGTGCAAGACCAAAGGCGGGATGCTCCAGAAGTACTCCAACTCAAAGGAGTAGGAATAGGGCACGGTTTTGGTCACCTTGCCATCCTCGTCAAATTCCCAGGCGTACACCGAATTCCGGCGGACGGTTGCGCGTCCCCGGCCCGCCCCCATCTCCATGCTTCCGGAGGTCCGGTGCTCGAAATCGGTTACGCCCAATTCTTTGTATTGTTGGGGAAGAGGGCTGTTGAAGAGGTAATCCGTAAACGTTTCGTGATGAACCCGGTCCAAAACCCACACCCCTTTGAAGTCCTCCGGGCTCCCGATGTCGAGGGGAGGCGGGGCTTGTTCAGGAACATGTTCGGTTTCGGGGGCCCCGGCAATGTGTCTTCGAATTTTCTCCAGCTCTTCCAATTGAATGGCATTCAGCTCCCCCATGCGGGCGGCGCGGGACTCGGCGTCGAGGGATTCCAGAATCGCCAAAAAGTGGATCCATTCCCGTTGGCGAGTCTCCCTGGCGTAGTTCTCCAACTCCACCATGTCCCCCGGTGAGGCGCCAAGCGACTGCAGGGCCTGTCTCCGCAGGTCTGGCGGCAAGCCCCGCGTATGTTCATCCCATGCGCGGAGTTGGGCCAAGCGGGCGGCCTGGAGGGAGAGGTCATTTTGGAAGGCCTGAACGCGTTGATGGATTTCCTCGGCTTGCCAAGTGGGCACGCCCGCTTTGTTCATGAGGCGCTGCCGTTCATCGGCGGGAAGGGTCTGCAGCATGCCCACCCACCCGGAAATGGCGGATTCCATTTCACGCTCCCTGTCCGCGAGGCGGCGATCTTCTTCCAGCCAGTTCGCGCGAAACCAGGCTTGGTCGCGAAGATACGCCTCCAGCCGTTCCCGGTTGTCCAATTCCCGTTCTTCCCGCAGGTTTTTTTCTTTGCGAATGGCGCGGATGTGTTGGTTGAATTCGGCCAGGGAGCCTCCTTGGTAGAGTTGGGCCAAGTTCAAGGCCTGGTCATGGTCCAGGCCGTGGCCCCGGAGGCGTTGGTAGACATCGGCTGGCAGGGGGGCGGAGGCTTGCAGGGCCCTACGGTTGAACTCCTCTTCGGACAAATTCTGTTCCCATAAAAAGGAATCGGTGTTCCCCGCGATGGCGCCGATGGCTCCGCCCACGGCCCCGCCGATCATGCCTGCCGCAATCCCTCCCGCAACTTGCCCCAGCGGACCCGCCAGCGATCCTGACGCCACGCCGAATTTCAAGCCGAGTTTGGCACCATAGGCGGCGGTTTTTGCGCCCAAGGTCATCCCGGTGTATTTTCCCACCGCCCCGAATGAAGTGCCCAACAAGAGGGTGGACGCCTTGCCGCCCAGATAGCTTCCGGTGAATTGCCCCAGTTCAATTCCCCCTTGTTTGGAGGCGTCTTCGGCGGCTTCGATTCGATTGAGGCTGGAATAAAAGCCGTAAAGGGTCATCATGTGGCCCACATATTCCGCCCCGTGTTTGGTCAGCCATTCCTTGCGTTTTTCCAGACGAGCCTCCTGTAACCGTAATGACAGCATACGTTGTTGGATGCGTATGGCCATGGGCTGGCCATGTTTTTGGGCCAGGGAATCCAGGGCGTTCCGCTGTTGGGTCAGGGTTTGAGAGCGCAAGGATAAGGCCATGGCCTCCAACGCCTCATTCGCGGCGGTGGCGTTGCCGCGATTCAGGGCGTCAAGGTTGGACTCCGCAAGGCGGTTCAGGCCTTTCATAAGGCTGCGCCGGGTGTTTTCATCCGGGATCACCCGCATGGCCCTGGCGAGTTCCCTCGCTGCATCGTCGCCATGGGTGAGGCGGAAATGCTCGATCATCTCCCCTTGGGCGGCGGTGGAGGTTTGTTTCAGCATTCGGGCGGCGTCCCGGACATGGGTGGCTCTCAAAACGGGGTTGTCCGCGCCCGCGCCCGCCCAGGCGGAATTCATGCGGTTGATGGCATAGTGTTGGGCGGCGCGCTGAATGTATTGGTCGCGTGCAGCGGAGGACTGGGCCGCATTCCGTAGGCCTTGTCTGGTTTGCCGTCTTTCCGACAACAGGTTGAGGACTTCTTGGGGGTCGCCATCGTGCATCAACATCCGGTCCAGAACCGATTGGGAACGAATCTGGGAATTTTCGGCAATCAGGTCGCCGGTTTCCATGACCCGGGCCAAATATTTTGCGGCGTTGTGTTTTGCTTTTTGGGCTTCCCACTCGAGGTGGGCCCGCGCCATGCTGCCCTCCGGATAGCCCATGGCCTTTCGGGTGAGGGCGTCCGCTTTCGCATAGCTCTCGTGGGCCAGACGCATGGATTCCTGTACCCGGGCGTCCGCCTGTTGCAAGGTGTAGGGGCGTTGGTTCCGATGGTTGGCCTCAAATAAGGCGGCCAGGGGGTCGTGATAAATCACTTCGTCACGGGCGGAGGCTTCGCGCACCCATTGGTCCCATTCCCTGCGGGTGGTGTGGTTGGGGTCGGGCATGATGGAGGTCTCGTGTTCCAGCATGAAATTATCGCTGGCCACATGGTTTTCCCTGAAAAAAGAGCGGACATTGCGATGGTATGCCCGGCGGGCCCGTTCAATTTGTTGGGCGGTCAGCGGGGGATCATTTGGTGAGGCCCGCCTCATCAGGGCATCTGTGTCGGATCCTCGCGTGGGGGCGCGGGTCACCGTCTGGCGTTGGTAGGCCATATTGTTTTCCGTTGCCGCGTCGTGGATGAACCTGTCCTGCCATCGACAGAAATTCTGTTGGTTGGCCTCCCAATAGGCCGAGGCCTCCGGGTAGAGGTTGGCATCCAGGGCCGGGAAATGTTTGAAGGCCAGAGCTTGTTGGTCGAGTGGGGCGTTTGCTCCCTGCTCCGCCACGGAGCGAAACGCCCTGAGGATGTCCCCGGTGTTTTCCGGCACCCATTGTGAGAACAAGGGCTGGGAAAGGCAGAGACAGCACAGGAGAAGCCATTTTCGTCGGCCCAAGCTGAAACCGGGCGGGGGGGTCACGGCTGCTCCTCTGTTAAGGTGGGCTCTTCTTCCAGAAATGTCAGCTCGCGTTCCAACAACTCCAACTCCCGCTGTTTCACTCGGAGTTCGAGGATGTCCAGGTCGTTCAAGAACAAACCCTCCATGCGGAGTTGCATGTCAGCGGAGAGTTCGGGGAGGGCCGCCATCATTTTTCGTCCCACGGGAGATTGATAAAACGCGAGCATGTCTGTCAACTCGTCGGGCGTGAACGAGGCCTCCAGCAGCGCGGTAATCTCCGGTCGTATTTTTTGCCAGTCCAAGGTCTCCTCCACATGCACGATCAGGAGGTCCACATGGTCTGTCATGCCAGGCATGGCATTCAGCAGCTCCAACACAAATCCGGGTTTGGCTTCCTCCACCCATTCCCTCATGCCCATGAGGTCGACCAGACGTCCGGCGGGGCTGATCTCCGCGTCCCCCCGGGGAAGCTCATCCGGTGGCGGGGGCAAATCCGGTCCGGCAAGGGGATCCCGTTCCATGGCCGCAGGTTCCAGGGCCCTGATTTTGGCACCCGTTTCGTCCGAGGGAAGAAGCCTGTGGCTTTCTTTGTATAATTCCAAGGCTCTGGAGGGGTTTCCTTTCATCTCCTCGTAGGCCGCGTCCGCGCGCAGACGACGGACACGCTGGAGGACATCAGGACTCTGCGCGAGTAGGTGGGCGACAAAAAAAACTGCCAACAGGAGGAAGGGGATCACGCGTGTTTTAATCGTCTTCATTTTTCAAGTGTCCCTTGGTTTTCCCGAGGAGCAGGGTATGGATGACCGCCCCGGGGCTCGTACAAAAGGATTTGCGCCGGACCACCCCAGTCCGGTTGCCCGGCGATCATCACCTTCCCATCAGGACGAACGATGATCGCCTTGGAGCTGGGGGATGGATCCGGCGAATAGGTTTGCTGGAGGTTGCCTTCTGGGCCATAGATGAACAGGGACCTCCCTCCGTATGCAAGGATGCGTCCCACGTTGTCAACGGCCAGGCTTGAAGACATTGCGAAAAACAGCTGGTCGCCCCCAAGAGCGGCGGATGACTGAATACCCCCCCGACCCCACTCACGGGCAATTGTCCCGTCTGGTTGGATGACGAGAATCCGCACCATGGACTTCGTCTCCCTCACGCCTACCAGAGACCCTTCCGGCAACTGTGAGGAAAGCTTCACATCCAGGTCCAGCTTGTGTTTCACCTCGACATGACCTTCGCGGTTGACACGAACCAACATGTTCTCACCCCGTATATGCCCCTGTAACCAGATGGCGCCCGACTCCGTGACCCCCAGGACACGTGGGGAGAGAATATTCATCTGCTCCCCCTCCACCTCAACGGGCTGAAGGCCGATGGTGTTCACCAGCTTGCCATCCAGCGTGTACTCGAAAATGAAAGCATCGCCGCGCAAGGAAGCACATGTTAGAAACAAGGTGTCCTGCGCCGTCATGAAGATGTTGAGCAATCTGGGATTGGCACCATGTTTTTCATCAAAGAGCAAGGACCATTTCTTTCGAAACGTTCCCTGGGCATCGAAGACGCGAATCAACGCGTCTTTGTCTCCCAGGCTGACCGCCACGCGGCCATCCGCTGCGAGAGCCACGCCGGAAATACCCCGGGGGAGGGGAACTTTACCAAAGAGATTAAATTCGTGCATGGCGGGGACGGAGTGCTTTTCCCCCTCCCAGATGGAGAAGGCCCCGGCGGATTTGAACGGAGGCGGTGTGTCCCAATCGATGGAGGAAAGCATCTTATCCAATAGCTCTTGCTTCTCAACCAGAGTGTCTCTGTTTCCGCTGATGATGACTGCGCCCTGTAAAATTGAGGAATCGGGTTGGGTGAATATCCACGCCTGCATGAATCCCGGGAAAGGAGGTGAATCAGGAGCAAGCTCCACATCCATGGGAGCGTCGATCCGTTTCACAGCCCGTCCAGCCAAGGTTGCATCCCGCAACTCTACGGGAAAGTCTTTCCCCCCGGCCCTTACGAGCATTCCTCTAAAGACATATGTGAAATTATCAATCGTTTCATCCTTCTTGGCTTGCACGGCGGCAATCGTCAGCGCTGGATGCCCGATGATCTCATCCACCGACAGGTCCCCAAGGAGGGATTTCAAGGGGATGCCGGAGTAAATTCCATAAGAATAACTGGTCACGGAACGTTCGAATTTTCCATCCGCATGGATTTCGAGATGCCGATAAAATTGATGCTGCCACGTCACGGGAACCGCCATGTGGAAGGATCCCATCCAACGCATAGACAGATTCGCCTTCAAAACGGGGGGTGATTGATCCTGAACAAGGGGTTCTGGAGCCTGATCGGGCATCCATGCTGGATCGGGGGCTTGCTCCTGGTTTGCCGTGGTGGTCGCCGTCGGCTCAGGCTTTGGGATCGCTCGGCCGCGCAGTTCGGCGATTTTCGCAACGATCTCACTGTCTTGTAAAAACGTCTGGCTGGCTTCGTATTGCTCAATCGCCCGCTCGATATCCCCTTTCATTTCCTGGTAGGCGGCATCCGCCCGGGCCCGTCGCGCTTGGCGCACATTTTCTTCCGTGGGCAGGGAGGCTGGTACAAGTTCTGTTGCTGGAGCTACTTGCGCGCCCAGCCACCCGGCGCATAGGAAGAAGAGCAGGAAAACCAAATTTCGGGCAGCGTTGAAATTACACCGTTTGGGGTGAAAATGCGCGCAAGCAGGCTCAGTAACGTTCAAGGCGCGTTCCCCGTGTCGGGTTGAAGGCAGCCGAATCTTTGACGAAAAGTGGAAGTTCCACATGGTATACTCCTTCTCAATGAATTCCTTGTTCGATACCGTTCGCCAGACGTTTGCTTTCTGAACGCGCCCTGAATGAAGCGGGATCGTTTACTGGTTTTCCGCCTCCATTTGTCGCATTTGCTCTTCCCATTCCCGCATCTGCTGCCTTCTGAGTTCCATGATTCGTTGCATCTCGCGGGCGCGTTCGCGGGCGATGGTTGCGAAGATGGTGGCTTCACGGGCCAAGGAGGGCGCCCAGGGGTGGTCGTAGGCGGTTCTGGAGCGGGTGACCCAGAGGATGCCATCGCCATCGCGGATGGAGTGAGAGGAGATGAAGTTATCATCCCGGCGGGAGGGGAGCTGGGCCAGTTGGGCGTTCAGTTCGGCCATGCCTTCGGAACTCAGGTCTTGGGCGAGTATTTTCACGGAGAGATCCGTGTATTCCTTGAAGAGTTTTTGGCTGACGTACATGAAGCCGTTGAGGGCATCCGGCATGGGGCCGTTGGCTTCCAGGAAGGCCGGGCTGGTGAGGAGTCCGCCCCCCCGGGCATGGCCGGTCAAGGCCTGGTCCAGCACATCGGGATGAGAGGCAAAGAGGAGGGTTCCTTCATGAAGGGTCATGGCGGGCTGCACAGTGAAGGGCATGGGTATGGGCAAGGGGAAGGAATGAATCGTGGTTCCCGCGACGGTTTGCTCGGTCAGGGGCATTTCCGCTTCGTCCCGCAGAAATGTGAGCAGGGTTTTATGAAGCAGATCGTTTTCGCAACGGATGCCGAGGATCAGTCCGGGTTGGGGAATGTCGAGGATGTCTTCGTCGGGAAGCGGAATTTTCACGCGGGTGGTCTCGGAGAGCATGACCCCCGCGAAGAAACCGCCTTTGAGGGAGGTGATCAGATCCTCGGGGTCAACCCCTTCCGGGAGGATTTCGGCGAGTTCCACGAGCGGAATGCCCATCATTTCGACCTGGTCGGGGGCAAACGTCATGAAACCGTCCCGAACCAGCATCCACAAATCGCCGGGGCCGACGTTTGTGGACAGTGCCAGGGCGGTATCCGCGGGGAAATAGCCCAGATTGCTCTTGGAGGCGGGGGTACCCGCCAGGCGCCAGAGGGCGCGGTCGGCCTGGGTTTCGTCAATGCGCAGGTAGGTTTTGGCGCGGGAAATCCGAGGACCGACGGGTGCCACGCTGACGCCGATGCCCCGTATGCCGTAAAGGCCCAGCCAGTCGAGGACGGGATCGACCTTTTTCAGATTTGACATGTATTGTTCGCTATCTTCGTCGAGTTCGCCCTCATCTTCCATGGCGGATTGCATGACATTGATGAGGGAAAAGGCTTCTTCGCGGATGGGGTTGAGCAGGCTTTCCACGTTGAGTTGGAAGAGCATAAAGCCGTCCAGATCCAGCTTGGCATAGATTTCGCCGGTGAGTTGGGAGACATCGGCTACGGGGCCGAGGGCCTCACTCTTCATTTCCTCGACCTTTTGGGCGATGGCGGCATCGGGAAGAATTGCCAGGCTGGCCTCATATTTCTCGAGGGCCTGGGCTTTGTCGCCTTTCATTTCGAGGTAGGCGGCGTCGGCGCGAAGTCGACGGGCGGCGCGAATTTCTTCCGGGGTTTGGGCGCGAAGGGCGGTGAGGCCGCACAAGCCGATCAGGCAGGCAAGGAGGAGGGCTTTGGTGGTCATGGCATGTTCTCGTTTTTTGGGGTTTTGGTCGGATTTTCCCCGGAGGGAGTGCCGGGGGGGATGGAAATATCCGGGAAAGCGGGGGGGAGGGAGTCTGAAAGGGTCACCGCTCCCCAAGCCGACTTGTTAAAATCAGGCAGGGGGATGTCGGGCGGAAGGCCGGTGTTGTTCCAGTTCAAGCCACCGGGGCCCTCGAGGGTTCCATCGGTCAGAAGGATGGCACCGCCGGTGGAAAGGGGAAACAGCTGTTGGGTGGTGCCCTTGCCAAGGGAGCGGGCGCCGATGGAGGTGGCGGCCCCGTTGCGGGTGAGGGCGGCGAGGAGAACCTCGGCGGCGCTGGCGCTGTTTTCATCTTGGAGCAAAACCACTCGCCGTCCCACAAAAGGGCCGTCGGCGGGACTTTTCCAAATTCGGCTGCCGTCACGTTTGTGAACGGTAAGGATTTCGCGGCCTTCCGGCAGAAAAAAAGCGGCAATGTCCACGGCATCATAGAGGCTGCCTCCCTGATTGCCCCGGAGGTCCACGATGAGGGTGTCTTCGGGAGCCACTCCCTTGACAAGCCGACGGAATTCCCCCGGAGTGGAGGCGTTGAAGGTGTAAACGCGCAGCAGGGCTTCTCCCGGCTCCTTGCGGAGGACCACGGTTTTCGGATTGATCTGTTGGCGGAGCACGTTGAGCTTTCGGGTTTCGTTGTCCCGGGTGCGGACGGTCAGGTGGACTTGGCTGGGGAGAGGACCCCGGATCAGGGTGGCACATTCCCGGGGGTTCATTCCTTTCACGTCTTGTAGATCGACGGCGACCAGGATGTCGCCCTCCCGGATGCCGGCCCGTTCCGCGGGACTGTCCGGGTAGGGAAAGCAGCTCACGCCCGCTTCTGTAAGGCGCAATTCCATGCCCACCCCTCCATAGACCTCGCCAGGCTTGCCGAAACGTTTTTCCATTTCCGCAGCGCTCAGGTACTCCGCGTGAGGGTCCAAGGTGGGGAGAAGTTCGCGCAGACTGCTTTCCACCAGTTCGGCGAGGGTGTGGGGTTCCACGGCATGATCCTCCACCGCGCGGAGGGCTTCGAAAAAGGTCAGCATCGCCTCGTTGCGGGTCCAACGCTCCTCTTGCGCCCGAAGCGGCAAAGCCGGGGCGTTGGTGGCCAAGATGAAAAAGAGGAGTACGGACAGGTTCGGCATGAGCGGGTCAGAGGGTGGTGAGCAGTGAGTAGCGTTCGAGGAGGAGGCCAACTTCTTCCTGAAGTTTTTCCAGTTCCCGCTCCCGTTCGGCGATGCGGATTTCCGGATCCTTTTGGGCGGCGTTCACACGACTGCGAAGGGCGCGCAGGTCGTTGGAGAGTTGGGCGCGTTCTTCCTGTTTGGCGAGGGTTTCCAGATTGAGCGCTTCGCTCTCGTCGAGCAGGGCCTCCACTTGGTCTTCGATTTCCTGAAGCCGCGCGCGTTGTTGGGCGAGTTGTTCCCGCAGGGATTGCCTGCGGGCGGCGGCGGATTGGCCGGCGCGTTCCTCTTCGGCGGTTTGGCGCTGGATGCCTTCCAAGGTTTGGCCGCGTTCGTCAAGACGTTGTTGGTAGCCTTGCCGGCCGGTGGACCAGTAGCCGACGAGTCCGCCCTCCCTCGGGTCGCTGGAGGTGCTGCAACCACAGAGGAGGGCGAGGGCGAGGAGAAGGTATGGAGATTTCATGTGGGACTCCTTGGCTTATGCGGAGGCACGGTTGTTGAGGGCGGCCAATTGACGGGTGTTTTCGCGGAGAAGCTCCCGTTGTTCTTCCAAGGCGGTGATTTGTGCTTCCAGGCGTTGGATGGAGCCTTCTGGCGCGGTCGCTTTTTCCTCGTTCAGGACGGCGCGTTGCAACGCAATCTCATCGTTCAGGGCTCCGAGTTCTTTCTCGGATGACTTGATTTGGCTTGCGAGATGTTTGCGCATTTGCTTGAGACGTTCGGCATGGGCGGCGCGAGATTCGGCGGTGGCCGCCAGGGTGTTCAATTCCTGTTCGAGGGAGACGATTTCCATTTGGAGTTGCTGGTTTTGGGCGAGGACGGCCTGATGTTTGTTCGAAGCTTCGGCGATGCAGGCGTCGAGGTATTCCTCTTGAGAGGCGAACTCGGCTTTTTTTTGGCTCACATGCTGGCCATAGATATCGCCGGCCACGGCACCGACACCGGCGCCAATCAAGGCGCCTTCCCAGCCGCGGCCGCTTTGGTGACCGATGATACCCCCGATGAGGGCACCCCCGGCGGCGCCGAAGCCTGCACCCTGTTGGCGGGTTTTTTGATCGTCGGAGGTGGCGCAGCCCGCCAGCAGGCTGGAGAGTATGAGGAGGGGAATGAGTGTTTTCATGAGCTTGTCTTTCAATTCGGGGTGGTTGGAATCAGAAGCCCTGGAGTTGTGTTTCCCACGCTTCCAGGTTGAGACGCCGTGTCTCCACGTATTCGAGATATTGTTTCAGGACGAGGTTGTTGACTTGGATTTGTTCGGCCAAGCCCAGTTCGATCAAATGCCGTTCGTAGGCGGCAAAGCCTTCCCGGGCGCGTTCGGGGGCGACTTTGCCCAGTTCGCGGATGGCGAGACCATAGAGGTTTCGGGTGTTTTGAATGTTGTTAAGGAGGTTTTGATGGCGTTGTTCGTAGAGGGCCAGCTCGGCGGCGCCCCCGGTTTGTTTGGTGATTTCGATTACCCGGAGGGAGGCGGGAATTTTGCGAACCTCCCCGCGCAAAAAGGTGGCGTTGGAGGAGGCGATGCGGGCCCAGGCGGCGGCGGAATCCCGCTCGGCCTTCAGCACCATGGCCTGCACATCGCCAAAGGAGGCGCGGAGAAGTCCGAGGGCGTTGAGGGTGTCCTCGTCGACGGTGGCACGTTGAAGGCCGGCCTCCAGACGTTCCAAGGTTTTGCGGGCGTCGTCCAGCGAATACAAGGTGCGTTCGGCGGCGGGGGCGGTGGACTGGGCGGCGGTTCCGGGGGTGGGGTTTTCGCGGCGGTAGTCCGCCCAGGATTCCTCCAGGGCCTGAATGGTTTCGCGACCTGCGAAGACGGGGGCGGCGATGACCAGACGGAAACCCAGTTCGGCTTGGGCGGCGGGGCTTCCGTCGGCCAGATAAAAGGCGTGCTCGGTGCGAAAAGAGGAACGTAAGTGAGCTTCCGGTGTGCGGAAATTTCCGCCGCGGGAGGCGAAGCCGCCGGGACGTCCCTGAAGGTATTCCAAGCGGTAGGAAACGGAGGTCATTTCCGAGACGTTGCCCAACATGTCGTGTATGCCCAGCGGGTTGGGACGGAGCAGTCCGATGTTTTTGATGCGGTCGTGGGAGGAGCGGGGCCCGGAATACCATTCGTGGCGGTTGAGGTTTCGGCCGTAGGGATGTTTGCGGTCAAAGATGTCCATGGACACCTCGTTCCCGCCGCGGGCGGCAAATTCCCATTCCTCCTCGGTGGGCAGGCGCAGAAAGCCAGGCGTTTCGTCCAGGGCAGGCATGCGGTCGGGGGCGGTTTCCAGTAACCAGAGGTTGTATCGGTGAATGAAGTCCTGAACCTCGTGCCAGGAAATTTGGGTTTTGGGTTCCAGACTCCCTTCTACTTCGGGGTTCACGATCCGGTTGTACTGTCGTTCGGTGACCTCGTATTTGCCGATCCAGTACATCCAGTCTGGTTGGCCCTGATTTTCCTTCACAAAGGACCCGCCCAGAAGAACGGCGGTGGGGTGTTCTTTGTAACCACCCATGGCCCGGTCGCCCATTTTAAATTCGCGGGTCGCGTAGGGCCCGTCCCCCACATCGAGAAAGACGGGGCGGAAGACCATGGCGCCGCCGCCCGGCATGGGCAGGATCAGGTCCTCCTCGGTCGGTTTGGGGTTGTCGGGGTCTTGGGCCGGAGCCAGTCCGACCCAAGCCAAAAGGAAGAAAAGCAGGAAAAATTTGTGGTGCATCATTCGTCCCTCAGGGCTTCGGCGGGGTCGATGCGGGCCAGACGCACCACGGCGGCGACGGCGGACAGGGCCGCGACGGCCACCACCCCGCCCAGGGCCATGGCCGTGTAGTCCACGGGCAGAAAGCAAAAGCGTTCGCCGGTTTGCAGATGACTGGCAAACATGTGATTGATGGTGTTGGCCAGCAAGTGGAAGAACATCAGGGCCACCCCAAAACCACCGGTCGCGATCAGCACGCCCTGATAGACCGGAAAGCGGAACATGCGGCTGGAGGGGAGGCCGATGAGACGCAAAACCCCCAGTTCCCGGCGCTTGCGTTCCACGGAGGCGTAGAGGCTGGCGACCAGGGAGGCCACGCTCCCGGCAATGCCCACGGTGGCCACCAGCCAAAAAATCAAGGTCAGGTACCGGTCCATTTCTTGAACGGAATGAATGCGCTCCGCTTCCGTGTGCACGGGAATGTTTTGGGATTCCATGAGTTGGCGGAGCATGGCCACGTCCTCGATGTTGCGTGCGTACATGCGGAACCCCGCGTATCCTCGGCGATACATCAGAAACACGCCCCGCTCGGGATCGTAGCGCAGCGGACGGGTTTCGGACAGCCGCAGGATGCCGCCCACGCGCTCCGGAAGGAACAGGGTGGGTTCCGACAGCATATGGGTTCCGGCCACGCGGACCGGAAAATGCAAGGTGCCGGTGTCGTTGGCCACTTCGAGTTCAAGCAACGCCCCCGTTTCCGCGATCCCCTCGGGAAGAATGGCGGGAATCGGGCCTTTTTCAGCCTCCTCCAGCAGGGCGGGGGAGGGCAGGACCCCGAGCGAAGTCGCTTCGGCGGGAAGCACGCGGATTTCCAGTTCATGTCCATGTTCGATCAGGGTGGCGCGCATGGGTTTGACCCACGGAAGCATGCTGGCGTTTTGGCCGCGGAGTTGGGTGCGTACCGCGTTGAGATTTTCCATGCCCGCGGGTCGGATTTGCGTGGAGAGCGCGAAAAGGGCGGCTTCTTGTCGCAACGGGTATCCCAGCAGCATCTCCACTTCGCCCGCGGGCAGGTCGCGGGACTGGGTAAAGCCGCTGTTGGCCCGCAACCGTTGCTGGAGGAGAACGGTCATGGGTTCTTTCGTGGCCACCACCACACCATCGAACAAGGGATAGGCTTCGGGCTGGGAGCCGGACCAGCCCAACTCCGGCACGGCCTGACCATCGCGATAGGCTTCCACCTGTTCGATCAAAGCCAGGGGGACGTACACGAGTCGCTGGGCGCCGGCGCGCAAGCTCGTGGTCCCTGCCACACGCAATTCCACGGAGGCCCGTTCGCGTCGATTGCCCACCACGCGGGTGACATCCACCACCAGCACATCCCCGGGTACCGCGTTTAGGGATTCCGCGGCCAGGGCGCTCAAGACCGCGTCCTGTTCGCCGGGGATGGGGGCCCCGTTTTCCAAGAGCAGGGCGTCCCCCGGCCCGGTGGGGACCAGATCCAGATCCGCGGACCCGTCCTTGCCCGCGATGCGGGCGGTCACGGAAGCGGAAATCTGGCGGGTCATGGGGGTGAGAAAGGCCACGTCGGGGCGGTTCGCCATTTCCTCAAACCAATCCCGGGTGAAGGTGAGGCTGGCCATGGGTCGGATCTCCCGGTTTTTGGGATCTTCCACCAGGCGCATGCGCAGGGTTTCGATGGTGCCGTGTTTGAGGCCGAAGAGCAAAAGCAGCGGGGCGATCACCGCGGAAATGGCGAGGACGAGGCAAAAGGTCAGGATCCACTCATGGCGCAAGTCCGCCAGGGCGAGGCGAAGGATGAGGGCGGGTTGCATGGGACGGGAGGTGCGGCTCATGGCTTGTCCTCCGTGCAAACGGAAATGGTGTGGTGGTTTTCGGGGCGGCTGATGGTGAAGGAATAGCTCCGGTCCATCATGTCGCGCACCAGATCCACGTCATGGGTGACCATGAGGAGGGTTACCCCCATCATGCGGGTGAGTTCCTTGAAGGTGTTGCAGATTTCCCGTGCGGTCAGCTTGTCCACGGCGGCGGTGGGTTCATCGGCCAAGACGATGGGGGGCTGGTGGGCGAGGGCGCGGGCGATGGCGGCGCGTTGGCGTTGGCCCCCGGAAAGAAATTGAGGTTTTTTGTGGAGTTGTGCCGTGATTTTCAGGCGTTCGCACAGATCCATGGCCGGGCCATGGCGGTCATGGCGTCCATTGATTTTGCAAGGGAGCAGCACATTGTCGCGGACGGAAAGGAAGGGGAGGAGCCCGCCGGTTTGGAGGACGTAGCCCAGTTCGGAGCGACGCAGGGCGGCGAGTCTGCCGGAGGAAAGCCCCAGGATGGCATGTTCGCGTCCGGAACCGGAGCGCAGGAGGAAACGATCACCGGATGTGGGGCTGAGCACGAGCCCCAGCATGTCCAGCAAAGTGCTTTTTCCACAACCACTTTCTCCCGCGATGACCACAAATTCTCCGGCACCCACTTGGAGGGAGGGTACGCGGAGTTCAAAGACTTGGTCGCCTTTCTCGCGACGTTTGACGATATTCTCCAATTCCAAGACCGGCCTCGCGGGGCCGGGCGCGGTCTGGGAACTGGAGGCGGAGGATACCATGGCGGGCCTCTTCAGGGAAGCATTTCCAGGCTCAGGGGGTGAACATGCTCGTCTGGATCGTCCCCGGGATTGAGGCGGACCCAAACCCCCGGTTCGTCGTGCAGGGCGCCGTAGTAACTAATCTTGGCGTCCAGATCGTTGAGAAATTCGTCTTGTTGATCCTGGGACCAGGCGCGCCAGTCGTCATTGCTCATGGCCATGATGCGGCTGTTGTAGGGGAGACCGACGAGAAAATCCGGGATCAATCCGGTTTCCGCGATGGTGCGGGCGTTACGAATTTGTTCCGGGGTGACGGAGAGGGTGGCGGAAGTGGCTTGGAGGGCGTCAAAGAAGTTTTCATTGGCGATCTGCCCGCGTCGTCCCGCGACCATGAGTTCCTGGAGGACGGTGCGCAGGGAGTCGAGCTGGTTTTTGTTGACCAACACCCGGACTTCCAGAGAGGGAATGGCGGGGTCGCGCAGATCTTTGTCCACTACCCAGGCGGTGATGTCACGGGGCGCTTGCACGTTTTCCACCTTTCCGATCCAATCCACGAGGGCGGCCCGGACCATTTGCGAGGTGACCGCATCGGCTTCGCGTGCGGCTTCTTCGGAGGTTTTGCGATTCACATCCAAGGTGACCTCCAAATCGTCCGGATGCTCCGCCCGGGTCACCGAGGAGAGATCCCCCGCTTGACGGGCCGATTCCAAGGCGGATTCGAAGACCTTGAGCATGGCGTCCGAGAGGGCCGCGAACGCGGCTTCGTCATGGGCGGCGACCGCAAGGTAGGAAGATCCTCCGTCTGCGGAGACACCCCGGTTTTGCGCAAGTTTGGAAAACTGCTGTTCGGTCAGTTCGTGGTATGGCAAGACGCGGGGGTCCCGCATTTCCTTGATGTGAACGGACTGGATGAAAATCCGGGCGTCGTTGGCAAATTGGCGCAGTTCTTCGGCTCCTTTTCCCGAGGCATTCCAACGGTGCCCCTTGGGGTGGGAGGGGGCATCGCCGATGAGGATGATAAACTTGAGGGAGTCGGGTGACCAGGCGGTTTCGGTCAGGGCTTTGTCGATTCCAGAGAACACATCCTCGGGGTAGCCCTGGCTGCCGACCTTGGCTTCCTCGACCTGTTCGAGAATCTCGGCAAAATCGGAGGCGGCCACCAGTTCCGGGGTGAAGTTTTTCGTGAGATACTCAATGCCGGGAATGTCGAGGGAGTCACGGAAGGCCCAGAGGCCGAATCGAACGTTCTCGGCAACATCCGGGTTGTCGGCAATGCGTGCGGCCACGCGTTGGATGGCGGCACGGGTGCCATCGATATAGGGTTGCATGCTCGCGGTGGTGTCGATCACATACACCACCTCCACTTTCAAGTCTTTCAATTTTTCGGAAGGGGTATCGCTGGTGGTTACGGCGCTTTTGACAAAAGCTTCGTCCTGGAGCGTGGTGGAACCGCGGCCGCCGGCGGCGGTGGTGGCGGCAGCGAGGCGAAGCAGTCGGCCTTCGCGCCCCTCCATTTCAATCGGCTCGTGATTCAGAATGGGCAGCAAATAAAACTGTTCTTCGATGAACATGAAAACCGGGCGTTTGGGTTCCACCGAAACCAGAGGGAAGTCCTCGGGGATCTCCCCCGAAGCCAAGGTTTCCAAGAGCGCTTCGACCTGACCGTCCCGATCGGGGGCGGCTGTCAATTCCATGAGGGGGGCCTTGCGTGCGAACATCATGACCGGGTCGCGTCCGTCGGGGTGGGTATAGGCCAGGCACATGGCCTGATGCCATTCCATCACATCGGCGGCATGCATCCATCCCACGATATCGCCGCGAGAGCTGTCTCCGACTTCGTACCAGCCCTCCTGTTCGCCAAAGTCCGTGACGGGTGGGCGGGTATAGACATAAAAGGGTTGAAAGGCGGGGACATTTTCCCGCAGCAGCGAGGCCTCTTCGGAGGGTTCGGACCGCACACTCGAGAAAGGTCGGGTCAGCACGCGGAGGGGGAGGGTCTTTCCGGGAACAAGAACCGGGGCGCGGAGCACGGCAGGTTCTTGCGCATTCAAGTGGAGCGTGAACGCAAAAAAGGCGACCAGGGCCGTCAGGATGAAACCAGTATTTTTTTTCATGTCATTTCCCAATCATTTTGGTGGTTAGAGGAAAAATATATGTTATCAATTTGTTTAATAAATCTTAAAAAATTCTATAATCATCATGTCCTATCTGTAGTATAGGTTAAAGTGAAAAAGGAAATCAACGAAAAAAGAGTCGATTTCTGATTTTTTTCCTGGCTTGGGTTCACCTGAAACCGTGAGATCTTTGCTGTGAATCCGCACAATCTCATGGATTCAGGGTTCATTCCGAATTCGGAGGCGTATGGGTGGGTTGCACAAAGAACGCGCCCTGGCCCGAGCCGTGTCGCACTTGAAGATGATAGGTTCCCGCCGCCAGACCGGCTCGGGAGACGACACGGGAATTTTTGGGTCCCCCGATGTCACGAGCCAGTTCGCGTTTCCCTTCCATCTCGTAAAGATAAACCACAAAATTGCCGAGGGAATCCTCCGCATGGATCTCTACTCGCAAATCGCCGGGCGTTTCGAGGGTGATGGAGAACCAATCCACCAAGTCCGACCGCTCCACGTTGCCATAGCCAAGGAGTCCGGTGGTTTTTTCGTTGAATGGGATGTTCCTGGCTGTTTCAAGGGTGTCGTTGGGGGGTAACTCCCACACTTCCGCATGGGCGGAAGGGGTGAATTTGGGGTGGATTTGATAAGCGCCATGACCGGAGGAGTGCCAAACCGACGCGAAATAGGTTCCGGGAGCCAGACCCGCGCGGGCGACACTTCGTGAATTTTTCATGCCGCCCGTATCCCGGCCCAATTCGCGCCGTCCATCCACGTCATGCAGGTAGAGGGTGAAATTGGTGAGTCGGTCCTCTCCCTCGACATTTACCAAAAGATCGCCGGGGGCTTCCAGTTGGATGGCGTGCCAATCGACGCGGTCGTGGGTGACGCCATTCCCATATCCCAGAAGACCGGAAGACTTGGCACCATGAGGAATGGGTTTCGCCTGCTCAAAGTTGTCGTTCGGCTCGGGATCGGAGTCTGTGGGCTGAGCATCAAGCCGGGCCTCGATCACATAAGGACCGTCCCCGCTGCTGCGGTTCAGCCGCACAAAATAATCTCCAGGCGCAAGACCCGTCCTTGTGACCTCATTCGAGGAAGTGTTGCCGATTCGCGCATTGGCAATGGAGCGTTTCTCTGTGAGGATGTCCAAACCAAAACGCAAGATGTCATACCCCTCGGCTTTCACATGTAAATCGCCGTGAGTGGGCAGGGTCACCCGGTACCAATCGGCGGCGGTCCCCTCGGACAGAAATGCTCTATGGGGTTCACCCAGGGTGAGAAGCGGAGCCAGCCGGGCGGGGTCCAGGCTTTTGATTTTGGCTTCGATTTCCTCGTCCGGCAAAAACGCCAGGCTTTTGAAGTAAGCCTCCAGTGCCAACGCCTGTTCTCCCCGGGCCTCCTGCCAGGCGGCTTCGGCGAGAAGACGGCGGGCCCGGACCAAATTCTCGGGGGGGACGACAGGCGGAGAAATTTCCTGAGTTTCCTCAAGCAGAGATTGCACATCAAATCGAACCTCCATGGGGGCGGCGCTTTGTTCGGTGTGGCCGTTGGAGACCTCAAGGCGAAGGTAAACCGGGCCTGCGTATTCACCTTTTTCCTTGTTCCGGTACGGAGCCGCGCGCCAGTATTCCCACTGCCCTCCGCGCCAGTAGTATGCGGTGAGGAGGCCCCCCTCCCGCTTGAGCCGCAACCTGCCCTCGGCTTCGGAGATCACCGGGGAAACGGGGGAGAATGCGGTTCGCGTCGAAAATTCCGGTCTGGACTGAATGAAAAGACCGTAGCGTTGTCCCGCATGGCTTGCCTCACAGCCCACGGCAAGCCCATTTTCCCCCGGATAGACGGCGGCAAGCGACCATCGGCGGATCTCTCCGGGATTGGCTTCCCAGGTTCCGGTTTCGAAACGGGCTTCCACGTCAAAATCCCCTTCCATCATCCGCCCGGAAAAGGCGCGAACAGAGCCGGGAGCGGCTCCATCCAAGACCAGTCGCACCGCATCATCTTCCTCCAAAAACGCTCGCCCGTTCCGCGCGGTGACACTCCACGCCGGGGGTGGAATCTCCCCGGCAGGGGCGGTGACGAGTCGAACCTTGTCGAGTTGAAAAACGGCGGGGGTCTGTCGATGCGGGGTATTGACAAAGGCCCAGCCCACCCACAGTGTTTCCGGGAGGTCGGCCTCCGGCAAGGCGGCCAAATACCAATTTTCACCGTCCAAACTCCAATAGACTGCGAATTTTCCGTCCAAACGGGCCACAAAAAGCCGAACCGGGCCGTCTCCCGCTTCGGGCCAATCGGCATGTCCGGACTGATTGAGTGCGGGAACCCGGATCACGCCACCTCCGGTTCTGGCCACGAGATAGGGGCCGAGCCAGTAATGTTGTCCGGCTCCATCTCCCGTTGTTCGCGGAAAATGGCCGTGCCGCGAACCCGCGAAGGATCCCGGGGATCTGGCAATGAACTGCAACCCGGCCCAGTCCGTCCCTTCTCCCTCCAGCGTGACCACCGCCTCCAATAGAAAATCCCCGGTCACCTTGTGCATCAGGCGCGGGGCGGTGTTGCCGGCATCATCCAAACGGCTGTTGGCGGGCACGGTGAGACGCAGGCTTCCCTCGGCGGGGGTTTCAATTTCCAGGGGATGGGAGGCTGTTCGCAAAGGCGGATCGGCAAGCCACCAGCCCCCCGGCACGGCGTTGCCCGCAAAACGGGAGTTCTTTTCCCCGAAGTCTTCCGCATCCGGCATCCAGTACTCCCGAAGCAGGGGGAATCCGTCCACGGAAAGTGCGGGCCCAAGCGAATCGAGTTCCAGCGGATGTATTTCACGGGTTTCGGCATGAAAGCGCTGGCCGGCCTCCACCGCGACGGGCGGCTGGCCCTCGGCGGTGATCTCGACCGACCCCTCCACCACTTCCACCCCCGAAGCGGACACGATAAAGTCGGTGCCGCGGGGGCGAACGAGATTTTTGCCATCGGGGGACACCACCTCCAAACTGCCAAAAGCCTGCCCTTTGCGCGCAAAGCGGCCGGAACCTTTCAGCACGGTGACCCGCAGACGGTCCTCGGGGGTCATTTCCACGCGCACCTCGCTACCCGCGCGCAACGTGACCAAGGTCCCGTCCCATAACGCCACGGTGGCATCCCGGGTGCCCACCTGAATGACGTCCCCGGAAGCAATTTCGGTCCCCGCCTCCGCCGTTTCTTGCAAGGTAGGTTCCAACAGGGTGATGGAACCCTGATAGCTTTGCGCATGTTCGGCGTAGCCACCAGCCTGACCTCTGCTCGCCGCCATGCTAAAACGCACCTTGATTTGCCCGGGTCTGTCAATCACAAACTCCCGGGAGCCCTCTCCGCTGGGCTTGTCCCTGGCGCCTTCCTGAATACTCGCCACCCCGCGCGCGCCAGGTGCCCCCGGCGAGGAAAAGGAAACCGACATGCCCGTGTTCCAATTTCCGGCAGTCATGCTGGCGGGAATATCGGGGGAATAGCTGAGATGCACCCGGTATTTCCCCGGGCGCACCGCAAACGGGCCGACTTCTTTGGGGTGATTGGGTGGATTTTCCTCGGTGCGCCAGCCGCCATATGCTCTGACCCAGCTTCCTGAGGATGTCATGACCACGCTCCCCTCCTGCAAGGCGCCCTCCGGGACATTGGCTGGATCCCGGATGATCCGAACGCCGGTGGCATCAATAATCTCCGCGACCGCCATGGGATCCACGTTCCTGAGATCTTCGGGCCCGGCCTCTTCGCCCTCTCCGAATTCCCCGTCAAACGTTTCATCCTCTTCTGCCGCTTCTTTTTCGCGGCGGGCGCGTCGATCCTGAAGCACGGCCACCAGTCGGCGGAAATCGGAGACATCCCCGTCGTCCAAGAGGGCGGCGGTCGCCCTGCGGGCTCCGACGGGCGAAGCCCCCAGCGCCTCGAGGTAGGCAATCATTTCCTCCCGACTCAAGGCGGTTTGGGTGGCGGCGTGCTTGCGCTCATTGTAGATGTCGATCAGCAAACGTGGATCACGCTCCCAAACCAATTCCTTCAGCACGCCGGATTCGGTGAGCCCCACCAAAATTTCCCCGGTTTCCATGACCGCGTCCTTGGCAAACTCCCCGGCGCGCTGTCCGGCCTGCAAAATGCCCTCGCCGATACCCAGCAGACGCTCCAGTGCGGTGTCATCCTGGTCCCAGGCGCTCACACCCTCCAATCCGCCTCGCTCTGGATGAGGGTCCACGATGCCGGCGGCCTTCAGTTCCCGGGCTTTGGATCGAAAAGCTTCCAAATCCCCGCGATAGAAGGCGTTGGAAATGCGCCGCGCTTCCTCGCGGTCCACCCCCATGCGGCGGAGTTTGACCTCAATCGCCTGATGGAGCACCCGCTCCACGCCTTGAAGATAGGCGTCGTGCTCCACCTGCAAGTGCTCAAAATCACCGAGTTTTTCTGCCGTGGTGATGGAGCCGCCCGACAAGCCGTCCGCATACCCCGTCGCTTTTTGGGCCAACACGGCCGCCGGGTCGTCTGCGGTGAGAATCTCTTTGATGTCTGCGGCCACATTCAGAATGGCCGTGGCCTTGAGGGTGGCGCCCACCGCCTCCAAAGCTCTTTGGGTAAGGGTTTGGGTGGCTGCGGGAGGAATGGGGCGTTGGTATTGGCGGGCCTGCTTGGCCACATTGCTGGTAAAGGTTTTCCCCGCCGTCCGCTCCAGGTTTTGGAGAATTTCCCCCTGTTGCGACGGTGGCAGACGGGCCATGGCCCGCGCGATACTGTCACGCGCCGCCGCCGCTTGGCCGGGGTTGGCGGCGGCAATCCTCGCCATGGTGTCCGCGTGGGCCATCACCGCCTTGCGCGTAAGCTGTTCGCTCAGACCCGCGGTTTTGGCGGTGGCCATATCCACGGCACTGATCTTTTTGGGGCCCATGGGCGGGGGATCGTCCGGCAACGTCCTCCGCGGCCCCGCCGCCCGGCGGGCGGCCCGGTCCGCGTCGGTTTCCGGGCCACGCGACACGGTCACGTGGTTCTGTCGGGCCACGGTGTCGGTAACTTGGTTGATCCGGTCGATATACTTGGCACCATTTTGCTGTAGGATGTGCGCCTGGTCCCGAAGATGGGCAATTTGCGATTTTTGAGCGGCGGTCGCATTCGGCCCGAACTGTTTTTCCAAGGAACTGGCGTGATGGTTCAACTGATTGGCGGCCCGAAAATGACGGTCGGCATGGAACTGCTGCTGCGAAACGTAACGCCCCGCATCACTCACCGAAATTCGCTCGGGTCCGTTGGGGTTTCGCATTTGGTATTCCACCCGTACCGCGGCGGGATCGGTGTAAGCGGCTCCCCCCCGTGCATTGATCTGATTCGATTGTTGCTGAAATGTTTGCCGGGTGGTGTGATCCGGGTGGGGCATGAAATCCGTGTTGGCGTCAATTCGACCCGCGGGCGGGGTCTGACCCATGCTGCGCAGGATTTTTTTCAAATGCTTCTGGTGAGCCGCGTCCAGCGCGTCGAGTTGTTGTTTGGTGATCAGCTTCCCGTCCGCCCCCCGATACACGATCAAATCCGTGTCCGTCCCCGGGTTGTAGCTCACTTGGCCGGGTTTGCGAGGTTGGACCCGGATGGACACCCCGACCTCTTTGGCGGCCCGACGGGCCGCAATTTGATTGGCCCGGCTGAAATAATCCTGTGAACTGTTGTAATAGGACTGGTTGAGGCCCGGATTGCCCGGAACAAGCCCCCCCGACCTCCCGAGTGTATTGAGCCGGGCATTGTTGTTGATGAGTACCGATTTGTCGGACAGGGTGGCCGTGCCCTCGTGAACCCTTCGGGCCGCGTCAATGATTCGCGCGTCGGAGGCCTCCTGACCATACAAACTCATGGAGGATAAGAAAAAACCAACCAAAACACCAGTAAAGGTAAAACGAATGGAACAAGATGATGCTTTCATGATTGAGCTCCTGATAATATTACTAATAAATATAATACCAATAGGGAAAACCATAAATCAAGATTTTCTTATATGAAATTTTCGCACAATTAAGGAAGTGGTTGTTCGAAATGATTCCATGATGGCTTTTTGCCGTAGGTTTGGTAAGGGGAGGCATGGAAAAAAAACGATTTGACGAACTGAACCTTTCTCCCGGCATTTTAAAAGCGGTGGCGGCCATGGGCTTTGAAGAAGCCACGCCCATTCAATCCGCAACCATTCCGGCGCTGATGTCGGGCAAGGATATGGTGGGGCAATCCCAGACGGGCTCCGGCAAAACCGCCGCTTTTGCCATTCCCGCCATTGAGGGAATTGACGTGACCTCGAAGGCCACGCAGGTGCTGATTCTGTGTCCGACCCGCGAGTTGGCCTTGCAGGTGGCGGAAGAAACCGCGAAACTCGCCCAGGGCAAAAAGGGCGTGCGCGAATTGCCGATTTATGGCGGTCAATCCTATGAGCGCCAATTCCGGGGGCTGCATCAGGGCGCCCACATTGTCATTGGCACGCCGGGGCGGGTGCTGGATCACTTGGACCGCGGCAGCCTCAAGCTGGATGAAATCCGCACCGTGATTCTCGACGAGGCCGACCGCATGTTGGACATGGGGTTCATGGACGACATCAAGTCGGTGTTGTCCCGCATGCCGGACAGCCGGCAGACAGTGCTGTTTTCGGCCACGGTACCGCCGCCCATCGCCAAACTCATCAAAAGCTTTACCCGCGATCCGGTTTGGGTGCATATTGAGTCCCAAGAACTCACCGCCCCGGAAATCGAGCAGGTGTGGTACGAGGTGGACCGCCGCAGCAAGCTGGAAGTGCTCTGTCGGCTCATCGACATGGAAGACATTCGCTACGGCATCATTTTCTGCGCCACCAAAATGATGGTGGACGATCTGGTGGAACATTTGAGCGCACGCGGATATTTGGCGGACAAGCTGCACGGCGACATTTCCCAGATGATGCGCGAACGGGTCATGAACCGGTTCCGCAAGCGCGGCTTTGAATTTCTGGTGGCCACCGATGTCGCCGCCCGCGGTTTGGACGTGAAGGACATCGAAGTGGTGTTCAACTATGACCTGCCCAACGATGGCGAAGACTATGTTCACCGCATTGGCCGCACCGGGCGCGCGGGCAGCAAGGGCAAGGCCATTACCTTGGTGGCGGGCCGGGAATTGTACCGTCTGCAGAACATCATGCGTTTCACCAAAGCCAAGATCAAACGCGGGCGGGTGCCCACCGTCGAGCAGTTGGAGGAACGCCGCGCCGATCTCTTTTTCGAAAGTCTGCGCGGGGTATTGGATGCGGGAGATTTCAAACGCCATGACGCGCTCGTGGATCGTTTGTTGGAGCAGGGGCACAGCCCCACCGACATTATTTCCGCGTTGATCGATCTGGCCGACAAGGCCTCCGGCAAACCCGTGCCCGAAGCGATTCCCGAACCCCAGTCCGCCCGAGAGTCCGCCCGAGGCGGACCCAAGCCGCCCAAAAAAGGCGGCAAAAAACTGCGGGGTCCGTCGGAAGGCGGCGGTGATGCCCATGCGGACATGGGACCCACCCGCAACATCATTCTGAACGTCGGCCGCAGTCAGCGCATCAAGGCCGGCGATATTCTCGGGGTGATCCTCGGGGCCTCCAAAATTCCCAAGGAGGCGGTGGGCTACATTGAACTCGGCCCGCGTGAGAGTCGGGTGACCTTATCGGCGGCGCATACCGACAAAGCCTTGAAAAAGCTCAATGGCATCAAATTCAAGGGCCATGAGCTTCAGGTGGTGGAAGAGTAGTTTGGGCGGCTTGAAACCATTTATAAATTCAACCACTGATCACACTGATTTCCACTGATCTTTGGTTGTGGCTTGGGTTGTGGCTTGGGCTTTGGGGTAGGGAACCACGGATGGCAGGGATGGACACGGATTTTTTGGGGTGTGTAGATCGACAGTCCCTTGTCGATAACTTTATTGACCTAAAACTCTCTACTTCTCTCCTTCTGACCTCTTGAAAGAACCACTGATCACACTGATTTCCACTGATCTTTGGTTGTGGCTTGGGTTGTGGCTTGGGTTTTGGTGAGGGGAACCACGGATGGCACGGATGGACACGGATTTTTTTTTGGGTGGGCGGCTTCGCCGCGGATCCGCCGTCGCCAAGGCTATGGCGGACAGGTGATGGGATAAGGGATAAGGGATAAGGAAGGAGAGAAGGAAAGAAGTAGAGAGGGGAGAACATCGGGCATCTGAGCCGCATAAGGTTCTCGGTTGCCGTTTCCGCACCACCACCTTGTTTGGTTACGGTTTTTTGGAATCCAAGAGAATGGGGAGGCCGTCGGGATGAATATCGCCTTGTGCCTGTTGCAGAATGACGCGCTGAAAACCGAGTTGATGGAAAGTGTCGGCCAATTCATTCTGAAACGAGGAAATGTCTTCCGGCATAACGCGCTTCCCGAGAATGACAACCACGAGATCTTTCTCGATCTCCTGTTGATCGAGTTTTTGTAAATGCTCGGGTTTTGTCATTTGGACCTCGAGTTCCGGTCTGAGGATTGAGATCGATTCATGGTCATCATAATAGACCACCAGGTTGGCCGCCTCTTCTTGCTGATAAGCAAGTGCTAGTTCCTTTTTTCGCTGTTGTTGGGCACGCACTTCCCGGGCCGTTGGATGCGCCTCCCACATTGCCATGTAGGTTTCATGAAGATCAGGCTCGTTCGGGGGTGCCGGTGCCCGTTTGATACGGGCTTCCACGTCCATTTCGACTTCGAAAACATGTACCATAATTGACACCTTTTCCTCCCCGGATTTCAGGTACCAAATCATAAGAGAACCCGCCATATCCATCTCATCCTCCTTTCCTTTGATCCGATAACTAAAACTTCTTGACCCGTTGAAGGCTTGGTCTTCCATGTCGTCTTCCTCTCCAAAATCCGTGCCGGATCCAGCGTCCCTGAGGGCTTGGCGTATTCCGGCCTCGAAATGTTTTTTGAACGGACCCCACTCCGATTTGGGCAATTGTAACGTGATCGACCACCGGCCATTCGCGATGCCCAATGGTTCACTCCCGCCGTCGAGTTGAGTCCTCGAGGTAACGTGGCTGTCTAGGGGAATTATGACGTTTTCATTCTCTACCATTTCCGAGATAATCGTGAAGGGATTCAAGTTCTGCAGCGCACTGCCCGCCACATGATCGGAAAAAACGCCGGGGAAAGCATTGGGCTGTCCCTGAACCAAAGGGATAATCAGGAAAGCGATGTATAGAGAAATGATAGGGGTAAGTTTATTCATCATGTGTCAGTGATAAGACAAATCAAATTGCTGGCAAGGTAAAACCCGGCTTGGGCGTGATTTGAAGCGCCCCGCGCCCTTGTGGGCGAATGAACGGGACCTATGGCTGGATCCAAGGGGACGAAACAAAGAGCCTCGCGAGACAAGCTCGCGGGGCTCTTGATTCATGAAACTCCAAAACGGAATCGCCCCATGATTTTCGGAATTTCCCGGGAGAGACAAGTTGAGTGTCATGTCATGCGTGAAACGTAGTATGTGATGGGACTATTTTGGATGCTGGGGATGATCGTAAACGGTACTCGATGGCTTCCGACTGAAGTTGGGACTTACGCGCCTTATCGCGTCCCCAAGGTCACGTCCCCGGTGATGCCGTTGATTTTCAGGCGGGTGGTGTCGCCGCGGTTGTCGCGTAAGGTGACGCTGTGGGGGTCGGTCATGCCGTTGGATTGATAGACCGCGTACCAGGTTTGGTCGACCCGTTCCAGGCCGTCCACGGCGTGGACGGTGATGAAATTGGGCAATTCACGGCGGCGGATGGTGGTGGTGCCTTCCGCGTGCGGATCGGGGTCGTCCAACAGGCGGCCGGAGGGCGTGTCGAGAAAGGCGCTCATTTCCATTTCCAGTGGGGGCAATTGGATCAGTTCGACGACCCCCAGATCCCGATCATACAAAATGGCCACCGGACGGCGGTCGAGCATGGCCCGGCTGCGGGCATACTTGTTGAGGGCGACCACTTCGCGGGTGGCGGCACGCAAGCGGGCGCCTTCCACGGAATCCATGGCCATGGGCAATATCGCGCCCACCACAATCCCAATCACCAGAATCACCAGCAGGATCTCGATCAGGGTGAACGCCTGGCGGCCAATGTTCGGTTGGCCGTGGCCGGAGTGGCCCGTCATCGGAAGTCGTTGCTGGAGATAGGGCCATCCTCGGACCCATTGGCGTCGGAGCGGATTTCAAACTCCCGTCCGCTGGTGGTATAGGTGTACGGGTTTCTCCAGGCGTCAGTGGGTGCGGAGCGCAAATAGGGTCCGCGCCAATTGCTCGCGCCCGGGTTGGTCACCAAGGCGTCCAGATTGGGAGGCAGGCTGCCGACATCGAGATAATAGCGCTGTACTACCGAACTCAGTTGTTGGATTTCGATGGCGGTGGCATCGCGCCGGGCGCCTTCCGAGGTGCCAATGATATCGAGATTGCTGATGGCCACGCCGGCGACGACGGTGATAATGACGATCACCAGAAGAATTTCCAAAAGCGTGAAGGCCGATTTTTTGCTGAGGTCGCGTGCAGGGGCGGTGGAAGACTGTTGGGTGGGGTGCGTATTCATGGGGGATCTCCTATGGGGTTCTGGCAATATTAACGACAGGATGTTGGGGATTATTGTTCAAAAAGTGCGAAAAAGCAACTGTCGATTGCTTCTATCGAATGCCTTGGCTGAGTTGGAAGACGGGCAGGAGCATGCTGATGGCCACGAAAGCGACGGCGCCGGCGATGAAAATCATGAGGATGGGTTCGATGGCGGTGGTGAAAATTTTGATGCTGCGGTTGAGTTCGTCGTCGTATCGGCGTGCGATTTGCGCGAGGGCGCGGGGGACTTCACCGGATTCTTCGCCCACGGCGAGCATGTCGGTGAACAGGTCTGGAAAAATACCGCTTTCCGCGAGGGGACGGGAGAGGGAGGAGCCATCGGTCACCCGGTTCTTCAGGTCGCCGACTTCCCGTTCGAGCACGGCGTTGCCCAGGGTGTTGCGGACAATGTCCAGGGCCCGCAAGACGGGCACGCCGTTGGTGAGGAGATTGGAGAGGGTGCGGGCGAAGTTCGCGTAGGCGTTGGCCCGGATCACGCGGCTGAACAAGGGCATTTTCAGCATGAAGGCGTGCCAGGCGTAGCGTCCGTTTGCGGTGGCCTTCCAATTTTGAAAGCCCGCGACGATGAGGGCGGTCATCAGGACCAGAAGCCATCCGAACCTGCGCAGGAAGTTGCTGGTGTGGATGAGAAACATGGTGGGACCGGGCAATTGTTGGCCCATGTCGGTGAAAATGCCGGTGAATTGGGGGATGACGAAGATAAAACAGCCGATGAGGGTGAGAAATCCGAAGCCGGCCACGATGCAGGGATACACCAAGGCGCCGATCAATTGTTCCCGGGCGGCGGCGGCGCGTTCGTAATGGCGCACCGCGTTTTCCAGGGACTGTTGCAATTGCCCGCCCGCTTCGCCGGCGCGGATGATGGAGGTGTAAAATTCGGGGAAACTGCGGGGGTGTTTGGCGAGGGCCTCGGAAAGGCTTTTGCCCTGGACGATGTCTTCATGCACCATTTTCAGCAAGGCCGAACGTTGGGGGCTGCCGCTTTGTCGGCTGAGTTTGTGGATGCAGGTGCCCAGGGTCATGCCTGCGGAAAGCAAATCGCGCAAATCCACGGAAAATTGGAGGACCACCCGCAAGGGGAGTTTGACGCCCCGCTTGGAAATCGGCAGGAGCGTCCGGCCCGCTGAGGCCTTTTGGGGGCGTTTCGATGCCGTCTTGGAGGTCTTTGCCGGTGGTTTGGCGGCGGATTTTGGCTTGGCCGGCCCCGTCGTTTTTTTGGGGGTTGGGGTTTTTCCCGAAAGCGCGGCGCTTCCGGCGCGTTCCACCACCGTAATGGGGGTCAGTCCGAGGCTGCGCACCCGGGTGACGGCGGCGCGGCGGTCGCGTTCCTCGATCTCGCCATTGCGGCGGTCCCCTTTTCGGTCCCGGGCGGTGTATGTGAAGGTGCTCACCGCTTACGCTTCCTCCAGATATTCTTCTTCCGCGTCTTCGGAAACCCGCAAGACTTCTTCGATGGTGGTCACGCCATTGAGCACTTTACGCCAGCCGTCTTCGCGCAGGGTTCTCATGCCGTCTTTGAGGGATTCGTTGCGGATGCTGCTGGCGGGTTCGCGGGTAACCACCAATTGGCGGATGGCATCGGTGACGGTGAGGATTTCGTAGATGCCACTGCGTCCCTTGTATCCGCTGTTGCGGCAGGCTTCGCATCCGACCGCCTCGTAGATGGTGCCTTCCTTGAGTCGGTGGACGGGGAACTGCACTTCTTTCAGGTAGGTCGGGTCGATTTCCTTGGGCCGTTTGCAGTCCGGACACAGGGTACGGATCAGGCGTTGGGCGACGATGGCTTCAATGGACGAGGCCACCAGAAAGGGTTCCACGCCCATGTCCAGCAAACGGGTGAAACCGCTGGCGGCGTCGTTGGTGTGCAGGGTGCTGAAGACCAAGTGACCCGTCAAGGCGGCCTGAATGGCGATTTCCGAGGTTTCTTTGTCGCGGATTTCCCCGATCATGATCACGTCGGGGTCCTGACGAAGAATATGGCGCAGGCCCACGGCGAAGGTGAGGCCGATTTCGGGCTTCATCTGGATCTGATTGATGCCCGCCATTTCGTATTCGATCGGGTCCTCGCAGGTGATGATGCGCTTGTCGACCGAATTGATGGTGTTCAAATAGGTGTAGAGGGAAGTGGATTTGCCCGATCCGGTGGGGCCGGTGACCAAGACGATGCCGTGGGGACGGTGGATGATTTTCTCCAGTTTTTTCACTTCCTCGGGTCCCAGCCCCAGTTTCCCCATGCCGAAGAGGGTGGATTGGCGCAGCAGCAGGCGAAGGCTCACACTTTCCCCGTATACGGTGGGCATGGTGGAGACGCGGATGTCAATTTCCTGGCCGCGAATGCGCAGGCCGATGCGCCCGTCCTGGGGGAGGCGTTTTTCGGCAATATCCATGTTGGACATGACCTTGAGGCGGGAAATGATGGCGGCCTGAAAGCGTTTGAGGCTCGCGGGGACAGGCGTTTGCACCAGAAGTCCGTCGATCCGGTAGCGGATGCGCAAATCCTTTTCCATGGGTTCCATGTGAATGTCGGTGGCCCCGTCCTGAAAGGCTTCCCAGATGATTTGGTTCACGAATTTGACTACCGAGGCTTCCTCGTCGAGATCGTCGAGGTCGGCGTTGAGCAGGTCGTCTTCCTCGGACATCTCCAGACGTCCGTCGTCGAGCATTTGCTCGATGGTTTCGCCCCCGACGCCGTAGAGGCGTTTGATGGCTTTTTCCAGATCGGCGAGCGGGGCGAGGAGAAAGCGAACCCGTTTGCCGCCGGAGGCGAGGCGGAGCGCTTCGGTCAGGCCGGGACGGAAGGGGTCGCGGGTGGCCACCACGAGAATGGTGTCCCGAATTTCCACGGGCAGGACCTGATATTGGTAGACGGCTTTTGCGGGCAGGGTTTCCAGGACTTCCGGGGGCGGGTTGGCATCCACCAAGCGTTGGAAAGGCACGTCCATGGCGGCGGCCAATTTGGTGAGGTATTCCTCTTCGGCGGTGTGGCCCGCCTCCACCACCCGATGGGTCAGGGAGCCGCCTTCGGCCCTTTGGGCGGCGAGCAAAGTGACCACCTCTTCATCACTGAAGAGGCCGGTGCGGCGGAGAACGTCGGAACATCTGGCAATTGCGGGCATAGGGGGCCTATCATGCGGGGCGAAGGCGGGTCTGTCAAGACAGCACCACGGATTTTGCCCGGAGGATTTGGCCTTGATGAAGCGGTTCGGGGGGAGGAGTAACCAACGGGATGGCTCCGCCGGACAACGGATGGGGATGGGGGTTTTGGAGGGGGAGCCAACGGATGGCTTTGCCGTCCAACGGATGGGGATGCTGGGTTTTGGAGGGGGAACCAACGGATGGCTTTGCCGTCCAACGGATGGGGATGAGGGTTTTGGAGAGGACCGAGCATTGAACGTTGAACGAAGGGTGACAGGAGCGCCAATCGCCGTATTGGCGGGGCGAAGGGGGGGGCTTTGTCTCAAGCTTTGTCTCAAGCTTTGTCTCAAGCTTTGTCTTAAGCTTTGTCTCAAGCTTTGTCTTGAACTTTGTCGAATCCGTTGGCTTTAGGAAAATATGTGAAAAAAGGCCTACGGATTCCTCGCAAGGCGGGACGACCTGCGGATCTTTCGTGAGGGTAGGGGCGCGGCATGTGTTTGTTAGCAAAAAAGAATCATAATGCCTGTTGGAATCATAATGCCTGTTGTAATATTTCCCCACGCGGCCAGGTCGCCGCCCAATGGGGCGCCACTTATCCCATCGTCTACGAATACGACGACTTCAACCGCATGGTCAAACTCCACACCCTCCGCGACCCCAACGTCCCACCCCAACTTCCATCTCCCAACTCCTAACTTCTGACACGGATGTGACCACTTGGGTCTACGACGACCCCTCCGGCCTCCTCGAGAAACATAGCAACAGGTATTTTATAGATCTTTTGGCTTGACGGTTTGGGGTGCGGCGGGGTAGGGAATGGGCATGTTGGTGCCGAAGTCATCTTATTTCAGCAATCTGCCGCCCACGGTTTGGTCGGGGGGCGGGCGGAAGCGTGGGTTGCGGATTCTGCCGGAAAAGGGCGGGTATTTCGTGCATGTGACGAGCCGGACGGTGAATCGGGAGTTTTTGTTTGGGGCGGAGGAGAAGTCGGCACTGGTGGAGTTGATGCGGCGGTGGGCGGCGTTTTCGGGGCTTCCGGTGATTACGCATTGCATGATGGACAATCATTTTCATCTGATGCTTTGGGTGCCGGATCGGGAGGCTGGTCGGGAAGGGGTGACTCACGGGGAGATCGTCCGGCGGCTGGGGGAGGTTTGGGCGAAAGAAAAGGTGGAGAAATGG
>JAFIGC010000138.1 GCA_020831635.1 Verrucomicrobiota bacterium | reverse complement strand
CGTTTCCGACATAAAAAGGCAGGGCGTGGATGGGGGTGGTTCCGTGATATCGGCTAGCGAGGAGCCCCCCCACCCCGCCCGCGCCTTGCAGGGAGCCAGACAGATCCAGGCCCCAGACGTGGCTGCGTAGCAGGGAGTCGTCGGTTTTGATTTCGGCGAGCAGGTTCCATCCGTCGTAGATGAAGCGCAGTTCTTGCTCGACAACATAGGCTTCTGCCTGCGCGTCCCAGCGGGAAACGATCTTGCGTACGCGGCGACCTTGGCTGTCGTAAGTAAATTCCATTTTGGTACGCACGAGGGGGCTGATGTCCACGTCGTCGCGGTGCTCTTGGACCACGAGGCGGTTTTCGGCGTTCCAAGTGTATTTCCAAAGGTGGTCGTAGAGGAGGTTTCCGTCTTCGTCATGCATGGGAAGCGGGTCTTGCGGATCGGAACCCATCGGAGGAATACCTCCATTGGGGGTGTACACCGAACCGGTTTCGCTGTTGCTGTTGCCGCCTTCGGTGGCGGTGATTTCGAAGGTGCTGACGGGATCGGTGATCGCTTTTTCCTTGTACCACAACAGGTTGCTGTAGGTGGCTTCCTGCGGGCCGAGTCCGCCTCCCAACAGTTCCACGTCGATGGTGGTACTGGTGTTGCCGCGTTCACCGCGCAGGTGGGCGAAGGCGGGGCGGGTAATTCCCTCGTATTGGTTGAGCAGGTTTCTGGTGTAGTCCGTGGTGCGCCCGTTTTCGACCGAGGTCTTGCGATTGCCTATATCATCGTAGGTGTAGCCGAAGCCGTAGCCGGGGATGGGATTGTCGGAAGTGTCTTTTTTCACTCCGCCGGTGACCTGGCCCAGAGTATCGTAACTGTATTCCCAGTAAGTGCCATCGGCCAAATCGGCGCGGGTGCGCTGGTTGGCGTCATTGTATTCGTATTGGTGGGAAGAGATCACGGTGCTGTCGACGGTGGATGCGATTTGGGTCAGACGGTTAAGCTCGTCATGATTCCAAGATACACCCTGCACGCCGCCTTGGTCAAGGCTTTCGAGTAAAAACCATGGGGGCGGCGCATCTTGCGCCGGGATCTTCAGCACAAAGGAAGCTCCTCCATCCAATCAGACGCCAACACGGAAGACGGGCCCTCCTGCATAGCATATACCCCTGGAAAAATTGGGAGAAAACATATTTTGAAGAGAACCCGGCGCAAGATGCGCCGCCCCCATAAGCCAATGCGACAGCCCTCCCCCATTGCCCAAAGCGGCAGCTCTGGTCGTTCCTCCCGACGCTACCGCACTCCAAAGACGCTTCGCGTCGGGTCGTGATGAGTTGTTGAGGCATCTTTGGTTTGGAGCGGATCAGGAAGAGGGCTTATTCATACCACAACGCTTCAATGGGATTGAGGCGGGCGGATTTTCGGGCGGGATAGTATCCGAAAAAGATGCCCACGGCGGCGCTGAAGGAAAAGGAGTAGAGGATGGCTTGGGTGCGGGCGTAATATAACCCCATTCATCATTCGTTCACCCAGAAAGGGTGATTCACACCGGAGTCCTCCCACTTGACAATTGGACGCCGCTTGCCGCGGGGGCGGATTGGAGATTGGGATTGGAACAGAAGCAAGCAAAGGAAGCAAAGGCAATTCCACCGCCATTCCCCTCTGCTGCCTCTGCGTCCTCCTGTTCAAAAAATTTCGGTGGATTGGATCGGAGGTTCCGATTAGGATTACGATTAGGATTAGGATTAGGATTCCTGTCAGGGCCGTAAGTCACGATGCACAAGAATTGTGTATAAAAGACAGTGCTTGCCGGAAAAAGAGCGACGACTTTGAGCCCGATGGCGACCCCGAGCCCCCCGCGTTACTCCCTGTCCCGTTTGCCGTTTTTCCAGCGGCTGAAGGGCGGGGAGACCAGGAAGGCTTTTGTGCTTTCGCCTTCGGCGATTTCGGTTCCCGGCGCCAGGGCGGCCCCCCCCGCCCACAATGGCGTTGTCGCCCACGGTTACCTTTCCGAGGGTCAGGCGCAACACGGCGTCGGGATCTCGGGCGATGAGGTGACCACTCATTCGCACTCCGGCGCCGAAGACCACGTCGTCACCAATTACCAGCATGGAGCGGTCGTACAAACGGGTGCCGGGCGCCCAGTAGGTGAGGCGTCCGATTTTGGAGCCCCAGAGTCGAAGCCAGGCCGAATACAGTCCCGGAAAGACGCGCAATAGCTCATCCAAAAATGGGAACCGACAAAAAAGCGCCTGGAGGTTCGCGACAACCCACCATGTGAAAAAGGGACCGGATCCCATGGCCAACTTTCCGTCCGGCAATGGACGGAAGTGCAGGATCACGCGGCAGGTGAGCGCGGGCACCAGGTAAAGCACGGCGAGGGCAATGACCGCGCGGACGAGGGGTCCCGCCGGCGTGCAAAGGAGCGCGGCCCCGGTGAGCAACAGGTGCACACAGGGGACAAAATTGCCGGCGAGCATGCCGAGTCGCGCGGGGACGGAGAGGTCGGCACTGGCCAGGCCGCGCGTCGGGGGAGGTTCAGCGGATGACTTTTCCTGCATAATGGTTTTTTACGCGTTCGCGGGTGAAACGGGGGCCTTTCCACATGCGCAGATAGGTCCGCAGCAATCCGGGCCGCTTTTCGTTTGGGTTGGGGTCGATGGCGGGCAAATACCGCCAGGAAACGGTGGGGTGTTGGTGGTGTATGAGGTGTCGGTTGTGGTTCAAAAGCACTTTGTCCATCCAGCGAAAGGACCGCACGTTGCGGGCGCCGTTGAGCACATCGCGGGGGGTGTCGAAATGGTGCAGATATTGCAGGGCGGACCAGGTGTAGCCGAAGCCAAACAGCACGAGCCCGTATCGGAGCGGCGGAATGTCCAGCGTCAGGATCAGGGTGACGTGCAAGGCCACCGCCGCGATCGCCTCGGCCTGGATGCTGCGGGTGTATTTCGGGTTCAGGGTCTCCAGCAGAGCCTCGGTCGGACGGTCGAAACGGGGGTGCAGCTTGGACATGGAAATGGAAAAGAAGCGGGGAATCACGGCCGCAAGCACGGTGCTGGCGACAATCACCATCCAGAAAACGCCGGTGAGGATTCCGTAATACTGGATGTGTTTCCACAGCGGGTTTTCGCCTTCGAAATAGAGGTCGAACGCCTCGTCGTCGGAGCGGTTCCGCTGATGGTGGCCGATGTGTCCCTGGCGCATCAAATGATAGGGGGCGGGAAAAAACAGGGCCAACACCACGCCTCCGGCGGCGTTGATGCGCGGGTTGGGATGGAACAGATTGTGTTCCGCTTCGTGCATCATGGCGTAGGCCGAGTTCATCACCAATCCGTACAGCAGGGCCAGACCCAACACGCCCCACCAAGCGGCAACCGCGGAGGTGGCCACCAGGATGCCGCACAAGAGGAGCACTTGCAGGGAGGCGATGCAGAGGTTCAGGGTTCCGGGCACGGCCAGATGTTCGGGCCGAATTTCGTCGGGATCCAGGGTGTTCATGGCGTTTGGCCTTCCCGGGGTGCGCAGGCGGTTTCCAGACGGGACAAAAACGAGGCGAACTCGGGGTACGCGCGCATTTTTTCCAGGGTTTCGGGAATCACGTCGGGGCCATACATGGAGCGAACGTATTCGGGACTGCGGTCCAGGGACCGGAAACTGGCCAGGATTTCAGGACGGAGGGGAAGCAGATCGCCGTGCGCCCGGATGAGATGGTCCACCACCTTCACCCCGGAGCGCCTCGGGGCGCAGAAAAACTCGAAGAGGGTCCATGACAATAGACGCGCGTTCACACGCCGCACGGCGGGGCGGGCCGAATCCCAATAGCGTTCCACCAGCAAATCGTCATATTCGACGTGTGACATTTCATCGGCCAAGTGCTTGCGTTGGATGTCGGCAAAGTGGGGTTCGAGTCCCCCTTCCTCGGCCTCGAAGCCCCGGGCGTAGGCGACGGCGCGTTCTTCTTGGATGGTGATTAACCAGAGCAGAAACGGGAACCGGTTCGCGCGGGAAGCGGTCCAGCGCATCGCCCGCATCCACGCGGGGGGCATGTGGAGAAAATGGAAACGGGAGTCGCGGTAGAGGTCGGGCGCACAGCGGCGGTTGAGTTCCGCGAACACCTCGCTGTGTCGTTTTTCCTCTTCCATGAAATGCCGGAGGCCCTCGCGCAACTCGGGGTCATCGGCCCGGGCGATCACGGGCAGCAACAGGCATTCCCCCAGCAAGGATTCAAAGAACATGAACTGTTCGTTGAACAGCATTCCGGTGAGTTGGTTGTAGCGCAAGCGTTGTTCCGGGCTCAGCTTTTCGTAAAGCGAGGTGTGCGCGAGCGGGGTGAACCGCTCCGGGAGGAACGGTTTGCCGTGATCGATCTCCCCCGGCATGAGGGTGTAGGGCTGAGCCTCAAGGGTCATTGCGTGCATGTGAAATCCCTCCTTTCATACAATTCGTTGACATGGTTCAAGTGCATGGGTTGTCCTTTGTTCTCGTCACTTCGCACCGCTCGTTTCCCCAAGGCTCCCGGCTTGACCCCGCCGTGGGAAATCCATTGCGCCTCTTCGCCCGGACGCAAGCGGAGGACGCTGGCGGGGCGAAGTTGCCCCAAAAAGCGGCACAGCCGGTAATGGGGATTTTCCCGGAGGGCGGTGTCGAGCAATTCCGCGAGGTCCCGGGTGTCCGCCGCCTCGTCCCCCGCAACCCAGTGCAAGGTGTAGCCGGGAGGATCGTCCGCGTCGTCCGCCTCGAGGATCCGGAAGCGGGCATCCGCCGGCAGAAGGCGGTCCAAGACCCCGGCCACGAAATTTTCTTCCAGCTTTTCGCCGCGCATGTCGCTGCCGCCTCCGGCGCGTCCGAGAAAGCGCAGACAGGGAGTTGACCGCAGAAATCCGGTGATTTCCACCCTGTCGCGGAGGCGATAGCGGTAAAGTCCGCCCCCGGTGGTTAGCACCACCTCGTAGTGTTTCCCCGCTTCCACGGCCCAGGCGGGACGCACCCCGTCCGCCTCGTCGATGAACTCCACCAGATGGCTGGTGACCGCAAGCGGATGCGTGTGCGCATACGGAAGGCTCACCACGCCTTCGGTGGCCAACAGGCCCTTTTCTTGAAAGGCCACGTCCGGAAACAAGCGGGTGAGATCGCGCACTTCCGGCGAATCCGGTTTGCCCCAGGCACTGATCAGGCCGAGATGCGGCCAAAGTTTGCCGGGATGGGACGGGTTGTACTTCTCCAGCGCTTTCGCGCGCGCGGTCCGACGCCAGGTGTCGTGCAGTTCCTGGGCGATGGATTCGGCGTGACGCGGGAGGCTTTCCATCAAAATCCTGAAAAAGGTGGGGTGCCAAATCGAAACCAAGCGCAGCTCTTCGGCCTTCACCAGATGCAGCAGGGTGCGGAAGCGGAAAGCTTCGATGTCGGTTTCGTGGCGCACCTCGCTCGGCACCGCGAGGGCGGCGGACAGCCACCGTCCCAGGGCTCCGCCCAAATACGCGGTATCATCTTCAAACCCCACCGGAATCCCGCCGTACGCCTCTTCGGGCAAGGCGGGGGAAACGGACCAGTAGGCGGGTCCCGCTTTCAGTTCGGGCCACCGCCGGAACAGATCGTCAATCCAAGGGTCCAGCGCCATGGAAAAATCACGGTGCAACCCGCGGGTCCAGGGGATGAGTTTGCGCGCGGAGGTGCTTCCGCTGGTGGGCACCCAACGACGCACCGGATCGCGGGTCAGCACATGCGCTTCGCCCGAACCCATCCGTTCCACGGCGCGGGCGAGGTCATCCGCATCCGAGAGCGGTACCCGCCGCGCGTATTCCTCGTAAGTGCGGATGGACGCGAATCCGTGCGCCCGTCCAAAGGCGGTGTGCGCCTGAGTCCGCAGAATGTCGGCGAGGCGGCGGCGTTGCGCCGTCTCGGGATCGTCCAACGCCCCGCGAAACCGACGGGCCGCGGTCTGACAGCGCGCGTGCCACAGTTCATGGATGATTCCGACTTTATTCATCTCGGCTCAAAACGGGTTCTCGGCGAATGTGATCGACCACCCGGCGTCCGGCGGGGGTGAGGTTGTCCTCCCCCAACCGGGCGAGGCAGACCAGTTCGTCTCCCCGGGGGTGTCCGGGGTTTTGCGTCTGGAAAAAGGCCACGTGCGGATCGCGGAGGCGTCCGGGGGGAATGCCCGCGAGCGTCCCCCGCAGCATCTGTGGACGGGGGAACACCACCACCCCGCGGACTGGATCGAAACGGTCGCCATACAACGCCCGGGCAAAATGATCGCGGCGTCGCAGGCGTTCGGGGTCGGAAGCCCGGTCGAATCGGGGCAGGAAATCCAGCCAGTATCCGGTCAACAAACGGTAGGTGCGGAAACCGGAGGTGAGCAATAGCCACCATAGGTCGCCCTCCCCCATCTCGCGGTGCAGGCGCAGAACCGCCTCGATCCAGGCCCTCGAAAGGATATTGGCTCCCCACGAGCCGGGATCCACGATGGTGTCGCCGGAGACGAGGAGACTGTCCCGCCTGCCTTCAAAAAACTCCACACAGAAGCGGAGGGTGGAGAAGCCGCAGAGTTCGCCGTCGTCGTTCCACAATAACAACGCGTGAGTCTTCTCGCCGAGATCCGCCCGAAAGACCTCTTCGCAAACCCCATGGAAATGCCGGTCCAAGAGCGCGAGCATCGCCGCGCGTTCGGAGAGATGGAGTTCGTCCACATGTTTCAGAATCGCTTTCATAGAATCGCGACCTCCGGATGGGGGGCGGATGCTGGCGCAGGCGGCGGGGCGTCCGGGGGATGAACCCAAAACAGTCGACTGCGCAGGATTTCCGGTTTGAGGTTCCGGCGGAGTGCGGGGAGCGCGGGATGGGTGGCGGGCAAGCCGAGGCTGAGCAATTCGATACCACGCGCCCGGGCCCCGCGACAGGCCGCGCGGATCAGGTCTGTCATCACCGCGGGGTCGTCGTCTTTCGCGACCAAAAAGGAATGGAAGGCCAGTGGGAGGGGGCGACCGGGCGGGGGCAAGCGGGGAATCCGCAGCAGCGCCCGGACCGGGTTGAGCAGTCGTCGCGTCCTCGCGAGACCGGGTGCGTATCCGTGAACCCGCAGGGGACGCGACGCGCGGCGGTCCCATAATGCCACCGCGCCCGCGGGTTCTCCGCCGTCCCAAGCGCTCCAGAATGGAAGGGACGCGTCGGACGGAATTCGGGTGCCGAGGGGACGGGATTTCAATTTGTCTTGAATCCACGCGCTGAGTTCCGGTGTGGGCGCCATTTGCCGAATCTCCCGACGTGGGGCGGGCCGGCGGGTGGAAAAGGTGAGCGTCACCATTTCTCCGCAAGGCGTGTACACGGGGAGTCCGGGAAGTTTGCGGGTCAACAAGCGCAGACTGGCGACGTTTTCCTCCAGAATCGCGGTGTAGTCGAACGGAAGCTGATCCGGGGCGCGGGACGCGTCGATCAGGCGGAAGCCTTCGGCGAGCCTTCTGACGGAAAGCGTTTCGCCGGGTCGTTTGCGCAGTTGGCCGAGATAGCCGATGGAAACGGGTTGACCGTCCAACCACACGCGGTGGACGGCGCGCTCGGCCAGTCCCGCGAAACGCCCGGGGTCCGAGGCGCGGGCGGCGACGAGGGTCAGGTGTTCTTTTTCGGAAACGCGTTGGGGTTCGAAGCAAAGTCGGACGCGTCCCGGGAGGGGGGTGGCGCGGAGGAGATCGTGGATGCCGGGGAGATCGGACGCCGTGGCCGGACGGAAGCGGATGGGATCGGGGCTCACGTGACCTCCAGCAGTTCGCCCTTCCAATCTTCGTCGCCCATGGGCATGCCCATGCGGGTGTCGATGTCGAAATGATGCATGGCGTTGATGACGAGGAAATTCAGCAGCATCCAAGGATCGCGCAGGTGAACGCGATGGGCGGCGCGGCGGAAAATGTGCGGCCAGGAGTAAAAGACCCGCCGGGCCTCGGCACAGATGTCGGCCAAATCCTCGGGGGACATGCCGGCGGGGCGGAAGGGAATTTCCCCGTAGCGATACCCCTCGTCCAGCCACCAGGCGTCGTAAAGCAGACGTCCCTCTTCTTGGAGGCGCGCGAAAAGCGGGGTGCCGGGAAACGGGGTGATGTGGTTGAAGGCGCCGATGAAGAGCGCCTCGTCCCGGGCCCAGTCCAGGGTCGAACGCATGCCTTCGGGGCTGTCGTGATCGTATCCGAAAACAAAGGTGCCGTAGACGCGGAGCCCGTGTTCGCGAAAGGCGGCCATGGCGGCGGAGGGTCCGCCCTTCATGAGGTTGAACCCCTTGTCCATGGCGTCGAGGTTATCGGGATTGAGCGATTCGAGTCCCACGAGCACCCCTTGACATCCGCTGCGGCGCATCAGGTCCAGGCTCTCCTTGTCCCAGGCCACGTTGATGGAGGACTGGCTGACCCAGCGGATCTTGAGCGGGATCAGCGTCCGCATCAGTTCCTTGGCCTTGCCGGGACTGGAGTTGATGTTGTCGTCCACGAAAAAGATCATTTGACCCATCCGCCGCACCGCCGCGATTTCCTCCAGCACTTGGTCGATGTCCCGGTGGGTGTGGGTGGACTTGTAAAAGGACTGGATCGCGCAGAAATCGCAGGAGAAGCGGCAGCCGCGGGCAAATTCGACCAGCCGGACCGGCAAATAGCGGTTGTGGGCGTAAATGCTTCGGTCGGGACGCACTTTGTGGGTGGGACGGGAGGCGGAAGTGTACCGCCGTTTGGGGGTGCCGGCGCGGTAGTCGTCAATCAACTCCGGAAACAGGAGTTCCGCCTCGCCCACCACCACGCTGTCGGCGTAACGTTCCACCTCGTCGGGACAAAGGGTGGCGTGAAAGCCGCCCATCACCACCGGCACCCCGCGCCGACGATATTCGCTCGCGATTTGGTACGCGCGCTTGGCGGTGTAGGTCTCCACGCTGATTGCGACCAAATCCGTGGGCGCGTCGAAGGGGATTGCTTCCATGCGGTCGTCGAAAAAACAGCGCTCCACCTCAGACGGAATCAGCGCCGCCAAGGTCGCGGGCGGCATGGGTTCCATTTTCCAGGTGCGGACATATCCCTTCTGTCCGGCGCGACGACCGACTCGGGGATGGATTAAAGTTACGTGCATGTATAAAACCGATCCAGATGATGCGCATAATGACGGTAGCCAAGGTTGGTGACCAGGGCGATGTGCGGCGGAGCGGCGGTTTTTCGGAAACGTTTCATCATGTTTTTCCAACTGTAGGCGTGTTTCCAGGCGGTTTCGAGTCCTTGCTGCAGTTCATCCACTTCAAGTTTCGCGGGCTGAAAGACCACGTGCTGGCCATCGTACAGTTCCCAGTTGCGGGTGAGAATCCGTCCCTCCTGTTCAAAGCGTCGGTAGAGCGGGGTGCCGGGAAACGGGGTCACGATCGCGAAGCGGGGGAGGTCGATCCCAATGTCCACCGCGAATTCCGCGGTTTTCATGAACACGTCGGACTCATCCTCATCGAGGCCGAACACGAAACAGCCTTGCAGGGAAATGCGGCGTTCGTGGAGACGCTGCACCACCACCCCGTAGTCATCGGGATTGTTGAAGGCCTTGTGAGTGGAGCGGAGTGACTCGCGTGACAAGGATTCGAGGCCCATGAGCAAACCGCGGCAACCGCTCTCCGCACAAAGATCCAGCAAGGGGATGTCGTCGCAAAGCAAGGTGGTGGCCAATCCGAACCACTGGATGCCCAGAGGCTTGAGCGCGGTGAACAAATCCCAGGCGTAGGCGCGGTTGGAAATCAGGTTGAGATCCACGAAAATCGCGCGCTTCGCGCCCTTGGCCCGGATGTCCGCCACCACGTCTTCCACGGGTTTTTGGAGGGGGACGCGACCCCAGGCGCTGGGGGCGACACAAAACTCGCAACCGTGCACGCAACTGCGGGTGGCTTCGAACACATCGTCGGTCAGATAGCGCGATTTGGGAAGGACGGATCGGTCTGGCAAGGGACGGTTGGCCAGGGAGAGATTGCGATCTTGGGTGTAGCGGGGTTTCATTTTTCCCGCCGCGAAATCCCGGAGCAGACGCGGCCATTCATCCTCCGCGTAGCCCACCACGATCGAATCCGCGTGGGGCTGCGCGTCGTCCGGCACCAGGGTCACGTGCGGACCGCCCAACACCACCGGAATCCCCCGGGCCCGAAAGGAGGCCGACAACTCGTAGGCGCGGGACGCGGTCCCCGTGATTACCGTCATGCCCACCAGATCCGCCTCCAGCCCCGGGTCCACTTCTTGAATCCCCTCGTCCACACACACGATCTCCGCGTTCAGTTCCGGGGGAACCAAACTCGCCAGGGTCGGAAAGGTCAGCGGCTTATAGCGCAAATTCTTTCGAAACGCGCCGCCCCGGTGACGGTACAAGGGCCCTTTTGGAGAAATGAGGAGAATTTTCATGGCGGAAATAATGACAACATTGTTACCATATATTCCCTGTGATCGATTGCAAGGGCAAAAATGAAAGTAGTTGAAAATTGACGGTTGGCGCCGGAAGTCGTTGGGTAGTTGAGTGGTTGGGTTGCCTGTTGAAGGTTGCTTGTTGCCGGTTAATGGTTGCCTGTTACCAAACGCCGCCCCTCCGCTTGGCCTGTCTTTTATACACATCACATCTTCTTCCCCGAAGGGGATATTCATCGTAGCCGTGGGCAAGGGGCGATCAAGCCCTGCCGCCCACGGATACCCCATTCATCATTCGTTCACCCTGAAAGGGTGATTCACACCGGAGCCCTTTCAATTTACATCTTCACAAGGACCGAACAGCGCAAAACCCTGAAATTCTTCGCTTCCTTCGCGACCTTTTGTTCAAAAACACAGAGGATTGGGATTAGGATTAGGAGTTCGATGTTCGACCCTCACAAACTGAACGCTTGGATTTTACCAGGCTTGCCTCTATAGTTCCTTTATCAATCTTCCACCCGAAACCGGAGAACTCCCATGCCCGAAACCTACATGCTTGCCATTGATCAGGGAACCACCAGTTCCCGCGCCATTGTCTTCGATCATCGGGGACGGACGGTCGCCTCCGCCCAAAAGGAATTCCCCCAACACTACCCGAAACCGGGCTGGGTGGAGCACGATCCCATGGACATCTGGTCCAGTCAAAGCACCGTGACCGCCGAAGCGGTGTCCAAAGCGAATTTGGATTCGGACCGGATTGCCGCCGTGGGCATTACCAACCAACGCGAAACCGTCATCGTCTGGGACAAAAAAAGCGGGAAACCGATCTACAATGCCATCGTTTGGCAGGACCGCCGCACCGCCCGAACCTGTAAACGACTGCAAAAACAACTTGATGAGGCGGGGAAATCGGATCTGATCCGCCAAAAAACCGGCCTCACCCTCGATCCTTATTTCAGCGCCACCAAGATCGCCTGGATTCTGGACAACGTGGACGGGGCGCGTCAACGGGCCGAGGCGGGCGAACTGCTTTGCGGCACCGTGGACACCTGGCTAATCTGGAAATTCACCGGCGGCAAGGTGCATGTCACCGACGTGACCAACGCCTGCCGCACCCTGCTCTTCAACCTGAAGGATGAGTGCTGGGATGACGAACTGCTATCGCTCTTCGATGTGCCGCATCAGATGCTGCCGGAGGTGAAAAGCTGCAGCGAGGTGTACGGTCACATCTCCGCCAATCTCTATCCGGGCGGCGTCCCCATCGCCGGCATCGCCGGCGACCAGCACGCGGCTCTTTTCGGGCAGGCCTGCTTCGAACCAGGTATGGCCAAAAACACCTACGGCACCGGTTGTTTTCTGCTCATGCAAACGGGCACGGAGTCGATCCGCTCCGAAAACAACCTGCTCAGCACCATCGCCTGGAAAATCGGCGACACCACCGAATATGCCTTGGAAGGCTCGGTCTTTATCGGCGGCGCGGTGATCCAATGGCTCCGCGATGAACTGCGGATTATTCAAACGGCCTCGGAATGCGATCACCTCGCGGAAACGGTTTCGGATTCGGGCGGACTCTACCTCGTGCCCGCCTTCGCGGGTCTGGGCGCCCCGCACTGGGATCCGCTGGCGCGGGGCGCCTGTTTCGGGATCACCCGGGGGACGAATCGGGCCCATTTCTGCCGGGCCGCGCTGGAGTCCATCGCCTTTCAATCTTATGACCTCATGAAATGCATGGAAAAGGACAGCGGCATCACCCTCAAGGAATTGCGGGTGGACGGGGGCGCCTCGAAAAGCCGTCCCTTGATGCAGTTCCAGAGCGACCTTTTGCAACGGGACGTGGTCCAGCCCCAATGCATCGAAACCACCGCCCTCGGGGCCGCTTATCTGGCCGGACTGGCGGTGGGCTTCTGGAAAAGCCGCGAAGAGATCCTGGAGAACTGGGAAGAAGGCAAACGCTATAAGCCCGGTCAGGAAGGGGACGATATGCGGGCCGGCCTCGCCAAATGGCAGCGGGCCGTGAAGCGTTCGAAGGACTGGCTGGATGAGGACGAAAGCTGACACGCTCAACACAAGGACGACTCCATGAAACGCGAAACCGCCATCGATCAAATTGAAAATCAAACCGACCCCTACGACATCCTCGTGGTGGGAGGCGGGGCCACGGGGCTGGGGACGGCGGTGGACGCCGCGTCCCGCGGTCACCGGGTGCTGCTCATGGAACAGGGCGACTTCGCCATGGGCACCTCCAGCCGCAGCACCAAACTGGTGCATGGCGGGGTGCGGTATCTGAAACAAGGCAACATCTCCCTGGTGCTGGAGGCCTTGCGCGAGCGTGGACTCCTGTACCGCAATGCTCCCCATCTGGTACACAACATGGCCTTCGTGATTCCCAATTACAAGTGGTGGGAAGGTCCGTTCTACGGCGTGGGCATGAAAGTGTACGACAGCCTCGCGGGCAAACTCGGCCTCAGCCCCTCCAAGGTACTCTCCAAAAAGGAAGTGGTGGAGGCGATCCCGACCGTGGAAACCGAACACCTCACCGGTGGAGTCGTGTATCACGACGGGCAATTTGACGATGCCCGTCTGGCCCTCAATCTCGCCCAAACCGCCGTGGGCTGCGGTGCCTGTGTGGTCAACTATATGAAATGCGTGGGCCTGATCAAAGAAAACGACGCCGTGGTAGGGGTTCGGGCCCGCGACCAGGAAACCGGGGCGGAATACGAAATCCGCGCCAAGGCCGTGGTCAACGCCACCGGGGTGTTCGTGGATGAATTGCGACAACAAGACGATCCGGACGCGACGGGCATCATTGCCGTGAGTCAGGGTATTCACGTGGTCCTGCCCAAAAGTTTCCTGCCCGGAAATGCCGCCATCATGATCCCCAAGACCGAGGATGGCCGGGTGCTGTTCTGCGTGCCTTGGCACGACCGCGTCGTGGTCGGCACCACCGACACCCCGCTGAAACACCACAGCCTCGAACCCCGGGCTCTAAAAGAGGAGCGCGACTTTATCATGGAACACGCGGCCAAATACCTGAGCAAAGACCCGGCCCCGGAAGATGTGCTCAGCATCTTCGCCGGATTGCGTCCCCTGGTAAAATCCGGTGACGCCTCCAACACCGCCGCCCTGTCCCGTGACCACACCATTCTCGTCTCCCACGCCGGACTCATCACTGTCACCGGCGGCAAATGGACCACCTACCGCAAAATGGCCGAGGACGTGGTCGATCAGGCGGAAATGGTGGCCGGGGTTGAAAACCGCGACTGCGTCAGCAAACACCTGCAAATCCACGGATGGACCCAAACGGACATCCCCGAAAAAAACCTGAGCCTCTACGGCAGCGAAGCCGCCGCCATCCGACAATTGGGTCAGGAGCAAGATGGACTGAACACTCCCCTGCACCCCCGCCTGCCCTACTGGAAAAGCGAAGTGGTCTGGCACGCCAAGGAAGAAATGGCCCGCACCGTCGAAGACGTGCTCTCCCGCCGCACCCGGGCCCTGCTGCTCGATGCCGTCGCCAGCGCCGAAGCCGCCGAAACCACCGCGAAATTGATGGCCGAAGTCCTCAACAAAAGCGAAGACTGGATCCAAGAACAAGTGCAAAGCTACCGCAAATTCGCCAAGGGGTATGTTTTTCTGGAGCCGGAAAGTATTCTTGGTTGAGTGGTTGGGTTGTTGGGTGGTTGGGTTGCTGGTTGCTGGTTGCTGGTTGAAAGTTGGACGTTCAATGGCCCGGAGGGTCTGGCCCGGGAGGACGGGAGCGCCAATACCACCCATTGCGGGGGGGGGGGGGGGGGACGGCGTAAAAAAGGCCCTCCCCCCCCCCCCC
>JAFIGC010000137.1 GCA_020831635.1 Verrucomicrobiota bacterium | reverse complement strand
TTAATTCGCTGCGTAAATTGCATCCCAACGGGATGCCACTCGTCAGCCCGGGGGGCACCCCCGGGTGTTTAGAACCCTACACGAACGAGCATCCCAACGGGATGCCACTCCACCCGATTTCATGAATACTCGGGATTTGGCCCAATTGAGTCCATGCATTAGTCTCTGTGTTACAAGATGTAATATTTAGATCTTAATTTGAGTTCTGGTCCTCAAATGAAACATCCGTGCTCCTTGATCGTTTTCCTTCGGAACCCCTGCCGAAAGATCCGCAGTTCGGCGTAGCATCCACAGGACTTATCCAGTAAAGCATTTCCTTTTCGATTGCGAATGGAATCTGCGCCCGGGGGTGTCGCTACGAATGAGCGCGCAACTTTTGGTAAATCCGCCGTCAGTCGTTGCTGCACCCCCGCGGCAAGCACGGGGGCGGCAAGCTTCCCGTGGGGAATGATTCGGGCACAGGGTCGTCGCCCCACCGTGGCAAGCACGGAGGCGGCGGGACGAATACGGCAAAAAACGACATTCCATCCATTCCGGGAACCATTCATCCTGTATCCGTATCGGCCAAATCTCAATTTTTCAGACGTATTCCTTGGGTATGTATCGAAATATCCAGTTGACAGAACAACTGCACATTTGGTAAATTTTGAAAGTCCTTTACTTTTACCTGAAACCGTGAGATCTTTGCTTTGAATCCGCATAATCTCATGGGCTGCAAAGGATTGTCGGGAACACTCAACAGACCGCATGGGTATGCCTCGGTTCCCGACAATCCCTTTCGCTCCATGATTTTGCACGCCTTCTTTGCAAATATTTCACGGATTCAGCTTATAAACCCCAATTAAGGCTTCCATGAATCCCGCCTCATTTTTCCGCTGCCCCGAATGTGACCTTGAAATGGAAATCACCGAGGATATCTTGGGACAGGAGGTGGAATGTCCCGAGTGCGATGCCAGTTTCACCCTGCCTCTCGCGTTCGCTACCGAACGCACATTGCCGCGAAATCTTTCGCAGGTGCCTCCGCCGTCTCCTTCTTCACAACCGGAAAAGGGGAAAATCGTGATGAGCCGTTCAAATGTGAACGAGATAAAGGAGCAGGCCGCCCGGGTCCGGGAAAAATCTGATTTGGCGCATGAGCAAGGCGACTTTTTCGCGCCGGAGAAGAAGGCAATGGGTTCCGGTATGCTGGGCGGGCTGGCGATGATGGGAATTGCGGTGGTCTGGTTTGTCCTGGGATATGCTTTGGGCTATATTTTCTTTTATCCCCCGATTTTATTCGTTCTGGGGCTTTTTGCGTTTTTCAAGGGAATGTTTCGCTGAAGGGGGCCACGGAATACACGGAATTGGAGCCGTTGAGGACTTGAATCGTGGCCCTAAAATTCCGTGTGCTCCGTGTATTCCGTGGTGAAAATTCTCCGCAGGGCTTTGAAAATTCAACCACTGATTACACTGATTTCCACTGATCCATGCATTTGGTTATGGTTTTGGTTTTTCTCCGGGAACGCAGATGAATGGACGGGGAGTTGGTTTTGGTGGGGAAAGGCGGAACCACGGATGGGCACGGGTTCCGGGGTTCAGGGCTTGGCTTTAGAAAAAGTAGAAAAAGGGAACCACGGAACACACGGAATACACGGAATTGAAGCCGTTGAAGAGCTGAATCTTGGCCCTAAAATTCCGTGTGCTCCGTGTATTCAGTGGTGAAAATTCTACGCAGGGCTTTGAAAATTCAACCACTGATTACACTGATTTCCACAGATCCATGCGTTTGGTTTTCGTTTTTCATGGGGAAGTTTTTTTGGGGGGGAATTAATCGGGCAAACGAACTTGGACCCGGTATATGCGGTAATCGGGGGAGGCGGGATCTTGGATTGAGATGGGTCCGGGGCTTTCTACGGTGAGGTCTTGGTGGCCGGGAAGTGTTTGCCAGGAGGTGTCGTCCAGGAGATCGTCTTTGTATTGCACGTCGTAAACGCGTCCGGTGACGGCTTTGAAGCTCATGCCGTCCATCAGGAAGACTTGTTCGGTGGGTTCGTTCAAGCCCCAGACGAAGACATCATAGATGGGATAGAGTTTGCCGTTGATTTCCACCCATTCGGTGGTGAGGTTGCCGAAGTGTTCCATTTCCCACGCGTCGTCGACCCCGTTGTTGTTGCTGTCCACGAAGCCGCCGGAGTCGGGCATGGTGTGAATTTCCACGAAACTGATTTTGTTGTTTTGGGCGCCGTCGGCGTTTTCGAGGGTTAATCGGCCGTCGGTGACGGTAATGACTTGGATGCCCTCGATCCACGGGTTGTTGCTGTCGGGGGTGCCGTCCACGACGAGGATGCCTTCGGCGCTGATCCGGTAGATGCTGTCGAAGTGTTGGGCGTCACCGGAGACGATGCGAACCTGATAGTCGCCGTTGGGCACTTCGATTTCCCAGGTAAAACTGCCGTTTTGCTGCATGTGGTTGAGGGTGAGGTATTCGACGGACGCGGTGCCACTGCGATGACGGGTGGCGAGGTTGTCGGCGTTCCATCCGTAGCTGAATCCATTCCCGCGGTCACCAAAGGCCAGTCCGGTGTCGGGTAGCCATCCTTGGGGCGGGGTGGTGGTGTCGGGCTGAAAATTCACCCGGGCGAACAAATCGGTGCTTTCCACGTACAGGGTCCACTCGGCAAAGGTTTTGATTTCGGAATCGTCGGCGCTGAGGCGAATGACATAGGCACCCGCCACTGGGAAGGTGATTTCCGAGGATGGATCGAAGGGATCCGCGAATTCCGGGGTGGCGGGTCCGTTGACCGCATGCCATTGGGTGACGATGTTTCCGGGGGGATCGGGAAGGCCGTCGTCTTCGATGACGACGTTGAAGATCACGGTTTCTTCCGCTGAAACGGTGTCGGGTCCCGTGAGGGTCACGGCGGGTCCGAGGTTTCCGCCCTCTCCGGACTGGATGGCGTCAATGTCCTCGGATGACAAGCTGCGTCCCTGGTAGATGGCCACTTCATCGATTTCGCCGCGGAAATTGTCGCTGTTGCCGGCCAGAATGCCAAAGGTCGCGCCGGTGGTGCCTTGGGGTACGGTGGCATTGCTTTCCGAACCCGTGTACACCAACTCGCCGTTGAAATAGATTTTCACGCGCTCGGATTGGGGCAGGGTACCGTCAAAGACGGCCGCGACATGGGTCCATTCGCCGGCGGGGACGGAACCGGAGGTGGTGTGTCGGTTGCTTCCGATATCGATGTTGAAGCTGTTTCCGGTGTGCAAAAACATGGCCCAGGAGCGTTGGTCGCTGGTATTCAGGCGTTTGGACATGATACCCCGCACGTTGTTGTTGTTGGCGGAGGGTTTCAACCACATGACCCAAGACATTTGGCTTTCGCCGTGCAGGGCGCTGGAGTCGGGAATGTCCCCATGCTGTCCGGAGGCGGTAAAGGACAAGGCGCCGCCGATGGCGCCGCCTTCCGGCAACCAGGCGGGGTTGCCGGACAAGGGCACGTGGCGCTGGTGCGGGGAGTCGTCCCGGGCTTCGCCGCCTTCGCTTTCGTCGAGGCGCAGCCACAGGGCCAGGGCGTCGGGGGGCATGGCATAGGCCGTTTCGGTGCCGACATGAATGGTCAGGTCTCCGAAGGCGGTGGCGCCGTCGTAGGTGGCCTCCAGCCTCAATTCATATACGCCCGGGGCATCAAAACGCACGGCGGTGTGGATGTGGTCGGGCGGATCAAAGGTGACATTGGCGCCGGAAGGTTTCGAGACCACGCTCCAGTTCATGAGGGCGTCGATGCTTTCGGAGGAGTCCTGACGGGTCACCACGCCTTCCACGATCAGCCCCATGCCGGCGGGAATATGGGCGGGGGTTTCGAGGGGGCGGGTGAATTCGATCATCGGCGGCGGGCCCGTGATCGTCAAGGTGGCCACGGCGCTTTCCACGGTGCCTTCGCTGTTGCTGACGACCACGTCGTATTCGCCTTCGTTTTCCAAGGTGGCGGCGGGAAAATTCAGGGTCGAAGCGGTTTCGCCCGGCAGATCGTCCCCGTTTTTCCGCCACTGGTAGGCGGGGGCGGGAAATCCGGACGCGCTCACGGAAAATCCGGCGGGCGCGCCTTCCGCCACGGAGAGGGATTCGGGTTGTTGCAGAATGATCGGGGCGGTGGGTTCCAGATCCAGTCCGGCGTTGCTGCTGATTTGAATGTCCTGTAAAATCCAGTCATTGCCCCGGCTGGCGATGGCCACGCCGCCAAATTGAATGGGACCGTTGGCGAGGCTGTGGTTGGATTGCAGGACGGTTTGTCCGCCGGTGGTGTTGTAGTTCCATTGAATGCCGCCTCCGGAGCCGCTGTTGCTTCTGTCGCTGTCGGGACTCGGAAAGGTCGAAATCACCCGGATTTGCGTGTTGGAGGCGCGCAGGACTTTGAAGCGGATCAGATTGAGCTGACTTTGGTGCATCGCGGATATGTTGGAGGTGGCGTTGTCTCCGTTGAGTTGGGTGCCGCCTCCGACATGGTCCATGACGCCCGTGGCGCCCGCACCCTGTCGATATACGCCCATGCCCGTGGTGCCGGCGCCACTTCGGGTGCCGATTTGGTGGACGTATCCCTCCCAATCGTCGGTCAATTGCGTTTGGCCGTCACCGGAGACCATTGGCCCCTCCAAAAAGCCCCAGCTCACTTGTCGGGCGGAATTGTTGCCGGAGTTGGCGCGGATTCGGAAACTGACTTCCACGAAATCGCCCACTTCCAGCAGTTCGACGGGATCCATGTGAAACACGTATCCTTGAAACGCATTGGCCGGATCTCCGGTACGCGACAAGGTGTACACCCCATCGGCATGGGATGCACTCCCGTGTTCAATCAGATACAGGTCGCCCACATCGAGGGGAACCCCCGGGGGCGTGTCGTTATCGATGATGGTGATGGCGGCGCTCGCCGCGTCCAAATCCGCGATGCCGGTCAGTCCGGAGAGATTCAGGGTAAACTGCTCGTCAATTTCGCGGATATCGTCGTCGATTATGGGGATGGAGATGGATTTGACCCCGAGTTCGCCATCCGCCCAGGTCAAGGTGCCCGAAGTGGCCACATAATCCTCACCGGCAACGGCGGTGCCGTTCGCGGTGGCATATTGGACCGTGACCTCGCCCACATCGGTGACGCTTCGCGCGACTTCCAAGGTTACGCTGCCATCTCCTTCGTTGACGGTGAACGCAGTTTGGGTCAGGCCCACCACGGCCCGGGGACGGACGAGCAGATCCAGGGTCACTTCGCTGGATTCCAGGCCATCGTCGGCAATGAGGGTGATGGGAGTTGTGCCCAACGAACCCGGGGGCGGGGTGCCGAGCAGGTTGCCGGTGCCATCCCCGTTGTCCAAGAAACTCAGCCAAGCCGGACGCGGACCGGTGGAGAGGCTGATGTTCATGCCTTCCGCGTCGATGGCTTCGATCAAGGCGTGATAGGCATGGGAGATGAAGGCCTCCGGGAGGCTTTCGGTGAGAATCACGGGCGGGGTGTTGCCACCTTCGGGAAACACGAGAATCTCAAATTCCTGATAGGTGATGTAATCGCCATCGGTGACCGAAAGCAGCACCGCATGACTGCCCACGTCCACGGGCGTGCCGGACAGGGTTGCGATGCCGTCCCCGGCATCGACCAAGGTCAGCCAGGCGGGCAAATCCACGGCTCCGAGAACCAGTTCGTCCGCAGGGGTGTCCGCATCGCTGGTGACGATGTCATAGTGAAAGTCGTCCCCGCCGATTTCCAGGGCTTCGTCCGGGGGCGTGGAGGTGAAAATCGGCGGGAGGGCCAGATTGGCCTGGGAGGCGATGGCGGAGATGACGAGGTTGTCGATATTCCAACCGTAGGAGGTTTGGCTCTCATCGGTTTCGAGTTGAAAGCGGATGAACACCTGGGGATGACCTTCGACGGCGGCGGGCAGGGCGTAGTTTACGCTTCCCCAGCGCGTTTCATGGATCGCGGAAGTGTTTTCCCAAAAGATTTCCGTCCAAGTGGTGCCATCCAGCGAGTAGCGGATCCGGGCGCTGTCCTTGTGTCGCGTTGCGGGATTTCCCGACTGATTGAAGGCCACGCCCAGCCATCGGTGAAAGGTCAATTGAATGTCGCTGCGGTTTATGGTGCTGAAGGGGGGCAAGGTGGCGGTAATGTTGATGTTGTTTTCGTAGGCGCCATTCAGATAGGTGCCCAGCACATTGTCGCCGGCCCAGGCTTGGTTGGGTCCGCCCTGGCTTCCCTGGTTGGGTGGGCCCACGGCCCAATTTCCGGTCAGGGTCAAGCCGGTTGCGGTTTCAAAGTTGTTGCTGTAAAGGGTCACCGGACCGCTTCCGCCGCCGGAAATCGGCAATAAAAATCCGTTGGGCAGGATCGCTTCGGCGCCATCGGGGGTTCGTACCACCACGTCCCAATACCCCTTGTCCAGTTCAGAGGTGTTCACGCGGCACACGATTTGATTTTGGGAGAGCAGATGGGCATAGGCGTGCGACTCGCCGGACCCGGGCCGACGAAGCCGCACGCTGGAGCCCACCACGAAATCGCTTCCGTTCACGGTGAGGCTGAAATGATCGCTTCCATCCCCTTCCTCCGGGGAAACGGAGGTGATTTGGGGGGAGAGGGGATCGGTTTGGGCGGCGCCGGAGACCGCCAGGGAATAGCGCTGGGACCCGCCGGACAAGTTCCCTTTGTGGTTGATTTGCACGGTGTAGACGCCGTTTACGGGGGCGGCAATGTACACCTGTTCGATATTGTCGGTGAAATTGTCCCCGGTGGTGGCGGGGGTGTTGCGCAGAGAATCGGAATAGGCCTCCGTGCCGCCCTGTCCGATGACGAAGGGCATGACCCAGGGTTCGTGGGTTTCGCCCCCGGGACCGATGACGCGCAGGTCGAGGTCGTTGATCAGTCTGGGGGTCCGGTCGCCGGTGGATTGGGTTTCTCCGGGCGGATCGTGCCAGGCGATGGTGACCCGCATGGGGCCGCTGCCGTCGTAGGTATATGCCCCGGACCAGCTTTCGCCGTTCAGAAGCGTGTCCTCCGTCAGCACGCGGCTGGAAGGCGTGTCGGCGGCGCGTTTGATGATTTCGGCGGCGCGGTGCACATTGATGATTCCCCAGCCGTAGGTGTAATCCGGTCCCGCGTTTCCGCGGTCGTCGGCGGTATTCGCCATCAACGCTTTCAGGGTCGCGGCCCGTGGAAAATGCCCCGGAAAGCGCTGGCGAAAATAATCCACCAGCAGGACGGTGGAGCCGGAGGCATTGGGGGTGGCCATGGACGTGCCCTGTCTGGACCCGGAACCCCCGGTGCCGGTCGTGGAGGTCACTCCGGCCCCGTTGGCGGTGAAGTCCGGTTTGATTCGTCCGTCGTAGGTGGGCCCGCGGGAACTGAAGCCGGAAATATTGCCGCCGCTCACATACTTTCCTTCCGCGTCCCGGTTTACGTCGGAGACCGAACCGATGGTGACCGCGTTTTTGGACACGGGACGATCCTGTCCCAGGGTGGACAAGCCACTGCCATCATTGGATGCGGCGTAGAAGTGAATGTAATAGGGATGGTCGAACAACACCTGATCGAAAGAACGCGCGGTGAAGGTGTACAAGCCCTGGTTGCTGGTGGTGGCCCCCAAAGACGTGGTGCCCATCACCGAACGCATTTGCGGATCGCCAGTCACCGGGTTGTCACTCTGATGGGTTTGTCCGGGAAACATCATGCCATACGCAGTGACGTGACTGTTGTTTTGTTGGATGAGGGAACGAATCCAGGCGCGCGGGGCCATGCCCGTGAGGTTTTCATTGTATCCCCAGGCGGCCACGGTTCCGGCCACGTGGGTCATGTGGTTGCGGTCCCCGCTGTCATTGACCTGTGTGACCACGATGCGGGAACCCTGATTGTCGGGCAGTTGGAATTCGGTGTGCTCGTAAATGGTACCGTGGTCATTCACATTCACATACAAACCGTCGCCGCCGATGCCATCCCCCACCAGGGGATCAAACGAGGGGTTCATGCGCAACAGGTTGGCATTGGTGGAGATGGCGGCCTGCACGTTGGCGGTATAAATGTAGTGGGGGCGGCCCTCCTCGAATCCGGCCAGCCAATACCCGCGACCCTCCGCGTCCATTCCGGAGACCGACAGCCCCAGGGCCTCCGCGCGGGCCAGCACCATCTCCCGGGCCATGGTTTCCATGGTCAGCAGCCATTCGTGGTGGATGGCCGCCGTTTCCTCGGTGAGTTCCCAGCCGAAGGTTTCGCGCTTTTCCTGCAAGGCCCGGTGCAATTCCTGCACTTCGGTCGGATCCACATCCGGAAATTCCTCGTGAAAACGGGTCCAAACGCCCGCCGAAGCTTCCGGGAGATCATTGGCCCATCGGACAAATTCGGGTTTGGAATCTCTTTGAACCGGAAATTGCCCCGCAGCAGCCGCCACAACCGCCGCTTGGTCCTCCGCGGTCTTTACGTCGTTTTTCCCGGGGGCGTGACCTTCACTTTCGCCATCAGAGGTGGCCCGCGCGTTTTGTGGAACACCCGGCGTGGCGTCCTCCCCTTCATTCGTCGCGTTGGATGCGGAGGCAATGTCCCCAGTGGGACGGTCGGTGGACGGGTCGGACGCGGCATCTTCCGGCAATGCCGTTTCGGTTTGCCCGTGTTTTTCAGACGGTGCGGAACGCTCCGCACCTTCATATCCCCAGTATCTGGTTCCGATCAGAACCAGACAGACAAGACTCAGGAAGAAAAAGACTCGGGACCGATGCATATGAAGTGGACTCCAAAAAGGAAAGAGAACGAAAAGTAAGCAGACGCCTTTTCAGAATACACGCGAAACGGAAGATTGTAAAAATTTACCCTGAATCCGTGAGAGCTTTGCCGTGAATCCGTACAACCAAAACGGAGGGCCATGGGCCCTCCGTTTGGTGTGCATCGCAAGACGATGCGCCATGATGAACCCATTGACCTTAGAACTGCAAGTCAGGGGTTTGATCTTCCGTTTCTTCCTGTACTTCGGGGGCGGGATCTTCCCAGGGTTCAGGCTCGTCGGCAGGTACCATCGGTTCTTCAGCGGGTACTACCGGGTCATCAGCAGGTGCCACCGGATCTTCGGCCGGTTCAACCAACGGCGGCTCCTCCATGGTGCCCGTCTCGGGGCAACCGAAAAGAAGAAGCACAAACGGCAATAATAATAGGGTGATGAATTTCATGGATTCCTCCGGTTTGGGTTTGAGATCACACGTTGTAAAACGCGGGTTGCTTGTACAACCATCGGTAACCCTACAACGGAACGAACGACTCGCAAGGGAGTAAATGCGCTGAATGTAATCGAACTGTATGTGACGAAAATTACCAGCGCATTGATTTGGCCCTGGAAACGGGGGCTGCCGGATCGAAATCAAATTTTGAAATGAAATTTTCAATTGCGATTTGATAAACCGAAACAATCTGTGTAGGTTTAGGGAATGAAAAACATTTTTTACATTCTTGGGGTCCTAATTCCCGGGATGATGCTTCAAGCGGTGGTGATTGTGGGCTACGATCCCGAGGTGCATGATCGTTTTGAATCCGGATATCCGACTGCGCCCGTGGAAAATGCGTCTGAAAATTTCATAGGCAAGGGGTACGACTGGTCCGGTGTGGGCTGGTCGGTCAATGACACCCGTCGGAATGTGGCCTTTTTGAGTCCCCGGCATTATCTCATGGCCCGGCATTTCATGTTGGCCAATGGCAGCAACGTGCGGATTTTGGGCGCGAACGGGGTGGTGGACGAACGCACGCAGCAGGCTCGCAAGGCTTTGGGGCTCGGCGCTTTGGTGCCCATCAATGAAGAAGGCGACACCATGGAAGACTTGGCCATCGGGTGGCTTTCCAGTCCTTTTTCAGCAGCCGAAATGCCCGTGCGATACGGGGTGCTGGACTTGAACCCCTCTTCCACCTCCAGCAATACCGGCCCCTACGTGGGCCTCCCGCTACTCATGATGGGGCGGGGAAACACGAATCCCGTGACCAGCCCCCGGATCGGAGAAACGCCGATCACCCAGGCGACCGCCAGTGGCACCCAACACGACCTTCGCACCAGTCGCGACGTGGTGCAGTTGCAGGGCGGGGACTCCGGGAGTCCCTCTTTTTCGCCTTGGACAAATCCCAATGGCGGACAGGAACTGACGCTGCTCGGCAACCATGCCGCCATCTCCAGTACCCAGAATATCGACAACTTCATCGGGAGCCATCAGGTGATGAACGCCCTGAACGCGGAAATGCGGCCTGATGGCTTCGCCCTGCGCGTGGTCGGCAACCCCGGCCACACCTGGACGGGTGAAGACAATTCAAACATCAATCGGAACCGGAACTGGGGCATTGGCGGAAATCCCAACGCCACCGGGGGCACCTCCGACCGCTATGTGCAATTCAATGGGGACAGCGCAAACATAAGGAACATCTCCGTCAATGCGAACTACAACCTGCGGGGGCTCTATTTTCTTCCCGCAACCGCCGGCGGGTTCACTTTTTCAAACACCAACACCCTGACCCTCGGACGCGGCGGCATCACCAATTACGACGACCATGCCCAGGTGTTTTCCGCGCCCCTCCGTTTGGGCGCGGACCAGCATTGGATGCCCGGACCCGGGGGCTTGGTCATTCAAAATCTCGATACCAACGGGTTTTTGTTGGAACTGCACGACCCGGGCACCCTCACCATCAATGGCACCGTGAGCGGCAGCGGTCATTTGGCCGTCAGTCGCGGTCTCCTGCAACTTGCCGGCAACTCCACCTATACCGGAGAAACCTGGGTGCACCATGGGACCCTTCGGGTTGATGGCGATATCTCCAGTTCGCCCAATGTGCGTTTGGGTTCGGGCGGCGTGCTTACGGGAAATGGCCGGGTGGCCAATCTGCGCGGCGACGGACGGGTCGAAAAAACCGACGGCATCCTGACCGCGCAAACCCTGCACACCGAAGACGGCATGGATTTCAGTTTTACCTTCGGAGGAGAGGCCTTTGCCGACAACGCCGCCCTTCGTCTTACCGCCGCCGTGCCGTTTTCGGCATCCTTTTCCACGAACACTGCCATTGACATCATTCTCGATGTCGAATCCCTCGCCGACGGCCAAGTGTATCACGGCGGATTTTTCACCGATGCGTCCGATGATTTTCTCACCACCCTCGGCAATGCCAACCTGACCGTGTACATGCCCGATCCCAACGGCTCCGGTTTTCTTCCCCTGAACGCAGACTGGGACGTGACCGTGGGCACCGAATCCCTCGGCCATGATTTTGGGAATGGACTCGTCCAAGGTCGGGTTCTGCGCCTGGAACTTCATGCCGTGACCGGAGACGGCGAGACCTACGACGATTGGGCCGACGCCGTTTTCCCCCAGGGCACGCCCGAAGAAGACAAAGAACCCTTCGCCGCGCCCAACGACGTCGGCCTGATCAATCTGCTATCCTATTTTCATCGGCTGGACCCCTTGGACCCGGACATGAGCCAACGCCCGCAAACCGTGGCCGACGATGCGGATTTCGTCATCCGATTCCGTAGGAACACCCATGCCGACGACCTGTCGTTTGAAGTCCAGTTTTCCGGTGATTTGCAGCAATGGGGTCCGTCCGGCCTCGTCGCCCACGTCATCGATCCCGACCCGGATGGCGATGGGAACAGTCAACTGCTCGAAGCGCGCCTTCCCTACGATCAAGCGCCTGCGAATACCTTTCTACGGATTTTCGTCAGTTATGCGCAGGAAGAAACGCCTTGAGTTTCAATCCCCGCGCGGTATTTCCGATCCATGGCCAAAAAGAAACCCGCATTGACCACCGCCCTGCGTATGCTTGATGCGCACGGCATTTCCTACACCACCCTGGAATATGCCTACGAAGAAAAAGGCGGAACCCGGCAGACCGCCGAATGTCTCGGGGTTCCCGAACATCAGGTGGTGAAAACCCTGGTGATGGAAACCGAAACCGGGGACCCTTTTATCGTGCTCATGCACGGAGACCGGGAAGTGTCCACCAAGTCCATGGCCCGCCATCTCGGCTGCAAAAGCGTCAAACCCTGTGACGCCCGTGACGCCACCCGGCACACCAACTACGTTTTCGGCGGCACCAGCCCCTTCGGCACCCGCAAAAAGCTCCCCGTCTACGTCGAAAGCGGCATTCTCCAATTGCCCTGGTTTTTGATCAACGGCGGACGCCGCGGATTTCAGGTCAAACTCACCCCGGACGCCCTCGCGATTCTCGAGCCCGAAACCGTCGAGGTCTCCCAGGCGGCGGGGTGATACCGGAGTGCGGACAGGAGTATCCGCGCTCCGTTACTTGCGGTTTTCGTTGTCGTTTAGCGACAAAACAGCTTGTTTAGCGACAAAAAAGGGCATTTGGCGACATTATTCGGTGTTTTTGTGTCGCTAAGTCTTTTTTCTGTCGTTAAATGAAACGTATGCCAATCAAAATGGATCAAGATGAGTTGCGGATGCTGGAGGCGCTGGTTGAGCGTCATCCGGAAGGGATGGATGCGTCCGCAATTCGGGAAGGGGTGGAATTTGAGGGGGGGGAGCGGACGCTTCAACGTCGTTTGAACCGTCTGGCGGAGGAAGGGCGGATTGTGAAACGGGGCCGTGGGCGGGGTACTCGGTATTTTCCGGCGGAGGGTTCGAAGGCTTCTGCTGAAATTTCGTCGGAGGAATGGCCCTCGTATCTCTCTCGGGAAGGTAAAGATATCGCACGTTTGGTTCGCCGACCCGTTTCCGAAAGAACACCCGTGGGCTACGGTTTGGAGTTGCTTCAGTCCTATACGCCGAATGTCACAATGTATCTTTCCGGGGAGGCGCGTGGCGCTTTGGCGGAAATGGGTCGGGTTGGGTTGGAGGCGCTTCCGGCGGGCACCTATCTTCGCCAGGTGATTGACCGCTTGCTCATCGACCTTTCCTGGAATTCGAGTCGACTGGAGGGCAACACCTATTCCCTGTTGGACACCCAGCGTCTGCTGGAGCGCGGTGAGGCCGTTGAAGGCAAGGACGCGGAGGAAACCCAGATGATTCTCAACCACAAGGCGGCCATTGAAATGCTGGCAGACGATGCGGAGGAGATCGGGTTCAATCGCTACACCGTGTGCAACCTTCACGCGTTGCTGAGTGAAAACCTTTTACCCGACCCCATGGCGGGAGGTCGTTTGCGCTCCCGCCCGGTGGGGATTGGGGCCTCTGTTTTCGAACCCCTGCAGGTTCCCCAGCAGATTGAGGAAAGTTTCGATTTGATGCTGACAAAGGCGGAGGCGGTGCTGGATCCGTTTGAACAGGCCCTGTTCATCATGGTGCATTTGCCCTACCTGCAACCGTTCGACGACGTGAACAAACGGCTATCCCGTCTGGCGGCCAACATTCCCCTGGTGCAACGGAATTTGTGTCCGCTGTCGTTTGTGGATGTGGACCGCGAGGTGTACACCCTGGGGATTCTGGGCGTGTATGAACTGGGCCGCATCGAATTGCTGCACGATGTGTTTGTCTGGGCCTACCAACGGTCTTGCGCCCGCTACTCGGCGATACGGCAGTCCCTGGGTCAACCTGACCCCTTCCGCTTGCGGTACCGGGAGGCGTTGGGGGATTTTGTCCGGGAAATCGTGAAAACGGGGATGGATAAAAAACAGGCCTCCAACTGGATCGGAAGGAAGGTGGAGGCGGAAATCCGGGCCAAGGACCGGGAGCGGTTCCGTGAATTGGTGGAGACGGAACTTGGGTCGCTGCACGAGGGAAACACCGCGCGCTACAGGATCCCCCCTGGAGATTTCAAGGCGTGGATGAAAATTTGGACATCATTTTAGCATTCCACGTCTTTGCCCTCGCTGCCGAACACGGCCAATCTTGCCTCGGGAGAGGATTTGACGACGGAAATTCCCGCGTAGTGGTATTGCACGGCTTTGCGTCGTTTTGTGGAAAAATTGGTGGGGGTGCCGTGTGGCAGGAGACCGTCGAAGAGCAACATCCCGCCCGGTTTCAAGGGCACCGCCACGCAGGGTTTGCCCATGATCTCCGTGTCGCAGATCTGCCAGTCCCGTCGTTGGAAATGCGTCCTTCCTGGCGATAGAAATCCAGATGTTCCTCCGTAATGGCCTCGAATCCGTCGACCTTCGAGACCACCGTGGACGTTTCGTATAAGCGGGGATCGTGTGCTTCCGATCCCTGATCCACCCGGACTGCGTTTTTCAACATGCTGCTGGTATTCATGCGATCATTTTTGCATACAATCTGCGATATTGCCACAAAAAAGGAGCGCGGACACTCCTGTCCGCATACCGCTCCATTTTAGAAAACCGCTCAAAAGGTTTTATAGCGGAATAA
>JAFIGC010000136.1 GCA_020831635.1 Verrucomicrobiota bacterium | reverse complement strand
GAAAACGGACTTTCACCCCGGCATTTTCACGCCCCTTTCATCCTGGCGGTGACAGTCGGATACGGGAGAAGATGCCGTTCGGGGCGGGCGGTATCGGTTTCTGTCTCCGGTTTGGTCGCGTTCGGATTGTGTGGATCTTGGGGATGATCGGGTTCGTCCGGTGCGTTTGCTGAATGCGGCGGTGACGAATGATCCGAATTTGAAGGGGTTGGTTCCGTTGAGTAATCGAGGTCAGAGGGCCGAGGGTAGAGGTCTGGGGGAAATGCGAACTTCGAACATTGAACATCGAACGTCGAACGTTGAAGTGGAGGAAGTTTTCGCGAATGCCGAGGAGGAAAAACGCTTGAAATGGGTCTTGGGAAACAGTCCCGATGATCGGCATTGCCCCAGTTGTTCCGCGTTGGCGGGTTTGGTCCTTCCTGAAAGCACTTGGGAAAACGCGGGGTTACGGCCCAAGTCGGGCCGTTTGTTTTGTGGTGAACACTGCCATTGCCGCCTGGTGGAAACGGATGAGGCGGTTCAGGAGAATCTGGGTGCAGTGACGGCGTTGTATGAGGGTGAAGCGGCAAACTCCTCGGCGATCTCAGGCATTCGGAAACAGGCTTTGCGTCTTGTGTGGGGGGAGAAAATGGCATTGCGCAACAACTGGTCCGATGAAGCGCGTCAGGCGTCGATTGAGGTACGCAAGGCGAAGTCGAAGAAAAGGGACCTGGATGAGGATGAGACCGCCAAAGAAAAGAAAAAACGGGAGTTGCAACGCATTCGGGAGAAGCTGCGCAGGGGAGAAAAATTGACCGACGAGGAACGCGAGTTCTTCGACAAAGAGCGTCCCCGTCGCCCACGCGGTTGATTTTTTACGTGGTATACATGCCCATTTTGGGCGTATCGAATTTGGAGGGAAAATGAGTGATAAAGAAACGAAATTGAGTTCGGTGCAAACCGAGGAGTCCACAAAGGTGACTGGGGATTTGGATACCCTCTTAAACGCCTTGAGATTGGAACGTGAGAAGAATGAGGTCCTTTTAAGCGAAGTGGTGGCACTAGAGGACGAGCTTGTAAACCGTCAGCTCGGTGACTTCGCAGGGGTGATCAGTGAGCAGTCCAAGGATTTCTGGCGGGAGCAGTTGCTTTCGAACCGTGATTCAGCGGTGACCGCTCTTGAAGAGCTTCGTGAAGCCAAGGCGGCGGTTGCGGCTGCGGGAGCCAAGGAAATTGGCACTTCAGGTCGTAGGCCATTGCATAACCGGGAGACGGCGCGTCCGGTGTCCCGTGGCGGGGTGATGGGTCAGGAATCAGGCTCAGTCGCGGATGCGGACAGCGTGGCGGTTCGAATTCGCAACCGTGCTCAGGAGTTGAGCAAAGTGGAGAGAATCCCGTTTAGCACGGCGTTCCAACGAGCGGAAAAAGAAATTTGTGGGGAGGTAAAATAATGAGTCAGTCGAATACGCGTGTGGGAGACATCAAGATTCTCGCGGGGAATGATCTGCGAGGCAAAGAGGGGTATCTGGTAAAGCTGGGGAGCGCTTCCGGCAAGACGGTGGCGGTGCTGCCGGATGATATAGAAGATTTGGCACTGTTTCTGGTGCTGGAGGGCGCGGATGCCGGTGAACATGTGTCGTTGCGTCCTTTAAGTTCGGAACGGAATGTGCGTGTTCGGCTGCTTGGCGGTTGCTTGGCGGGAAGTCCGCTGGTGTTGACCGACATGACCGAGGAGGATGACGCGGGCAAAGTAAGGGCACTTCCAGGGTCGGCTGGGAACTACAGGCTACTGTTGATCGCGGAGGAAACAGGCCTGGATGGCCAGTTGGTGTTGGCGCGTCCGGCAATGGTTGGCGTGGTAACGGTAGAGGAATAATTTTTAAGGAGAGAAATAATGAGTAGATTAAGTGAATTAAGTTCATCGCCTACATTGCGCGAATTTGCGCAAGGGGCTGCACAAAGCTCCATCATGCCGGTTGCAGACTTTTTGGCCCCAACCGTAGAGGTTGCGACCAGTACGGGTCGATTTAAAAAGTATTCGGAGAAACATCGATTTCATATTCCGGATACGCTGCGTACTTTGGGGGGCCGTGCCTCTGAATTAAACTTTACGGTCGCGGATGACCTATACAATTGTTCACCACACGCCCTTGACTATCCGGTGGACAATCTTGAGCAATTGGAAGCTCAGGGACTTGAAAACATGTTGAGAGAGGGAGCTATTGCGGTGGCCGAAGTGGCGGCCCTCGCACATGAAAAATCGGTGATCGACGCGGCCTTGGCTGCGGTCGGGGCCGGCGATAATAAGGTCTGGAGTTCGGCTGCGGATCCCGTGGCGGACGTGGATGATGCGATCCTGTCGGTAATCAAGGCGGCGAAGTACGGAAGTCTGATGGGCGTCGGTGTTCTGTTTGGTGCCTCCGCGTGGAAAGTTTTCAAGAATCAGGAGAAGATTCGGAATCGATTTGTGATCGGTAGCGGCAGCGGTGGGCCTCGTGGTAAATTGGGACTCGCGGTACCGACGGAGGATTCGGCGGGCCAGATGTTCATCGGGACCCCGAATGTTCGGACTTCGTACATGATCTATGACGGGGCCTCGGAGGGGTTAGAGGAGGATATTCAGTTCCTGTTGGATTCTACGGTGTTGATTTTTGCAAGGAAAGAGGCCCCTACCCGCCGTGATCCAAGCTTTATGAAAACGTTCAGGTTGATGAACAATTTCATGGTCCCTGGATCATATTCACGCGACGATGGTCGCGTGGAAGTGGCGAAGTTTGACTGGTCGGAAGATGTCCGCGTGACAAATTCAGCGGCTTGTGTTCGTTTAAACATCTCTGATAGTTAATCCGGGAAGATCGCAATGCTGGAGGACGCTTGGACGGATTTTTCTGCGGAGAGGGTTCAGGAGGCGTTGCCGAGTGACGTGCGGGCTCATTACCTGCAATGGGTCAATACGTACCCGGACAAGGAAGGACGGTTGGAGGAGTTGGTGGCGCAAACGCAGCAGTTGTTTCGAATGGCGGTTGCGTCGAATCCGGAGAATTGGATGGACCCGGACCCGGAGAAGATTCCGGTGACGGGCTATCAACATGCATTCAACATGATGATCTTTCATCTGATGATGGAGTCGGGGGCCCAGTTGGTCCCGGAGGTGTACACGTTGATGACAAGGGCGGATATTTGGTTGAGATTGGTGCAACGGGGTGCGGTAACGCCCTCTCCCCGGATTGGGGCGATGGGATCGCCTTCGTATGTTGCGCCGGAAAACGCGGGGGTGTTGCCATGAGAACTTTTCTTGTTTTTGCCTTGGCGGTGTTGCTGTCTGGTCTGGGGTCGCTTGTCAATGCCCAGGGTTGGACAACGGAACACGCGCTCGTGGAAGGCCAGGTGGAAATCCCGAATGTGCAGGCGAACAGTTCGTGGTTCGTGGTCTCGTTGTTAATCGCTTTCGATGAGCCGACAACCGGGGAAATCAAAGTGTACCGCGAGCGGGACGGGGTGCGTCATACCCTGGGACTCTGTGTGTTTGAAGACGCGGTCTCGGTCGTCTGGGCGCCGGAGGCGAAATTCTCATTCCGTAAGGGGGAAACCCTGGTGGTGGAATCCAGTATGCAAACGGGTGTGTTTCAATTGATTCGGAGGGCTGATTAAGATGCGTTGGTTTCGAAAAAAATCTGTTTGGGGATTGGCGGTGGTCTTGGGGCTGTCGTTGAGCCTCGTTTGGGGTCAATGGATCATTGATGGTCGACGGTTTCCCGAGGATCCACATGCTCCGGGACCTGGGAAAACTTTCCCCGTCTTGGTGCTGGAACTGGGAGGCGTTTGGACCGATTTCGAGCTAAAGGCAAGCGTGGATAATTTCGAGACGCTGGTGTATTACATTCGAAGTTCGGATCTGGTGGTCGAGGCAGGAGACCCGGATGTGTGGATCTATTTCACGGATGACGTGTCGCTGAATCCACGGAAGTGGCGGAAAGCCGAGGTCGGGGTGCCGATTCTGGATCAGTTGGTGAATCCGGCGAATTCGGAGGTGGCGTTCGTGGTGGTGTGCCCTTCACATGAGACGGCGGTGGACTGGACCACTTGGATGTATGAGTCGAACAGTCAATTGGTGTGGAGCTATGTGCGCTACGACGGTGCCAATTTGGAGATGAACAATGTGGGTTCCAATTCGAAGTGGCGGAGCCTGGTGCCCATACAGTGGCGGGCGGAAAGAATTTCCCCATGATGGGGGCGAAAGGAGAAATGATCATGAAAAGAATTCTATTGATGATGATGTTGGTGTTGGGTCTGGTTTCGGGCGTGCGTGCGGAGACGCTGACGCACTCGCGGGCCTGGGCGGAGCGTACGAAGACCGAGGATGTGCGGAATCGGCTGGGACGCTTGGGCGCGGGTTCTGATGAGCAGTTCGAGCTGATCACGGACGACTGGAAGGAGTCGGCAGTGGTGGACGTGGCTTTAGAGACGAATCGAATCGATTTGCTGGCCTGGGTGCTGGAGCGGGACACCTTGTCGGAGGAAAGCGTGCGTCGGGTGTTGGATGACCAAGGGGCGCGGGAGCGACCTTCGAACGGGTTGTGGAGCTTCGTGGGTCGCTTGCCGAGGGATCAACGGGATCAGTTTGAAGTGACCTTGCATCGGTTGGCTCCGCATCGTTTCGGGACGCGTCCGGTGTTCGGGGAATTGTATGTGAAGTACCAGGTGCTGCGGGGTCACAACGTGCTGTCGGGTCAATCGGAAACGGAGGACTTGGCGCGGCTGTTGGTCGCGGTGGAACCGCTGGGACTGCGGGACGCGGAGCGACTCCGGGAGTCCGTCAAGTGGAACGCGATTCGATTGGCGCGTCACCAGTTGCGGGAGGAAGGACTTTCGTTCGTGGCGGTGGACGATGTGAATCCGCTTGAGGATCGAGTGCGTCCGGTGGTAAATGCGCTGAACGAGGCAGGTGCGGAGGGTCTGGAGCAGGCGTTGCGCGATCTTGGGGCCGAAGTCGAGGATTTCGACCGCAGGGAATTGCTGCGCCAAGGTGATGCCTGGCGTGAACGCATTCTGTTGGGGGACATGAGCCCAAGTGACGCGTCGCATATTCTCGGGAAGCTGTCGGTCGCCCTGGGCGTGGATGGCTTCAATGATTTTGTCGAGGTGTACAACCACGGCGAGCGGGGGCCGGTCCGTGAGGCTGATTAAGCTGGTTTTGTGCCTGGCCTGCGTCGCCGGGATCGCCTCGGCGGAACTTCCCCGGTTGAATCCGGTGGGTGTGGATGGTGTCATGATGCCGACGCTATCGGCACGGGCCGGAATGGTTGGGAGTAATGTGCCTGCGTTTGTCGCGTTGTCGGCGACAAAGCCTTTGAGCGGAGATGTCGGGGAATGGCGGGAGATTTCGAGTCTGGCACTTGGCGTAGGTATGGAGGAACTTTCGGTTTTCCCGGTGATGGGGGCGAACGTGGAAGCGTTGGAAGTATCCGAATTGCCTGTGGCGGAACGTTGGAACGCATGGAGTCCCTGGGTCAGCATTCGCGAAGTGAATGTGCAGGCGCTGGAACTGGAGGCCGTGGGGGTTTCCACGGGCGTTCGGACGGTGAACCCGATGAGAGAGGCGCGGAGCACGTTTGTCGGCTGGGACCTGGTCCCCTTTCAGGTGGGACGGCATTCGGCGATGGGCGAACTGCGGGTGGCCGCGAATGCGGCCGAGGCCCGGGGAGACACCGCCGAGGCGGAGCGGCTGCGTCGTGAGTTTTGGCGCATCGGCGGGATCATGGCGGCCAGGCGCGAGGCCTTCGCGGCGCGTCCGGCGCCGACGCGGGGAGGCGCGGGCGATGGCGAATAAAAGGGACAAGGGAATCGGGGATCGTTTCAAGGAGATTTGCGAGAAGCTGGACTCCATCGAGCGGCGGTTGTTCCGGGACAACGGGACGCTGAGTGTGCAGACGCGGCTGGACCGGCACGAGCAGGTGATTCGGGGCCTGATTTGGGCCTTGTCGGTGGTCGGGGGCTCTTTGTTGACGACGTTTGTGGCAGTGGCTGTGCTGGCGGTGAGGGCATTTCTGGGAGGATGATCCGATGAAAACGATGCGGGAACGGGAGCGGCTGCGAATTGAGAAGTCTTTTATGGTGTTCGATCTGACGGCGGAACAGAAGGAATGGATTCTGGAGGCGTTGGACTCCAAGGAATGGGACTGGTTCGAGGACTGCGACGGCTGCACCGGGGTTTCGGAACTACACTGGCCGACGAAATATTTTCCGCCTTGTCTGCGGCATGACTTTGACTGGATGCGCGGTGACGGTGGCTGGGACGGGAGCAAACGGTTTTACGAACTGCAGCGGGCGTATGGGGTTCCGGTGTGGCGTTCGGCTTTGCGATCCGGGGCGGTGACCGTGGTTTGGTACGGATTTTCTCGGTGGGAAAAGCGAATCAAACCGTAAAATGTGGTTTCGGGAGATTACGATGGGTCAGAGACCAGAAATCTTGTACCACAATTTGTTCTACATTTCCGGTTGATTTTCACTGATTCCGAGCGTAAATCGCACTCTGGCGCGGAGGTGCCAAAACACGAAAAAACCCCATAAAATATGGGGTTTTTAAGGGTAAAAAGATGGTGGGCGATACAGGACTCGAACCTGTGACCTCTTGCGTGTGAAGCAAGCGCTCTAACCAACTGAGCTAATCGCCCTTTTGGGGCTGATGCGAGCTCTTATAGCCGAAAGTTTTCCGCTTGGCAAGATGGTTTCATGCGGAAAACTATTTACGTATGGGAAATCTTTGGCTAGGGGACAATTCTCTGAACCTCTTCGCTTCACGCATGATTCATAACCCCAAATCGGAGACGACAAACCATGGCTGATTTTTTTGATGTTCCTCAAATTCAATTCGAAGGGCCGAAATCCCGCAACCCCTTGGCGTTCAAACAGTACAATCCCGAGGAAATCGTCGGCGGCAAAACCATGCGCGAACATTTGCGCTTCGCCTCTCCCTTCTGGCACACCATGCGCGGCACGGGCGCGGATCCTTTTGGCGCGGGCACCATGCAGATGCCTTGGGACGACGGGTCGGACTCGATCGAAAACGCTCTCCGTCGTGTGGACGTGTTTTTTGAATTCCTGAACAAGTGCCAAATCGATTTCTATTGCTGGCATGACCGGGACATCGCCCCGGAACGCGACACCATTCAAGAATCCCACGCGGCCTTGGACGAAGTGGTGAATTACCTCGAAAAACTCCAGGCCGAACACGGCAAAAAATTGCTGTGGGGCACCGCCTGTCTGTTTGGGCATCCCCGCTACGGCCAGGGCGCGGCCACCTCTCCCTATCTGGATGTGTATGCCTATGCGGCCGCACAAGTTCGCAAGGCGCTGGAATGCACCAACCGCCTCGGCGGCGAAGGCTATGTGTTCTGGGGCGGTCGCGAAGGCTACAGCACCCTGATCAACACCAACATGAAAAAGGAACTGGACCATTTGGGCGCGTTCCTGCACATGGCGGTGGACTATAAAAAGGAAATCGGTTTTCAGGGTCCGTTCTATATCGAGCCCAAGCCCCAGGAACCCACCACCCACCAATACGACAGCGACGCGGCCGCCTGCCTGAACTTCCTGCGGGAATACGGGCTCATGGAACACTTCAAGCTGAACCTCGAAACCAATCACGCCACCCTGGCCGGACACACCATGCAGCACGAACTGCGGGTGGCCGCGGACGCGGGCGCGCTGGGGTCCGTGGATGCCAATGACGGCACCGCGAACTGCGGCTGGGACACCGATGAGTTCCCCACCGATCTCTATCTCACCAGCTCGGTGATGTACGAGGTGCTCCGTGCGGGCGGATTCACCACCGGCGGTCTGAATTTCGACGCCAAACGCAGGCGCGATTCTTTCCAACCCGTCGATCTCTTCCACGCCCACATCGCGGGCATGGACACCTTCGCCCGCGGCCTGAAAATCGCCCACGCCATCATCGAAGACGGTCGTTTGGACGAATTCGTCACCCAGCGCTACGCCAGTTGGAACGGCGATCTGGGCAAAAAAGTGGAATCCGGCAAGGCCAGTCTGGCCGAACTGGAAGCCTACGCCATCAAAAAGGGCGAACCGACCGTCCAGTCAGGACGCCAGGAAATGCTGGAAGCCCTGGTCAATCAGTTCATCTAATTTCGCCTCGAAAATGCTTCCTTGAAAAACGCGTCCTCCTTCCGGGGACGCGTTTTTTTCGAATCACCCCGACATGTCCCCCACCCTCCGCATCATCATTCCCGTCTATCGCGATCAACCGGCGCTTTCGCGTCTGTTGCCGCGTTTGCTGGAACATTGGTCCCCGGAAGAAGTGCTGGTGGTGGACGCGGGGGACGACGGGGCCGCGGACCTCGCCGAATCCATGGGCATTCGCACCCTGCGCACTCCGGCGGACCGAAAAGGTCGGGCCCGGCAAATGAACGACGGAGCCCGCGCCGTTCCCGAAGCGGATCTGCTCCTCTTCCTGCATGCCGACACTTTTTTGCCCTCCGCGGCCCGGGAACAACTGGAAACAGCCTACGGGGACGGGGTGGTCGGCGGCGCCTTTTCCCGTCGTTTTGATCATCCGTCCCTTTTGCTGAAATGCACCTGTAGAATCGCCGATCTTCGAAGCAAAAGCCTGGGATGGTATTATGGGGATCAGGCCATCTATGTGCGGAGGGACATCTTCGAAACCCTGGGAGGATTCCCCGAACAAGCTCTTTTCGAGGATTTTGATTTCAGCAGAAAGCTCAAGCGGCAAGGCAAAGTTCGACTGCTCAAGCCCCCGGTCATCAGCCATGCCCGCCGCTTCGAAGCCGAAGGTCCCTGGATCAGGTCATGGAAGGATGCGGCGCTCACCCTCCGCCATTTGTGTAAGCGGAATTGAACCGCTAATTCCCCAAGTGACGGGTCAAAGTCCCCGTGGCCAATCCGAGGTTGATCTCCGCGTTGCGGAGTTGCAGGCGGGTTTGTGCGGCGCGGGATTCGGCATTGAGATAATCGCGTTGGGCTTCGTTGAGCCGCAACAGACTTTCGGTGCCGGCCCGGTGCGCGGCTTCGACCAAATCCCGATTGCGTCGGGTCAACTCCAAGGTTCTTTCGCTGATCCGCACTTGCTCGCGGGCGGCTTCGAGGCGAACAAACGCTTCCCGCAAGTTCGCGCGGGCATTGAGTTCGGCTTCCCGGACTTCCTCCTCCGCCTCGCGCAATTCGGCTTCGGCCTGCCGACGTCGCTGACGGCGCGCGTCCCCGTCCCAAAGATCATACGAAAGCACCACTCCCGCGGTTTGACCCAGGTCGCCATCGCCAAAATTCGGATCGTCCTCTCTTCGCGCTTCCACACCCCCAAACAGGGCGATGTCGGGCCGTCGTTGTCCGCGCACGGCGCGTAGCGATTCCTCGGCGGCCTTTCGTGCGGCACGAGACAGGGCCAAACTCGGCAATTCATCTTCCGCGAGGGCCCACGCCTCCTCGGGAGTCAGTTCAAATGCAAATTCGTGTTCGTCCTCCTCGGCGGGAGGCGGCGCGGAGTCTTCTTGTCCCATGAGCGCGCCCAGGGACGCGAGTACGGACGACAGTTCGCTTTGGGCGCCAATCCGGGCCGATTCGGCCTGTTGCTGACGAATTTCAAAATTCAGGCTGTCGGCCAGGGCCGCCTGTCCGGCGTCACGACGACGGTTGATCTCATCGAGTTGCCGTTGATTGAATGCCTCGTCGGCCTCGGCGATGCGCACCGATTCCCGCGCGTTTTGGGCCGCATAAAAGGACCGGGCAACGGCGGCCACCAATTGCTCCCGGGCGCGTTTTTGCGAAACCCGAGCCGCTTCTTCCCCGGCTTCGGCGGTGCCAAGGCGACCGCGCCGTTCCCCGCCGTCGTACAGCAACCAACGGGCCTGAACGCCGGCGTTGAATTGCTCGGTGGACTCTGGCATGCCGGGAATCATGGCCGCTTCGGTGTCGCTGTAGCGGATGTGGGTGCCGCCGGCTTCCAGACTGATCCGGGGACGATACGCGGCCCGCGACTGCTGATAGCGCGCTTCGGCTTGTTGCAATCGCGCCAGGGCAATGGCTTCGCTGGGATTGTCCCGCAAGGCGGCCTCCAACGCCTCCTCCAGAGTCAGACCCCGGACGATGCCGGCGGAAAAAAGAATCATCAGCAAGAAAGTACGCATCTTAAAAACTCTCCTTGTTGTTTCGGAGCCGGGCGGGCTCCACGGCGGCCCGACTCTCCGGCCAATGGCCTTTGACGAGAAAATGGACGAACCTGCGGGCATCGCTCAACACCAACAGCAGGTTGGGGATCAGCAGCAAGGTCAGCAAAGTGGCAAAGGCCACCCCGGCGGCGATGGACAGGGCCATGGGCACGAGGAATTGCGCCTGCAGGTCGGTTTCCAGAATCAACGGCGTCAGCCCGCCCACCGTACTGAGGGTGGTGAGAAATACGGCCCGGAACCGTCGTTTTCCGGATTCGACAATGGCTTCCCGAACCCCCATGCCTTTGGCGATGTTCGTGTTGTAGGCTTCGATGAGCACGATGGCGTCGTTTACCACCACGCCGGCAAGGGCGACAATCCCGAAAAGGCTCATGAGCGAAACTTCCACCCCACGCAACAAATGGCCGAGCACCGCCCCGATCACCCCGAACGGCACCGTGAGCATGATGATCATGGGTTGAATATACGAACGGAAAATCGCGGCGATGATCACGTAGATCCCGACGAGGGCCAGGGGAAAGCCGATTTTCAGGGAGGCGATGGACTCGGCGGAATCCTGCTTTTCCCCCTGAAATTCAAAGAAAACGCCGGGATATTCCCGATGCAGTTCGGGCAGTTGATCCCGTTCGATCATGGCATTGATGCGCTCCGCGTTGGCGATTTCCGTGTTCACGTCGGCACTCACACTGATAATCCTCATGCCGTCCACGCGAGTAATGTCGGCGTATCCGGCTCCGGTTTCAATGTCGGCCACGGCCTGGAGGGGCAATTCCCGGCCATCCGGGGTGCGGATGCGCACTTGCTGGAGATCGGACATGCGGCTGCGGTCGGCGGCGGGATAGCGGACCATGACGCGAATGTCGTCCCGTCCCCGCTGAATCCGCATGGCCTCCCCGCCGTAATACGCGGTGCTGATTTGACTGCCCAGATCTTCCACGGAAATGCCCAGGGCCTCGGCCTCGGGACGAAGCCGGAAACGGATTTCGTTGCGTCCGGGACGATAGTCGGTCTGAATTTGGGTCACACCTTCGTAAGTCGCGAGGCGTCCCATCAAATCGCGGGACGCGGCTTCCATGCGCTCCAAATTGGTGCCCCGCACCCGAATGTCAATGGGACGTCCGGGCGGACCCGCGTCAATCCCGGCGACATTCAGGGCGTCGGCACCGGGAATGCGTCCGATTTCGGATTCCCAAATGCTGCGGATGGTGTCGGAATCCAAATCCCGGTCATCACTCTCCACCAACAAAATCTGCACGGACCCGATATTGTGACCGCCGATGGCGTATTGGTCGCCGAGGTTCTGTCCGGCCAGGCGCATGATTTTGCGAATCGCCGGCTGTCCGCTGCGGGTCTGAATGCGGTCATTGAGGCGGTGGGTGGCTTCTTCGATTTGGTTCAGGGCGTTGTCCGTGACCTCCAGGGGGGTACCATCGGGAAATTCCACGCTTGCGGTGAGCAGAAAGCTGTCGAAGCGGGGAAACATGGTCACTTCAATGTGTCCGCCCGCGAGGGCGCCGCCCATGAGAATGAGAATGCCAACGGCCACGCAAATGGCCACATACCGCCAGCGCAAGGCAAAACGCAGGAAGCGTTCGTAGGGGCCTTCGATAAACCGCTCCAAGCCTTTGCCGGTAAAATCGTGGAGGCGGTTGAAGAACCTGTGAAACCGACCGCCCTCACGACGATCTTCTATCCCCTTTTCGCCCAAATGGGCGGGCAGCAGCAGCAAACATTCCACCAACGACACCACCAGACAGGCGATCACCACCACCGGCAAGATGAAGATGAACTTGCCCATGATGCCCCCGACGAACATCAACGGCAGAAAGGCCACCATGGTGGTGGTCACCGCCCCGAGAATGGGCATGCCGACTTCGCAAACCCCGTTGATCGCGGCCTGCAGGGGCGTTTCATTTCCCTCCTGCTGATGACGGTAAATGGATTCGCCGACCACGATGGCATCGTCCACCACAATCCCCAGCACCATGATCAAGCCAAACAGGGACATCATGTTGATGGAGCCGCCCGTGCCCCAAAGAATCACCAAAGCGCCGGCAATGGAAATGGGCATGCCCATGCCCGCCCAGAAGCTGAGGCGCATGTCCAGAAACAGCCAGAGCAAGAGGAAAACCAGCCCCAGGCCAATCGCCCCGTTACGGACCAGCAGGTTGATACGCCCCCGGAGCATGTCCGTGCTGTCAAAAACCTCGGCCAGAACCAAACCCTCGGGCAATTGCCGACGCTGGACGTCCAAATAACGATGCACGGCCTCGGAAATGTCAATGGCATCCTGTTGGGCGGTTTTTTTCACATAGAGGAACAGGGCGGGCACCCCGTCCACCCGGGCTTTCATGCGGTCTTCCACGAAACCGTCGACCACATCCGCCACCTGCCCGAGTTTCACCACGGTGCCATCCGTGCGGGTGAGCAAGGGAATTTGCGAAATCTCTTCTCCGGTGTATTTCCGTCCCAAGGTGCGCAGGCGGACCTCCTCCAAATCATTGCGAAGTTGTCCGCCGGGAATGTTGACGTTATGACTGCGTACGATCTCCATGACCTGCCGCAGGGTCAACCCGTGCTCCCGCAGGCGGGCCTCGGAAATTTCGATGGAAATTTCGTACTCCCGGGCACCGAAAATCTCCACCAAGGTGATTTCCGGTTCCTCCAGCAGCCCCTGTTTGGTCCGCTCGGCCCATTCTTTCATGCGGTGTTCCGGCATGTCGCCGGAAATCGAGAGAATCACCACGATGTCTTCGAGCACAAACTCGCTGATGACCGGATTCTCGGCATTGACGGGAAAGGTGTTGATCGCGTCCACTTGCAGGCGGACCCGGTCCAGCACCTTTTGGGTGTCCGCGTTTTCCATGACCGTCACCACGGCCGTGCCCACGTTTTCACGCGCCTGGGTCCACAATTCCCGGATCCCCTCCTGACCTTGGAGGGCCTCCTCGATCTTGCGCAGCACCCCCTCCTCGATTTCCTCGGGATCCGCCCCCGGAAAGGGCACGGTAATCATGATCCGGTCCAGCGACATTTCCGGAAACATTTCCCGGCGCATGAGGTGAATGCTGAGAAACCCCAGCACAAACATCAGGAAAATGCAGATGTTGGCAAAAACGACATTGGAAGCAAAGGCACCAAAAAATTTGCGCATCGATCAGTCCTCCTGAATCTCAAGTTTCGCGCCTTCGAGGGGGGCCACCAGCCGAGTGACAATCACCCGGTCCCCGGGGGAAATGTCGCCACGGACAAACACCCGGTCGCCTTCGGCGCGGATCACTTCCACGGGCACGGTGCGGAGGCGGTCCGCCCCGTTCTCTTCCCCGTTCTCTTTTTGGGCCAGATACACCTGGCCGTCATAGGTCACGGCCGCCCGGGGGAGCACGAACACATCCGTGAGGGTGCGTCCGGGAATTTCCACCTTGCAGAACATACCCTCGGTAAGCGGAATCGGCTGATCCGCGTGGCGGGCCTGATCGGCATTCACCCGCACCGCCAATACCGCCGTGCGGGTGGTGGCATCGAAGGAAACGATGCGGTGCAGGCGTCCGGTCCAGGTCAGATCGGTGCGCCCCTCGCGCCAGCTCAGCCGGGCGGGCAAGTCCGGCAAGGGCGGGAACCAAACTTCGGACCCTTCCCGATCCCTTTCGGCAAAGGGCAGCCAGTTCCGCACCTCCGACGCCTCCAAGGAAAAGCGAATCTCCAGTTCCCGGTCATCCGCCAAACTCAGCACATGACGCCCCGGCTGTACGATTTGGCCTTCTTCCACGGCGGCGTGGGTCACCCGTCCGTCGAAGGGCGCGGTGATTTCCGTGCGGCTCAACTGGGTTTTGGCACGGGTCAGACGGGATTCCGCAGCGCGCAGCATGGCCTCCATCTCGGATTGTTGTGACGGATACAAGCTCAGGGCCTGATCCAGCGACGAAAGTTCCAAGGCCGCGCGGGTGAAGGCCTGTTCGGCGGCTTCCACGGCATTGATGGACCCGATTTCCTGCTCCTCGAAAAGCCTGCGGGTTCGCTCGTATTCGCCTTCGGCCAGCACCTTGCTCCGTTCCAACAGGGATCTGCGGGCCCGGTCACTTTCCCAACGCCGCTCCAAGGCCGCAAGGGAGGCCTTGCTTTGGGCGATGGACGCTTCCGCCTCCTCGACGCCACTGGCATAATCCCTGGGATCGATTCGCAGCAACACATCTCCCTGGCCGACCAAATCCCCTTCCCGCAAGCCTCGCGGCATGTGCGTCACCTGTCCCGCGACCTCCGCCGCGATTTCCACGGATCGCACCGGACGCACCACGCCATGGCCTTCCAAGGTGATTTCCACCTCCTCCATTTCGGCGGACATCACCCGCACCGTTAATAAATTATCCGGCGGGACCACCG
>JAFIGC010000135.1 GCA_020831635.1 Verrucomicrobiota bacterium | reverse complement strand
TAGCGTCGGGAGGCACGACCAGAGCTGCCGCTTTGGGGGCGAAGGGGGCTGACGCGAAGCGTCCTTGGAGTGCGGTAGCGTCGGGAGGCACGACCAGAGCTGCCGCTTTGGGGGCGAAGGGGGCTGACGCTTTGCATTGGCCTTGACGGTATGACGGGCCTTTCCCTCTGACCGTGGGTTATACTGAAAGCGGTAGCTTCGCGGTGCTCGCTACACGCACTCCAAAGCGGCTTCGCCGCGCTCGTTACTCCGGGCCGAACCACTCGGTTAACTCGATTCACAAATCAAACCATTCCTGCTCTCTCTCTCTCTTTACCCGATTCAAAAGCAGTTCGAAGATTACGATGAAGAGCAAGATGACGATGATGCGTAGGATTCCACTCCCAATTCTGACCGCAAAAACCGGAAACGCACCCTAAAGGGTGCTTGAGGACTATCCGCGTAAACGCGGGACTACGACCTTCGTCTTTCCGCGAAGCGGCTATTTCCTCGCTTCATCCAAGAACGCTTGCACCTGTTCCACGTCCCGCCAGGCGCAGCGGCGGCGCTGGTACTTCCTTTGTAGGGTATCCAGCAAAGTCTCCCAATCCACCAGCTCCGGCGAAAACGTTTCCCACTCGTGCCGACGGTTCCGACGGCGGCGAAAGGTCCATTGATTGCGGTTGCGGCTGGCTTCCACGTCTATGGAAACGCCTTTGTCGTCGTCCCGGGTCCATCCGATTATTTGACGCATGGAATTCCCCGGTTGAAATAGGTAAACTTTTTCAGAAAGAAGGCCATACCCGCATGGGCACCGGCGGAATACGCGGCGGACAAGCCGTCGGAATCAGGGCCCGCGGGCAGCCCGGAAAGATGAAGCGATGTTACAGAAAATGACATATATGACCCCTATCAGAGGGTGGCGGCTTGTCAATCCCGGGCTGAGTGCAGTGCGGTGGCTTTGCGACGCGAAGCGTCTTTGGAGTGCGGTAGCGAGTGCAACGAAGCTACCGCTTTGCAGAGCCTTGGCCGCAAACTTCCCCTCCCTAAGGCAGACTTCCGTCCGCAACCCAATCAACCACCCGCTCGCAAGCTCGCTGGAGCGCACGGAGAAGCACGGAGGCCAGCACGACGGCAGGGTCCGCGTGGAGCCCCGGAACTCACCCCAACCCCCACGCGGCACCCTGCGGAGAAGCTCAGACAGCGGGGGTTTACGCGCCGGGGGGCGCGCGGCTGCTGGATAGCGTTCGGCTCTTCGGGGTGAATTCAGGGGCTCGCCGAACGGTATCCCACAACCCAAGCCTCCGTGAACCTCATCCGTGTCCATCCGTGCCCATCCGTGGTTCCCACCCTTCAAAATCCAAGCCACAACCCAAGATCAGTGAAAATCAGTGTGCTCAGTGGTTTATTTTTCAGAGCCCTGCGAAGCGTTGACGGGAGAAATCTCGGTCTGGTCATGGTTAGTTGAATCACGCATCCAGTCGACCAATGCCGCGAATTCCATCTCATCATGCAAAATAATATTGGCTTTGCTTTGCAAATAACGAACTTGCTTTTTCAACAACTCAGAATCGCCATTTTCGGATACATCCATGCTTTCCAGCACCTCGGCCAACAATCTGCCGTGTCGATTCGCATCCAATGTTTTACCGACAGAACGCATGGTACCGTAGCCAAAATGTATGGCGAGTAAAAACAGATAAATTACCACGAAAAAGATCAAAGTTTTTTTTCGCTTTTCAAATTTTAGATCCAGAATCAGGTCCACGAAAATGCACAAACTGATGGCAATTAAAAAATAGATTACAAACATGGAAAGCCTCCATTGCGGGTATTAAAGTGGTTGCGGATCAAAATCCGCGGTGGATCATTCAATCCATTCGTATTCACCCGCGTGGGCATCGGCGAGATACGCGGCCAGCAAATCGATGGCGGCCTGCACGTCTTGTTTGTAGACCATTTCGTTGACGGTGTGGATGTAGCGGGTGGGAACGCTGAGGGTAATGCCCGCGCATCCGTTGGCGGCCCGCTGCAGGGCGCCCCCGTCGGTGCCGCCGCGCGGCAGGACTTCCAATTGATGCGGAATCTCTTCTTTGGCCGCCACTTCCCGCATGTGTTTGACCAACAGCGGATGACTCACCATGGACCCGTCCATGATCTTGATGCCGACCCCGTCCCCGAGCACGGTGACGTTGGCGTCGGGGGTGCCGCCGGGATAGTCGGCGGCGATGGTGGTGTCCAGGGCGATGCCAATGGCGGGCTGCACCTGATACGCGGCGGTGGTGGCCCCGCGAAGTCCGATCTCTTCTTGGGTGGTGGCCACGGCCACAACCGTGAAGGCGGAACCGGACAACTTCCGCAGGGCTTCGATCATCACAAACACTCCGACCCGGTTGTCCAAACATTTGCTTACAATCCCCTGCCCGCATTCGGAAAGGGTCCGGTCCAGGGTCACCATGCCGCCAATTTCAAAATTCGCCTTCACGTCCTCAAGTGTCATGCCCGTGTCTACAAAGAACTGCTCGATTTCCGGACCTTTGGTTTCCGGTTTGGAGAGCAAATGCGGAGGCTTGGTGGCATAACAGAGTACGCCCGGGGCCACGCCGCCGTCCACGGTGGAAACCAGCACGCGCTGGGCGAACAACTGACGGGGATCAAAACCGCCCAAAGGTTGCAAACGCAAAAAGCCCTTGTCATCGATGTGTTTGATGATGAAGCCGATCTCGTCCATGTGGGCCGCGATCATGATTTTGTCGGCCCGCTCCCCCGCAAAGGTGGTGTAGAGATTGCCCATGGCATCCACCCGCATTTCCGTGGGCGACATCGCCTGCAATTCCCGCCGCACGATGGCGCGGATGTCGGATTCCTGTCCGGGAACGCCCCGGGCTTCGCACAATTCTTTCAACAAGGGGATATTCATGATGGATTCTCGGGTTGGGGATTCTGAAGGTGGTTGACCCGATCCGCGAAGGCGCGGATCAAAGCGAGACCGTCGCGCTGGCTTTTTTCGGGATGAAATTGGACCGCGTGGCATTCCCCGAAGGAAATGGCGCTGACATAGTCGATGCCATAGGAGGTGATTCCGCCCGCCCAATCGACATCAGTCCCTTCGACGTTGGTTATTGGGACGTAATAGCTGTGCACGAAATAGAAGTGGCGGTCATGGAGAGCTTCGGGGAAAAAGGACTGCTTTTGCGTCCACCGCACCCGGTTCCACCCCATTTGCGGCACCTTCAAGGTGTCACTCGGTTTAAATCGGCGCACCGTCCCCGGCAAGATCCCCAGTCCGTCCACGCCCGGACTTTCCTCGCTGTCCTCGAAGAGCACCTGAAGTCCCATGCAAATGCCGAAAAAGGGGCGGTTTTCCGCCACCCAGGCGCACAGCGGGTCCACAAAACCATGATCCCGCAGATGGCTCATGCAATCCCGGAAGGCCCCCTGCCCCGGCATGAGAATGCCGTGCAGGTCCTCCATGCCTTCCGGACTGGAAATCAGTTTCGCGGGGATTTCGAGCTTCCGGCAGGTGTTGAGCACACTGCCGAGATTGCCCATGCCATAGTCCAGAACGCCAATCATCGCCGCCTCCTCAAATCAGATCCTTGCTGGACGGCACGCCTTTGACCCGCTCATCGCGTTGTTTGGCATAGTCCAAGGCCTTGGCCACGCCCTTGAAGACCGCCTCGTGGGCGTGGTGAACATCCTTGCCATACAACTGGGCGATGTGCAGGTTCATGCGGGCCTGGGTGCTGAACGCCCGCCAGAATTCCTCCAAAAGCTGCAAATCGAAATCCTTGATGTGGGTACCGGGGTGGGCAATGTCGTACACCAAATACGGACGCCCCCCCAAATCCAGAGCCACCCGGGCCATGGCCTCGTCCATGGGCAGCAGACACCAGCCATAGCGGCGAATGCCGCGACGGTCGCCCAGAGCCATGTCCAAGGCCTCGCCCAAGACAATGCCCACATCTTCCACCGTGTGGTGGTCATCCACATGCAGATCTCCCTTCGCCTGCACCGTCAGGTCCAGCAAAGCGTGTTTGGTCAGCAATTCCAGCATGTGATCCAAAAACCCCACCCCGGTGGAGATGTCGGACACGCCGGAGCCATCCAAATTCAAAGTGAGCGCGATTTGGGTTTCGCGGGTCGTGCGGTTTCGGGAAGCGGTACGATTTGTCATACGCGCTCTATGAGCAAAACAACGCCGATAACCAAGCAAAAACCGCGCAAGATCCTCTATTTCTGGATTCGCCGCTTGGCAATTTCCAAGGCCTCGCGCGCCCTTTGGGTGATCCCCGCCCAATCTCCGGCATTCATGGCGGCGGTGGACGCAATCCAGGTGCCCCCCACGGCCGTAACTTGGGGCACGGCCAAGTATTCAGCCAAATTGTCGGTTTTCACACCGCCCGTGGGCATGAATTTCACCCCCAAATGCGCATACGGCGCCGCCAAAGCTTTGAGCATGGGCACCCCGCCCGCCGCCCCGGCGGGGAAAAACTTCAACTGCCGACAACCCAGACCCAAGGCCTTTTCAATGTCCGTGGGCGTCATCACCCCCGGAAAAAAAGGCAGATCCACGTCGTGGGCGGCGCGCACCACTTCGCCATTCAGACCCGGCGCCACCGCAAACGCGGCCCCGCAGTCCTTGGCGCTGCGGACCTGATCGGGGGTCAACACCGTCCCCGCGCCCACCAACATCTCCGGGCGTTCGTCCCGCAGAATCTGCATCACCTCTGCCGCCGCCCGGGTGCGGAACGTCACTTCCGCCAACGGCAAACCGCCCGCGATCAACGCATCCGCCAAAGGCAGCGCATGTTTCACATCTTCAACCGCAACCACGGGAACGACCCCGAAAGATCTTAATTTCGCTTCCATAAAAAAACTCCACTTTCAGAAAATTTTCCGGCTTAGGAATACCGGAGATGTTCGATGGACCTTCCGATATCCATTTCCTGGAATTTTTCAAGCGAGAAGGGTCAAAGTTGCAAAGCGGCAAAAGGCGTGCGCGTCATTCGGACGCGGCGACTTTCAACAGCCGCACTTGCAAGGGGGCCAGAGGCACGCCGGGTCCGCATTGATCCCCGGAGAACACATCCCGTCCCGACACGGGAATATGAATGGTCGTGGACGTTTTTCGGGTATTCACCAGCCCCAGGGCCGTCAGTTTGCCCGTCGCGGCATCGACCCGCGGACAGCACAGCACCCCGTCCCCGCCTTCGGCCAACGGATGCACGTCCACGGCTTCGGCCAATTGTTGGAACAGGCCCATCAATCGTTCCTCGGACAATGGGCAACCCACGGTCACCACCCTCCCCTTGCCCAACTTCCGTGAAACCACCGCCGCCAACCCGTCCCCGTATCCTCCCCGATAGCGGGCCAGCACTTCGGTGTCTGCCCGGGGCGCAAATGCATCGCACCAAATTTCCGGATGACAAGCGGTACCGTCCCCGAAGACGACTTCAATGGTCTTTTCCACCCAGTGGGGACTGAAACGCAAGGTCTGACCCGCCCCCATGAGGTCCTCCAGCCCCCCGTAATTGCTGTCCCGCCACAGGGTCATTTCCGTGGTGCGGTTGCCGGTCAGCGGACCCAACATGAGTTGTCCGCCCGCCTCCACCCATTCGGCGAGCCTTGCCTGCAATCCCTCGGGCAAGATGGCCAATTGGGGGACCAGCAAAACCTTGTACGCGGAAAAATCGGCATCGGGATGCAGCAGATCGCGTTGATAATGATGCCGCACCAGTGGCATTTGCACCTTGTCGCGCAGCCGATCCGCATAGCGGTTGTCGGGATGAATGGGATCGATGGAAAACAACCAGGCGTTTTCACAATTGGCCAAGATGCCGACGGGACCTTTTTGGGCGGGATTTTCCAACAGAAATTTTCCGTGGGTTTTGAATTCCCCGGCCATTTGTTGCCAGGCGTCTTTCCCCGGCATCCACTGCCCCGTTTGGGACACGCAGGTGCCGTGCTGCATTTCCTGACCGGCCCAGTGGCTGCGCCATTGCCAGTAGAGCACCATGCTGCCCCCCATGAGCATGCTCAGCCAAGTGAAAGCGCGAATGCCCCGCTCATCGTGGTGAATGTTCCACACCGGCCCGCCGCCCGACCAGTTCGGCGCCGTTTCCAGCAACCAGTAGGGGGCGTCCTTCTCACCCCGCAAGCGGTCGAAACGAATGTAATTGTAGTGATAATAGGACAAATCCGAATACATGCTGGCCCCGGAGCGGTCCAGAACCTTGAAATGTTCCCACCAGTTCATGGCATTGATGGTGCCGGTCATGTTGGTGGTGATCAACACCTCCGGCCCTTTGCGGATTTCCGCGACCTGATCCGCGATAAAACGGGTCCAGGCCTCGTTCTGAAAACGGGCGATGGCCATGACCAGGGAGGGATGATGACGTTCCGGCTGTTCGATGGACCCGACGTTGGCAACCACCAGGGGCACCTGACTGAAGTCATCATAGGCCTGCGACCAAAAATCCAGCCCCCAGATGCGGTTCAGATTTTCGATGTCCCCGTACGTTTCCGCCAGCCAGGCGTGAAACGCCTCCCGGGTTTCCTGACCATAATCAAAGCCCGACATTTCATTGTCAATCTGCCAACTGTGTACCGCCGGGTGCGATCCCAGCGCCTCCACCATTTTGGCCACGATTTTCTTGGAAAACTCCCGATAGACCCGACTGTGGGCATTGTAATGCTTGCGTTGACCGTGCCCCTCTCGTTTTCCATCCGCCTTGGTGCCAAGCACCTCCGGATAGCGGGAGGTCAGCCACGCCGGCGGCGCCGCCGTGGGGGTGCCAATCATCACCTGAATCCCCGCCTCATGCAACAAATCCAAAATCCGCACCGCCCAATCAAAATCGTACACCCCTTCGGAAGGCTCGAAACGCTTCCAGGCAAACTCAAAGAGCCGCATCAGAGTAAACCCCACCTCCTTCATTTTCGCCACGTCAACGGGCCATTCCGACTCCGGCCACATTTCCGGGTACCAACTGGCTCCATAGAGCAAGGATTCATCTGATTGCGAGGAAAACGGGAGGTTGTATGCTGTCATTTCCCCTGCATACCAAACCCCAAAAGAAGTGACCAGCCTTGAATCGGAGGAGTGACGAATTTTGAGTGCGGAGTGCGGAATTCGGAGTTCGGAGTTCCTCGTTTACGAGGTTTCAGCGATGGGCCTTCAGGCCCGGAGCAAACTTCGGCAGACATTCATGTTTCAATTTCCAAAGGCCCGCCGACAAGTCACGCCGTATAAAAACGAACTCGGAAGCTCAGAAAGCGCAGGAGAGTTCGATGCTCGCCTGCCCGCCAAAATTCGGAAAGCGTAGAAGAGCTCCTCCCACCCCTCGAAGCAAGCTTCTTCGCCCCCAAAGCGGAAGCAAGCTTCCGCACTCCAGATCAGCTTCGCGCCTCCAAAACCCCGGCAATCCCTGCGCCGCGAAGCGGCAACCCTGCGAGGCATAGTCGCCTTCCCCCATACCAGCCCGCTTGCGGGCGCATATCCCATATCCAGGGCCGAAGGCCCGCATATCCAGCGAGCTTGCGAGCGATTATCCGTTATCCGCGGCGAAGCCGCCTCCTTCTCTGATTTTCAGTTTTTTCTTGCAGATTTTTATGAATTGAGCCACAAAAGTTGAGATTGTCGACTATCACCAAGGGGTTCACGCAAAAATAAATTCACAGATTTTGAGTGTCGAGGCGCGTGACCTGCAAGGCGCGAAAACAAAGGAATATTAGCAATATTTCGTGTTTTCGCAACGCCGCAGGACACGATGCATCGGCGGTCAAAATGTGAAGTTATTTTTGCGTGGACCCTAAGGAGAATGAAAATGGTACGCATCGCCAAACATCGTAAACCCACCCATGCGGGTGAAATACTTCTGAAGGTATTTCTGGAGCCCATGCATTTATATGGGCTGGAGGCGATCCAGCGAATGAAACCGTCCATGCCGCTTAACCCACAGCCTGATCCTTGAAGGCAGAAAGATTATGAAACAAATGAAAAAAATCAGCAGAATTCTTTACTATGCAGCAGCTCTAATTTCACCCGTGATCTTCGCTGGCCTGCTGATCAATCATGAGCAAAGAATTCTTCTTTTCATTTACGTGATTTTGACGACTCTTCTCTTCCTCTTTTATGCACGAACATACGAGTCCAACGGAAAAGATCAAGATTTTGACAGCCTCCCTAATGGGAAAGAAGAGACGATCATCTTCTATACGGGTGGGTTGTTTCAGTTATTCGCGATTGCTCAACCCTTTACCGTTCTGATCTCGCTGAGACACAAATTTGCTGGGCACCAGAGAGGATTCGTGCCTCCGGATATTTCCGTGGAGCATCTCGGCAAAGCACTATTTTGGACGATCGTGTTCTTTATGATTGGGCGAACGCTAGTCGCCATATTCGAAGTGCTCAAGCACTTGCAACGGAACCCTCCACCGATTTCAAAGGACTGTTCGTAAATGAACATCGTATGGTAACCACCCTCCGGGCCGTAATTTCCTCCTCACTCCTGGCTTTTGTTTTTATCTGCGTATGCACTTGACTCCACTTCGAAAATCCTGTGGACGATTTGGCGTGAAGAAGAATGCCGCCGCCGGGCTCGTCCCGGTGGGGCGACGACTTTAGGCCCGAATCGCTCTGCGACAACCGTTGGCCGCCCCTCCGCTCGCCGGAGGGGTGTCGCCACGACTGGGGAAGGGCCGGGGAAAAAGGTCAACGTTCAGTCGTCGCGACACCCCCGCGACAAGCACTGCTCTTTACACACAAATCGTTCTGGACTTGAGTTCATGTGGATGCCGGCTGGGTTTTTCGAGCATTTCCAGCCCCAAAGGGACTTTGCATGGCGACAACCCCAATGAAATTCTTTCCCAATGAAATTCTTTGCTTTCTTCGAGACCTTCTGTTCAAAAATACGGAGGATTGGCACAGAAGCACGCAAAGAGAACAAAGGCAAATCCACCGCCATTTCCCTCTGCGCCCTCCGTGTCCTCCTGTTCAAAAAATTCGGCGGATTGGAACGGAGGACGGGAAGCTTTATCGATCCGATCCTCAGATCAAACGGAACGATGTCCAACTGGTGTCCAGAAAATTTTGTGTCTAAAGGGCAGGACAAGCACGGGGGCGGCGTGAGAAGAGAATTGGCGAGCGAGCGCAAAGTCGTCGCTCCCCTCCGGCAAGCAGAGGGGCGGCGCACAGTGGCACAATGAAATATAACCCTTTATACAGGCCATCTTTGCCTTGCGGTGGAGTCAAGTGCATACCCATATGTTTTTATTCTTCGACACCGCAAACGCCGATCAATATTTGTGCAGAGCAAGAATGAAAAGAATGAAACCACTGATACACGGGTACGGTGCATAAACGAAGCCACTGCTTTGCATAGCTTGGCCGAAGGATGGGCTTTTGGGTTTGTCCGTGGTTAAAAAGCGGTAGCTTCGTTGCACTCGCTACGCGCACTCCAAAGCGGCTTCGCCGCGCTCGTTACTCCGGTATTTCATACTTGTTGTTGGGTATTGGTTCTCACAGAGGCACCAAGGCACGGAGGGGATGGGTAAAGGGATTGGGTAGATTGCGATTCCGTTTTCCTCTCTGCGTTCTCTGCGTCCTCCTGTTCAAAAAACACGGTGGATTGGAATGGAGATTACGATTACGATTAGGATTAGGATTAGGACAAGGATTAGGAATAGGATTAGGATTAGGATTACGATGATGGGCAGGAAACTTCTCCCAATTTCGACCTCTTGATTGTGACTCAAACTTGGGTCCGCGCTCCGTGCTCCCTGCCCCAAGCTCCATGCGCCGCGAAGCGGCAACCCTGCGCGCCAATGGCGGGATATCCCGTATCCTGTATCCAGTATCCGCGGCGCAGCCGCCCCCCCCCTATCCAGCCCGCTTGCGGGCGTATATCCCATATCCAGGGCCGAAGGCCCGCATATCCAGCGAGCCCGCGAGCGCATATCCCCGCCGAAGGCGGCGAAAACCCTTGCAAAATGGGCAAACGCATGACAGAAGGCGCAAGCTGAAAATTCAGCCCACTTTTCCACCACAACCTTGGACACCCCTCTATGATTTCCGCAGTTTCCATTACCATGCGCTATGGCGAAAAAACGCTCTTCGAAGACGTGAGCGTCAAATTCCGTTCCGGCAACCGCTATGGGCTCATCGGCGCCAACGGCTCCGGCAAGTCCACCTTCATGAAAATTCTCTCCGGTCAGCTCGAACCCTCCTCCGGGGAAGTCGCCCTCGACAGCGGCTGCACCATGGGCTACCTGCGCCAGGATCACAACACCTTCGACCACCAGTCCGTCATGGACACGGTCTACCAAGGCAACGAAAAACTCTGGAAACTCCATCTCGAACGCGAGCACCTCTATACCGCCGCCGAACTGACCCCGGAGGAAGAGGAACGCATCGGACACATCGAAGATGAATTCGGCGAAGCCGGCGGCTACACCATGGAAACCGACGCCGCCAAACTCCTCATCGGTCTCGGCATCCCCGAAGACAGCCACGAAGCCCAAATGAGCGAAATGGCCGCCGGTCTCAAATTCCGCGTCCTGCTCGCGCGGGTGCTCTTCGGCACCCCCGACGTCCTCCTTCTCGACGAACCGACCAACTACCTCGACATGACCAGCCGCGACTGGCTGGAAACCTTCCTGCAACAGTACGTCGGCACCGTCATCGTCATTTCCCACGACCGTTACTTCCTCAACGCCGTCTCCACGCACACCGCCGACCTGGACTATCAGGAAATCCGCATGTTCACCGGAAACTACGACGAGTTCATGGAAACCAATGCCATGCTGCTCGAAAAACGTCAGCGCGAAAACGCCACCAAGGAAAAGCGCATCCAGGAACTGCAAACCTTCATCAACCGCTTCTCCGCCAACGCCAGTAAAGCCAAACAGGCCACCTCGCGGCAAAAGGAAATGGAGAAAATCGAAGTCAACAAAATGAAACCCACCTCCCGGGTGTCGCCCTACCTTCGATTCGAACCCCGCGAACGGCTTGGGGACAAGGTCTTCGAATGCGAAGGCATTGGCCACACCTACGACGCGCCCCTGTTTTCCGATTTCGACGCCATTATCGGCCCCAATGAAAAAATCGCCATCATCGGCAATAACGGCGTCGGCAAAACCACGCTGCTGCGCATTCTCTGCGGCGAGTTGAAACCCACCTCCGGCACCGTCCGCCGGGGCGACACCGTGGACATTTCCATCTTTCCCCAAGACCCCATGACCAAACTGGTCGCCGGACGGCAGGCCATGGATTGGCTGGCCAAATACTGCACCGACGAGCAGCAGAAAGAAACCGAACTCCGCTCCGCCATGGGCCGCATGCTCTTCCGGGGCGACGCCGTGTTCAAACCCTGCGAGGTGCTCAGCGGGGGTGAAAAAGCCCGCCTGATCCTCGCCTCCATGATCATGAGTGGCGGCAATGTGCTCGCGCTCGACGAACCGACCAACCACCTCGACCTCGAAAGCATCGAATCCCTCAACTACGCCATCAGCCTCTTTGAGAATACCGTGCTCTTCGTGAGTCACGACCGGGAATTCATTCAAAGTCTCGCCACCCGGATTTTCGACATCCGCGACGGGCAAATCGTCGATTATCCCGGCACGCTCAAGGAATACGAGGCATGGAAAGTCCAACAGGCGAAATAACGCCGCTGGCCCCGCCCGCCGAACGGCGGGCCAACCTCCGGGACCACATGCGGGCCCGCCACGAAGCCGGGAACACCTGCGCCGCCTGCACCGGCGTCTGCTGCACCTTCGTCGCCAACTCCATGCGCATCACCCCCGTCGAAGCCCTGGACATGAAGAACCGGCTGATCTCGGAAGGCCGCTGGACCCCGGAACTCTTCGCAACCCTGACCAAAACCGTCGAACGCTACGGCCTCGACCGGGAAACCGGGGACGGACGCCGCAGTCTTCGCAAAACCTACACCTGCCCCTTTTACACCCCCGGCCCCCGGGGATGCTCCATCCATCCCGACCACAAACCCTACGGATGCCTCGCCTTCAACGCCCGCCGTCCCGGCATCACCGAAGGCGGCGACTGCGCCTCCTCCATCCATGAGCTGGAAAACCGTGAAGCCGCCTTCCCCAACGAAGCCGCCCACAACCTGGCCCTCAAAACACAGCATCGGCTTTACTGGGACAAAGCGCCCATTCCCGTCGCGCTCTTGGCGTTGAACGCCACTTGAACGCACGCCCTGTGCGTCCATGATCTTGGGCGCCTTCCCTCCGTGTGAAGATCCCACGGCGAAGATCACACGGATTTAAGACAAGCACAAAAAAAACCCCCTTTCCGAGGATCGGAAAGGAGGTTCGCGTGACGTTCCGAGGTTCGGAACCGTCAGGGTTTAGTAACGGTCACGACCGCCGCCGCCGCCACGAGGGCCGCCGCGTCCACCGCCACCACCACCGCCGCTGCCGCCGCGGAAACCACCGCCGCCGCCACGAGGGCCGCCACGGAATCCACCGCCGCCGCCGCCGCCGCCACCGTCACCAAAACCACGTTCTTCACGGGGTCTGGCTTCGTTGACACGAAGGGGACGTCCTCCAATTGGAGAGTCGTTGAGTGCTTCGACCGCTTCGCGGCCGCCGTTGTCTTCCATTTCAACAAAGGCAAAGCCTTTGGAGCGTTGGGTCTCCCGGTCAATAATAACCTTGGCGGAGTGGACCTGACCGTACTGGGCAAAAAGCTCTTCCAGTTCAGCGTCCGTCATTGTGTAGGGCAAATTGCCCACGTAGATGTTCATCGTCGTCTGTATTTCCAGGCATCAATCATTAAAACAGCAGTTCCACCCTTGATGCCATGAAAAGCGCGGAGACCGTTCGTATGGACATAACAATCACCCATACGATGAAAACGACTGTAGGGAGACAATCCGCAAAAGCAACACTTCTTTGCAAATAGTTTTCGACGCATGAAAAAGCCCCGGCGGAATTGCCGGGGCTTTTGTGTTTGCATCCGGGTTTTTGATCAACCCGCGTTGGCTTTGACCGTGATCCGACGCGGCTGGGCTTCGGCGCGGAACGGCAGGGTGAGGGTCAAAACCCCCAAGCGCATCGTCGCGTCAATGGCCTGCGTATCGATCCGGCTGTCCACCCGGAAGGATCGGTTGTACACCCGGGTGATGTCGTCTCCGCGGGGGGCGCGGCCCTCGATGTTCAAAACGCCGTCGTGCAGTTGGACGTCCAACGCGTCTTCGGACACGCCGGGCAGATCCACCAACACGCGCACGCCCTGGTCATCGCGGAACACATCGGCGGCGGGTTCAAGGCGCAACTCCCTTGCGGGACGCGCTTCGCGAACTTCGCCTTCGCGCGCGGGTTCGCGAACTTCATTCTTTTCGTTTTTCACCATTTCTTTCGTCGCAGTCATGATGGTTTCTCCTTTCTGTATTTCGTTGATTCCATTTGTGTCTTGAAGCGCCTCAAGCGCGGTGCACTTTCACCGGAATGCTTCGGGGTTTGGCCTCCGGTGCCTTGGGCAATCTTACCCGAAGGACCCCGTGGCGGAATTCAGCTTGGATGCCGTCCTCTTTCACCGGCCATGGCAAACTGTACTCACGGGAAAATTCCCCGTAGCTCCGTTCGCGCAGGATCACGTCTTCGTTTTCACGACGACTGTCCTCGCGACGGGCCTCGATGCGAAGCCGGTTGTTTTCCAGGGCGATGGACAGTTCGTCTTCGGAGACGCCCGGCAAATCCAAGGCCAGCATGGCCCCGTCTTCGTCCAGTTCCAGCCCCGTTTCCGGTCCGGCGGCCAGACAACTGTCCAAATCAAACACCCGGCTGAAGTCCCGGGTCATCCGGTCGAGTTCTTCATATAGATCCTGGAAGTTCCAGGGATTTCGAATGTGTACCATGATATACCTCCTTTGGTTTGGGTTTCACAAAACCAATTTAGCATACGGAATGCCAACATGAATTGGTTTTCAGATCCTATTTATTCATAATTATTTATGCAATTTCGTAGAAAAAACATACTGAGACATATTTACTCATATCAATCATATGTAAACGAAGTTGCGTCAATATGACGCATCCAGGGCTTTCGTCACCGGTGCTGACGCCGGAATTGTCCCGGACTGGGACTGCCGCCATATTCCTTGAATGCCCGGTAAAACGACGAGAGCGTGTCAAACCCGCAGTCCAAGGCGACATCGATGATTTTGTCATCGGTGGCGATCAGTTGTTGCTGGGCGTGGGCAATGCGGAGGCGAAGGATGTATTCCCAAACCGTGAGGCCGGTGCAGTCTTTGAAAAGCCGCATGAGGTATCGGGGATTGAGCCCAACCGCGGCGGCAATATCGTCCACTTTCAGGTTTTGCGTAAAATGCCGGGTCAAGTATGCCGTAATTTCCTGCAGTCGAACCTCGCCGGGATTTCCGGGTCGGGAGGGGGACGGCACGGGCGGTTTGGCGCGATTCAAAAGCATCCGGTGAATCCGGGCCTCAATTTCCAAGCGCATCACCCGGTGTCGTCCGGGATCCCCGGATTCAAAATCCTCCACCCAACGCGCGGTCAAACGCGGATCGTCCGCCCCCGCCCCCTCCATCCAAACTTCTCCCG
>JAFIGC010000134.1 GCA_020831635.1 Verrucomicrobiota bacterium | reverse complement strand
AAAAAATTTGACGCCCTCCCTTCTGAAAACCTTTCGTGGAACCTTTTTCAACCACCAAAGGCACCAAAATTCACCAAAAGAAAACCCCCCCCCCCATCTTCAGAACTTTTTTCGTGCCCTTTCGTGCCTTTCGGGGTTCTTCATAAAAAAGACGCGTTTCAATTTGCAATGTACCCTTGCCAACGAGCGCATGCAGGGGAGTTTCCACAGAATCCTGCCCCTAACGCAAAGGCGGGAGGCTTTCCAGAACCCTGGCGCCCTTCTCGGGATGCAGAATCAGGATGGAAAAGCGGACGGCGTGCTCCGGCGGGAGGTCATTGCGCGACAGGTAGTCAAACCGTCCCCGCGGATCCGTGTAGCCATCTTTCCAGAAGCGGATCGTCCCACGGGCATCCGACGCATAGACTTTGACATAGGTTGCGGGCAAGGGCCGGCCTTCCTCCGCATCGGACACCTGCACCTGCCCGTGATCCCGCATCAGGCGAATTCGCAGCGCATCCTGCAAATACAGCACCCGCTCCTCCAGATCTCCGGCCCGAATTTCCACCATCAAATTTTCGTGGCGAAAAGCCTCCGGCAACTGGATCGTTTTCTCGCGAACATCCGCAAAAGAAAGGTCCCGCTCAAAGATCGGACGAACCAACGGCGGAAACGGTCTTCGGGCCATCTCGAAGGGATCCTGACTAAACTGCATCTCGACATGGATGGGGTACAGTCGCAACACCGCCGCATCCAGCGACATCACCGAGGCTTTGAGCACACCTTCCTCCAAAGCCAAATGCAAAGCGGGCGGGGCTTCCCGCTCCGGGGCCGGAGCCGCCTCCGGGTCCCGATCCACGGCTTCGTGCAGGGCTCGGAAACGTGCCTGCCAAGCGGGCTCGGGATGATCCAAATAGCCTTCGCTACGCGCAAGCGCCTCGTCATGATCGAGCATACGGGTGGCCAGCCAGGCGCGCAGGTAGTCCTGTTGCATGCGGGAGGGAAGTGCATCCTCCGGGATTTCGCCCAGCAGACGCAGGGCATCGGACAATCGGTTTTGCTGCGCCAAGAACCAGGCCAATTGTAACCTCCGTTCCGGGGGCAAGGGATGAAACCAGATGCTTTCCCGCAAAAATCGGCGGTACGCCAACTCAAGCGCCGGGGGCATGACCTCCACCCCATGGGCGCGGGCGGCATGCAACGGTCCCCACTCCATCCAAGGAGAGGGATGGGGCGACGGATTGGAAATACCCAGCAGCGGAGAATGGAACGCGGGCGCCAGCCCCTCGGCAAAGTCACTCTGCGAAAGCATGCCTTGCAACCGCGGCGCATCGCGGTGAAACACCGCAAATGGCATCAACAAATCCAGATGTCCGTGACGCCGACGCATCAACGCCTCCACTTCCTCGAAAAACTCGCGCTCCCGCAAGCGGCGGACAAAGGGCATCAAATCCTCCTCCAACAGGTTGGATTCCGCCAAATGACCGAGAATCTCCTCCGTCTCCGCAGTCAGCGCCAGACGCATTCCCCGGGACATGTCCCGATACGGGTCCGGGTCGGTCACTTCAAAAAAGATCTCCTCGCCCCTACCCGCGGTTTGACCGTTCACGGCATACTGGGTGGCCCGTCCGGTATAGAGGCCCGGTTCCGGAAAATAGAACCGCCGTACGAATTGAATCTGTTCATGTCGGGACAAGTGGCCCCGGTCTCCTTGGAACTCATACACCTCTTGAACAACCGCGCCCTCCGGGGGACGAATCTCCACCTGAATCCATTTGTCTTTCTCTCCCATGTTTTGAATCCGCACTGATCGTGCCAAGGTGGTAAAGGCGGGGATTTGGATCCGGTTCCGTTGGGACTGAATTCGCCGGGTCCCTTCCGCAGTCCGCTCGGTAAAGGTTTCATGAAAAAACAGGGCCTGTCCCTCCGTTTCCGGCTCGTCCAGACTGTGATAGCGCTCAAACAGCAACAGCTTCGGACGGTCCGCGCGGATCTCCGCCCCCGCTTCGTCACCGAAACCCTCCCATTCCGGGCTCTGAAAAGGCAACGCACTCCAGGAAAGCGCCATCACGACTTCCGTAAAGCGGGGGGTGGCGGCCAAGAGCGTTTCGAGTCCGCCGTTTCCAGCCGCCGCCTCGGCCCAGAACGGCGAAAGCCGAGGGGGCGGGATCGGCGGTTTTATATTACCGTAAACATAGGTCGACCTGCGCGGGACGCTGGGCGGAGAGGAACGCAGGGGGATCCGATTGCCGCTCGGGGCATGCACATAATAGCCCAATTGGATTTGAATTTCGCGAAGGAGATCCCCGACGGTGAGGCGGTCGGCGTGGAGAGTGAGCTTCGCATTGGGTGAACTTCCCCCGGGGCTTCCGAAAAGATCCTCGAATCCAAATGAATCATCCCGGGTCTCCATGAAAAAACGCCTCGGGCTTGGGAGGGCGCTCTGTTGCTCAAGGGCTTCATTGAGCAACGGAAGCAATTCTTCAAGGGATGCGTTTTCCAAACTGCGGACCGGCAGTGGATACTCTCTGATTTGCCCGAGCGCGGAAAGCGGATCCCGTTGAACATCAATGCGCTCTCCATCCGCATTGCGGATGTCCATTTCCAGACCCCAGGCATCCGACAGGGTAAAGAAGGCCGACAATACCGACTGTCCCCGGAAATCAAAAGATTTATTCGGCAGCAGTCGCGTGGCGGCTTCCGGCTCCAGTTGAATCTCCCGGACCCGCGGACTGGGGTGCACATCCAAAAAGCCCTGTATCCCCGCCAACACCTCGACCAGTCCGGCTTCATGCAGGACCAGATCGGTCAACACCGTTTCCTGGAGGAGTGCTTCAAGGGTATCTTGTCCGCGCCGGGATCTTACGCGGGGATTGACGCGGGACGCCGCGCCCAGCTCCATCTCTCTGAGGGATGGCAGATGGGAATGCCGCGAAGCCGGATATTGAAAATAGGCTTTTTCCGCCCTGGGGACCGCCGGAGCCCCAAAACGGGACGGCGGGGGCAAGATCTCCCGCGACACACGGAAACCGGATCGAAAAGTTTCCGAAGAAGGGCCTTCAAACTCCTGCATTCTTGCCTGCTCATTCCGCATGCGAATGAGTTCATGTTGACGGGTTTCAAGTGTCACTTGTAAAGACGCTTTACGGTTATGTTCTGCCAGTTCTTCCGGGGTCATGTTTTCCCTCGACAGTCCGTAAGCGGATTCCCGGGAGGGTGGTTGGTAGAAAACAATTCTGGGATGGCCGAAAGGATGGCGGGGATCCTGCACGGGACGCAGCCCAAAAAATTCGGGTGGCGTCTGCTTTTGCGCTTTCAAAAACCGGGCGTGTAGCAAATTCCGAAGCGAGTGCGCCTGCGGATGGGCTCCCTCCTCGTCCAAGTCGCCCATGGCGTCGAGCAGGCTCAGAATCGCCTCCCGCTCAATTCCCCGTTTTGCCAAGAGGGCCAGCTCCAGCACATTTCGCCCCCGGAACCGTGCCGGATCTCGATCCTCCGGGGTCAATTCATCCAGCAGCCAGCGGTCAATCAGTGTTTTCGGGGATTTGTGTTGTAGATGCGGACGCACCACCCGCGCAAAAAATTCCGGGTCCCTGGCGTGCAGAAAAAGATGGAATTCGTGGCTGGACCGGTCCTCAAACCATTTCCGTTTGGTTTCCTCGTCGTATTGCGACCAGAACGGCAGAAAAGAAAAGTCTCGAAAGGCGGCCTGATCTTCATCGGAGGATGCCAGGGAAGAAAAGGCCTCCCAAGCTCCGGCAAAATCATCGATCATCCGGTAGGGCTCGGCGGGCACCCTGAAAGGGTCGCCGGCGGCCAATTCTTTGACCACCATTTCTTTGCGGTGATATTTTCCCGCTTCCAGGGTTTCCTCAAACCGACTGCTGATAAGGTCCGGATGCCGTCTGGAGATGGGGATCAGTTGCCGCATTCGGTAGGGGCCGTCTCCCAAATACATATTCAGGTAAGCATACCCCTCCAGTCGTTCTTTGGGAATCAAAACCCTGCCATCCGCGTCAATGCGCAGATCGGTCAGCCAGAAATCCGGTTGAAGAACCTGAGGCAACCATGGAATCCGATCCTCGAAAAGCATCATGTCCTCACGACCTGCATGAAGCATCCCCCGTAAGCGGCTCAGCATCGCGTGTCCCCTCGCGAGTTCCGCTTCCATTTGCTCCAATTGAATCTCCATTTCCGAGAGCATGGAGCTGTCCTCGCGGAACGCTTCCTTTTTCCTGATTTCCTCTTCTTCGTCCACGGTGGTTTCCCGCAATTCCCATGGATTCAGTTGCAGGCCCGGGCGCGGGAGCAGCGATCCCGCGAACTCGGACATTTGCGGGCGCTTCCGCACATACCGTTCCTCATCGCCCGAAAACACGCCGTCGGCAAACCGGTTGTCCGGGCGGGAAAGCGGATTCGGCGTGAAGGTGCCCTCCCCCGCCCCGCTGAAAAGCCGTTCGCGAAAATTGTCGGCCCAACTGAACACCGGGGAAACGTGCACCGCCAATTGTGTCGAGGGACCGGCATTTTCAAGATGCAGCACCCAGGCCTGCTCCGTTTCCTCCACCTCCCGGAGGATGGGGGGCGCGTCCGGTTCGGGCACCGCATCCCTGAAGCCGTCCCGGTCCGGGAAAACCGCCCGCACGTTTCGCGCCTCTTCCCGGACCTGCAAAATGATGGGGGTCGGCTCACCCGCCTCAATCAGCAGACCATACCGTCCCGCCGGCAGGGGGGAAATGTTCAAGGCCCCCTCGTGAAAGGACAGTTTGCCGCTGTGATCCGCCAGCGGGACGTCATCCTCGGTGAGTTTCAACAGCACGGCTTTCGGCCAGTCCCCAAGAATCGGACGGGGATACGGCAGCCGGTACGCTTTTTCAGGCTGAAGACGGAGGGTATTCGGCAAAAAAACGGCCGCGCTTTGCAAGGGGAAAACCACGCGGTCGGTTTCGATTCGAAGCACTTCGGGAAGAACCCCGAGATATATGGGCTCGCCTGCGGAGCGTTTCAGGGTGACCCTGCGCTCGCCCCGAAAAGCCTGATGCGAAACGCTGAGTTCCAGCAACTCCTGTCCCCGGGGGAAATAGGCTTCCGGGTCCGAGGCGAGCAACCAGCCGTCGTCATCCACCAGCAAAAACTGATTTTCTTTTTCCCAGAACAATATTTGGTTTTTCACCTTGGATGCGATTTGCCTTCGCTCTCCGTCCGGCATCACGAAATTGCCTTCCACCATCACATCCAATGCGGTCAAATTTTTGGGGAAATGCATTTCTTTCCGAATCAGGGCGGGGTCCCCGCTCAAATCCAGGGGGTAACGCTTGTGGACCTCGTTTTCCGCGGAAAAACTCATTCGAAAGTACAGCTCCGCGTTCTCGAGGCTGGACACCGGAAGCGGCTGACCGTTTAGGGTGAGAAACAACTGGAGCCCCAGTTCGCCGTCCGATTGCGGTTTCAAATTCTGCGGCCCGAATGCCAAGCTGAAATCCAACGCCAAGTCCGCCCGACTTTGCGACAGACGCACCGCCTGAACCAGTTCCCCGTCCGACAGCAAGACCCGCTGGTGATCCTCTTCAAAAAAGGGCAGCAGAATCTCCCCCCGATCGTTGGCGGCGTAGGAGCGTTCCTCCACCCAAACCGAGGCGTCCCGCACCCATGCGCCCTCCCCATCCATCACCCGCAGCAGAATGCCTTCGCGGGTGGGCACGTATTGCGGGGTCAGGGTTCCGATCTGTAAGAGGGCGCGGGCGCTCAGTTCGCCCCCGTGAAACTCGACCACATAATATCCATTGGAGCGGATCTCCGGCAGGGGAATTTCATGCCGGACCCGCCGAAAGGGTCCGGCGGCGGTTTCGAGGGTTCGGGTGTGGGCCGGATGCATGCCGCCGAGGGGGAGATTGACATCCCAGCCCTCCGGAAAACGGCGATGCAAATTGAGCGCATTCAACTCGTAAATCTGAATTTGCACTTCGTCAATCCGCTTCACGTCCAGCAAAACCGTGACCGGGCCGTCCTCGGGAAAGACGACTTTCCGGTGGGCGGGGAACCGCAGTTCCATGCGTTCGAACAACTCCCGGTAAGCCGCGTCCGTGAAATCCGCGCGCCAAACGCCCGGATCCCCTTCCCCGTGCAGGAGTTTGCTTTCCGCGAAAAGGGACCGCAAGGTTTCCGCTTCGATATAAGGTTCAAAGGCTATCGGGAAAGGCAGCGTATGCAGATGGTTCAGCAGGATCTCCCGCAGGAGTTCATGGGGCGGCATCGGGGACGGCAGCCGCGCGGCCGCCGGCCAAAGCTCGGAAAGCCAACCTTGTTCGCCCATCCGGTGAAAATCGTTCGCGGCAAGTTCCAACCCGCGTCCGGATTTTTGCAGAAACCGCAGCAAAAGCGCTTCGGACACCTTTCCCTCGCTCTGCCATTGCAAATCCAACAGGTGAAGAAGAAAGGCCCGTTGAATGTCAGGCGCATTGTCCGGCAAACTTTGCACGAACGGCCAGGCTTTTTCAAGATGCGCCAGCAGCGATTGCGGAGAGGCTTCGGAATCCGCGGGAAAAGAAAGGCGACGGAAGCGTTCCTTCAGGTAGGCCGGATTCGCAAGCAAAGCGGGACGCCGTTCCGCCAGTTCCTCCAACTGCGAAAGGGTCAGGTTCCGGTGAATTTCCAAGTCCCCGAAAGACGGACCCGGGTTGCGTTGCAGATCCTCCAGTAAAGTCATCACCAGCAGCGGATGCACCGGATAGCGCATTTTGGCAAGCAACGCCGAGCGTTCCGCCGGACCCCGGGCCTCATCCAAAAATCGATGGGCAAATTCTTCACGAACCAACCCGGGAAAACCCGTTTCCGTCTCCCGGCTCCAGGCCACCCAGCTTGCGCGGGTCCAGTCCGCCGCCTCCAGTTGATTCGGCAAGTCGTCCCGGGGTTCCAGCAACCCGGGCGAAGGAGGAAGCGGAAACTGCTCGGAAAGCCACTGCCAACTCTCCTCCGAATCCGCCTCAAACCGCATCAGTTGCTGCCGCTTGTGTAGCAGCAAGAAACGCAAATCCTCGTCCGACGACGCTTGGGCTTGTTCCCAAGCGCGCAACAGCCGGTCGGCGCGGTCCAAATCTCCCCGACGCTGCGCATCCACGATGCGCAAGAAAAACGCATGATTGGACTGCGATTCAAGGGAATCCACTGCCGCGTCCGCATCCCCGAAAACAAATTGTTCCAGAACAGGAACCGACAAAGGTCCATCCCCATACCCAACGGCCAGCAGGGACAGCGTCAGAAAAAAGAGTTTTTGAAACATAAGGAACTCCTGAAAGGAGAGACAAGTGTAAACCTCCCAGCCAAAAGAAAACAGCATAAAAATTGGAATTCGTCGCGTAGCGACGCCCGACGCATAGCCGTGGATTTCAATCCACGGACCAACGGAAAACCATCGGGGTGCGCCGCGTAGCGTCGCCTGACGGACCTGGGGGTTTCAACCCCATTTTGTTTTGGGATTGTGGATTTCGATTGAGTCAATCAACCTAGCGGGTTCCCAAATTCGCTTGAACTGGACAAACTTCCTTAATGCATATAGGAAAAACGGTGCCATGAAATGCTGATTTATGTGATGACCGCGGAATGAGGCTGAAACCAAAAGACCCGCCGAACCCTCCAACAAAAATGAAACACCAACATTACACCTTTTTCTATGCTTTATCCTGTGTCGTCTTTTTTTCCGGGTGCTCCTCATTCGGATATCGTCGATATATCGGCATGGACGACAGGCTCAAGAGTTCTCCGTACCTTGGCAGGGAATGGATCGTGGAAAAAACGGATTCGCAGGTGAGGTATGTCCATTGTAACTTTCTTGCCCTCAACAAATTTTCAGACAAACATGGTACGGTCGAATCAGAGACCGTGCCGGGAGGCGAAAACATCTGGACCGGGGCGGGACTTGAATTGGGCTATGGACACAAGTATATCCTCCGGCACACGGACAAGGCCATGCTGTGGACAAGTCTGGAGGTCCACTACAAGGCCCTCCGATTTGTTGAGCACGTTTCCGGACCGGACGGCACCCATGATCATAGTGAAGACCCCCACAACATCGAATTTAAGAACGGCGTCGGCCTCATGGGGCGACTTGGATACGGTTCCAACCGGGAGAAAACCGATGGGAAAGCCAGGTTCTTTGGACCCGAACTCGGTCTGGGGATTGTCTTCGTAGACGATCTGGGCTTCGGCTATCAAGCGGATCTGCGGATATTGCATTTGCTTTGGTAAGGAGAACAAAATTTCCAAAGTCATTCTGCAATTCCGAAATCGGTCTGGACTTAAGGCCAAGTGGATGCCGTCTGGTTTTTTGTGCAATTCCAGCCCCAAAGGGGCTTTGCATGGCGGCAACCGCACTGAAATTCTTCGCTTCCTTCGCGACCTTCTGTTCAAAAGCCAAAAGGATTGGAACAGAAGCAAGCAAAGGGAGCAAAGGCAAATCCACCGCCATTTCCCTCTGCGTCCTCCTGTTCAAAAAATTCGGCGGTCTGGAACGGGGGACGAGGAAATATAGCGACAGGTAATTTGCACGGGTAATTTGCACGATCATTGTATCCGCGCCCATCCGTGCCGATCCGTGGTTCCCTTTACCAATGGGGTCGGAAAAAATGCCAGACGTCGTCTTCTTCCCAGAATTCCATGCGAACGGGCGTTGGGCTGTTATCCGTGGGATGATACTCCAATTCGAGTGCCGGGGGCGTGTATGTGCGGGCCTCGCGAAAGGGAGTCAGATACAGGGTGTCAAAGATTTTATGGGCCGTGGCGAAAGTGAGAATGAGCGCGAGCCCGACACAGTGGAAAGCGATCCGGGTTTCGAAGGTCCACCGCTTCTGTTGATGGGAGTGGCGTGCGGCGGCCACGGCATGAATGAGCGTATGCATCAGCAAGGCGGTGAATAACACGCCGATCGCCAAAAAAGAGGGGTGACGGATGGTCTCCCGTATGCTCCCAAACAGCGCCAAGGGCGAGGAGACAAAGCTAATCCTAATCGTAATCCAATTCCCAATCAAACAAGGCCTCTTGCAACCACGGAGGAATTTGAGCATAAATATAGAACAGGTAATTTGAGGAGGAGAGGATGAGGTGGCGGTGGGTGAAGTGGAACCGGAAGGAGTGGCATCCCGTTGGGATGCGGCTTCGTGTGGGGATGCAAATTCCCGGGGTTTCACCCCGGTCTGACGAGTGGCATCCCGTTGGGATGCAAATTCCGGAATGGGACACCATTCCCGACCCCAACGGGGTCTCACCCGTCAGCCCGGCGGCAACGCCCCGGGAAATGGTTCCAACCCCCGTTTGCCGACCCCAACGGGGGCGCACCCCTCTTTGTCGCGAGATTTGTCGATGGAAATCATTGAGCTAAAAAAAAAAGATTGAGGAACTGCATCAAAACCCTGTAAAGAGCCCGCATGAAATCCGTGACCGTCACCAATTATCAAGAGGACCGGTACTACCCCAAAGTGGTCCGTTCCGCAAAAGATCTGCTCGAAAAGCAACAGGGATTCAATGCTGTGGAAGTGATGATTGCCATGGGGAATCTAACCCCGGAAAAGGTGCGAGCCTGGCAAAAGGGACAAGTGCCCTATTTGGAGAAAATCTTTGCCGGAAACCTGTCCAAAGCCAACCGCATCCTCAGAATTCTTCGCTTTCATGCGCATGATTTGAATCTGAAAACCAGCGTCCACCCTTTCCGACAACAAGGAAGCAAACACATCACCCTGCGTTGTTCCAAAACCGGCGAGCCCGCGATTGAAGAGGCATACGCCCGCCACTTTTATCCGGCCAACCAGTCCTTCCCCTCTCAGCATGGCCAAATCCGGAATCTCTAAATATGAATTTTTATGTGGCAGGTAGGGTTTCACCCCATTTTGATGCTTTGGGTGCGCATGTATGATCATGGCGATTCCCGCCCCCTTTTCTCCCGCGTCCTGAATCCCGAGCCGAAAAAATGAAGATGAAATTCAACTGCTTTTTGTTCCCATTGGATATGGTCTATTTGACGTATGACAGTTGGCATATTCTGCTGGACATGTCGGCTTTTCATTCGAGTAGACCGGATGGTTCCCAACCCTGTGTCTTCTGCAGAAGGCAGGATTATGGCTACGCGCCCCGTCCCATTCCGCCGGGCCTGCTCAAATATCACTGCCGTTGGGTCGGGTGTATGCTGCAACCCTGCGTGCATGACGCGCCCGCATGGCCTTTTTCTTCCCGTTGCGGGTGCCTGCAGGACGGCGTTTTTATTCGATATTCCAGATGGATCCCCTTGCTGGCCCTGTTTCTGGCGGGCGTTTGGGGCGTGCTCATCGCCCTTCTGGTTCGCTTGATCTTTTTTGGGTCATAAAAAACAGGGCAAGAAAACTCCCCCCCACGCCAGCAGTAGGCTGAAAGCGGCGGCGGCGGTGACTTGGCGTAGGCAGAGTCGCAGGGCATAGCGGGAATTGAATTCGCGGGCGATGGTCCAGAGGGTGACCAGACACGGCAGCAATACCCCGGCGAGATAGACGGCGGTGAGGACTTGCACGGGGGTTTGGAGCGGCACTTTGAGGGCGTTCCAGTCCGCGTCGAGCAGGGCAATGGCGAGTCCGTCTTTGCGAATGGACCCGAGAATGACGGCGGTGGCGGCTTCGCCGGGCAAATTGAAGAGCTCCATCAGCGGCGCGCCGAAGCGGACGAGCAGTCCGAGCAGTCCGCTGAGCTGCAGGAGGGCGGCCACAAAACAAATCACAAAAAACACGGGCAGGGCCAGTTGCAGGAATTGGCGCAGGGTTTCCCAGGCTTCCCGCACGACGCTGCGCAGAGAGGGCCACTGCACGGGTTCGCAGGGGGGCAACTTGAGGGTATTCAGACTGTCGCGGTAGGCTTTGGGAGTGGTGAGGCGGACATACACCAATGTGGTAAGGCCGAGCCAAAGGATGAACGCGGGTGCCAGACCCGGCATGCCCGCCGCCGCGAAGACGGCCAGGGTGGCGGGGAGCTGATACGAACAGGCGGACCCGAAGGAAATGGCGTGGACGGTCGCCCCCCGGCTGCAACTGGAGCAGGCCCGGGTGTTGATCACGGCGGGCACATTGCAGCCGAAGCCCATCACCACCCGCACCAGATCGCGTCCGCTGAGTCCCACCGGACGGAGCAGATTTTCCAGCGAAACGGTCAGGCGGTCCACCAGCCCGCTGGTTTTCAGCAGAGAGAGAAAGAGCGCGAACACCAGTACGGTTGGCAGGGCGTAAAGAAGCAGGAAGGGAAACATGGACACAAAGCCATAGTCCCCCGCGATCATCGCCACCAGCCATTCCGGAAGAGCAGAGACGCGGTCGAAGAGCGGTTCCAACAGATTGTAGAGCGGATCGTAAAGCGCATCGGCAAAGGCGTTTGCGCCGACGACCGCCAGCCAGGCCGGGGCGAAGAGCAGGATAAGGGCGAGCACCGGACCCAGGGCCGGAATGGAAAACAGGTCGCGGGTCGGTTCCGTGCGCAACGCGGGGGCGGCGGGGCATTCCGCGGGGAAAGGAGCGGTTATCAACAGCGCCGCTTGCACCTCTTTCAGGGAAGCCGGGACGGGCTTGCGGGCATCCAAGGCGATAACGGGGAGTGCGAGTTGATGACGCAGCGCGGCAAGGGCTTCCGCCGCTCGTGGAGGGGAAAGGACCCGGTCCCAATGGGTCAGCACCACCAGTCCCCGTTTGTCGGACATCAGGGGCAGGAGTTCGGGCAGTTGGGTGTCCAGATGCCCGGCATGAAGAACGAGGATCACCTGTTCCTCGTTCTTCAGGCTCTCCAGGGCGGTGCGGGTGGTTTCGCTGTCCAGACTGCGCAGAATCCCCGGGCTGTCGATAAAAGCGTGATCTCCCTGTCGATAGGTTTCGCAGGCCAGGGTGGTGCCGCGAAATCGGGCGCTTTCCCCCGAACGGCCCGACAAAGCCCGCACCAACGCGGTTTTCCCGCTGCTTTCCATGCCAACCAGCATATAGTTCATATTCAGACGGTCTCCGGGCCTTGTCAAACGCCTGAAGCGTGACTGGCAAAACTTTCCAAATGGGGGACGCTTTCGTTTTCACGCAATCGTTGGGAGATCGCGTGGCATACGATGTCGAAACGGGTACGGAACTTGTAAATGAAGCAAAAGATTTCGCCGGGCTGCCGCACTTGGGGACCCGCGAGAAACAGACCGGGGGTAAGGGTGGATTCGTCTTCGGGCGTCAGGAGCACCTGCCCGTTCCGCCAAGCCCAAAGATCCCGGATCTGCGATGCGCCGCCCACAAAGCCAATGCAGGAGATGGGCGGTCCGTCACAGGCGAAGGATTGTCCATCCTGGCCATACACCCGAAACCCGTCGCCGTGATCTCCCACCCGAACCACGGACACATCGGGCACCATCCGCAGCCGCCCGGAGTCCAGGGCGGCGCGAAAGCGGGTGCGCGTGTGGGGAGAAAGCACCAAACTGGGATCGCCCTGTTCTTCCATCCAGGCCCCACCCCGGTCCAGCACCGTCACCTTCTTGCCCAGGGCAATCAAATTGCAGGCGGCGTCGATGCCGCTCTCCGCCCCGCCGATCACCAACAGTTGATCCCCCTCGCAGTCGCGCCATGACTTCACATCGGCATAATGAACGCAGAGTTCGGCGCCGGGATATTCGTGCCGCGAAGGAAAGAAAAATTCGCCCGTGGCCCAGACGAGGACGCGACAGCGGAACATTCCTTGATCGGTGTCCAATTCAAAAAGACCATCCTCCCGGTCCACGGCCTTCACATGAACCGGACAAGCCACGTCCAGCCCCGCCCGCCGCGCCTCTTGGTTCAGCCAATCCGCATATTGCGGTCCCGAGATGTGCTCACAGACGAAACGGTCGGCGGGAGAAGCCTCTGGAAAGACGGAATTCAAATCCGGGCATCCATAGGCTTGGGAAGGAAAAGAGGGGGTGAGCAGGCGGGTTTCTTGAGGCCAGGCGCGAAAAGAGGCCCCGATCCCCCGCGCGTCCAGGATCAAAACATCGGGGATGCCCGCCCGTTTCAAGGCCAAGGCCTGCCCCAAACCGGCCGGACCCGCGCCGACAATGATCACATTTCGGGTCATGGCGTTCATGATCATCCGACGACCTCAAGGAAATCGACGGATGTGCGAACGGAAAAAAGGGATGCATACGGAATGGGGGATGTCAAAATAGATCTCCAATACGGGGCTGTCTTATTTGATAACATATTATCATTAGATAGCAAGCATTTAGATTTTTGCGGCGCACCTCGATGTTATTTCCGTTGGTCCGTGGATTGAAATCCACGGCTATGCGTCGGACGTCGCTACGCGTCGAATACCGACGGCACCCTCTAAAAAGAGGTTCTGTTCATAGAACTGGAGTCCATCAGCAAGGCATGTTTTTCTACGGTTATTCGACCTTCCGAACGTCGGAAGCCGTTTTGAAAAGTCTTCCGGGCATCGGAAAACGAGGATCGTTTGTTGGGATGCAAATTCGGAATGGGACGCCATGCCCTACCCCAACGGGGTCTCACCCGTCAGCCCGCGGGCAACGCCCCGGGAATCGCATCCACCCCCGTTTGCCGACCCCAACGGGGTCGCACCCCTCTTTGTCCCAGGCTTTGTCGACTGAAATCATTGGGGTGAAAATGCACAGGCAATTAAATTTGCCAATGGATTTCTATTCTGTAGAGGTGGATCAAAGAATCCGCTGAATCACTTGGCACAAATCCCGCCGATATAATGCGGGAGTTTCAGAAAAGTAAAATCATTCTTGATTCCTTTCAGAGTATTGCGTGGTGGGGTCCTGACGACTGGTTTCTCACCACCTATGAACCCTAAAAATGAAAAAACTGACATGAATTCAACATTTTTACGGACGTATCGAATGAGCAAAATCCAAATACCAAGCCACCTTCTCCGTAATCTCGGCCCCGAAATGAAGATGGATGTGCACTGGGTGGATGTGTTGCTGAAGGATCAATCCAAACGGAAAGGTCTGGTCGTGCGTGGCGGGGCTTTTATCACTGGCCGCAAATCTGATCCGGGGGGTGTAGGGCCTCTCGACTTCGAATCAGAGGATATTGTAAACGTCAGACGGGAATTGAAGATTGGATGGCCCAAGGTATGAACCAAGGAAAGGAATGGGTCTAAGTTGAATGTCCCCTTGGTGGAACAGAAAGCGAACATTGAACATCGAACAAACGGCAAAAGTCGCGGGCTCCGGAAAGCGGCAGCTCGCAGGCTCGCTACACGCACTCCAAAGACGCTTCGCGTCCCCGCACTTTCCCAGACGGGGGCACTTTGTCGAATGGCCGCTCCACTCTGTTCCGCACCAAAAAATCATGCCTCCACAACTCACCACGCGCGGACGCGAAGCGTCTTTGGAGTGCGGTAGCGTCGGGAGGAACGACCAGAGCTACCGCTTTGGGGCCTGCGAAGTTCGACGTTCAATGTTCGATGTTCAACGTGCAACGTTCGCTTTTTGAAATCGAACGCCGAACATCGAACATCGCCGATGGGGCGCAGGGGGACGGGAGCGCCGGTCTCCGCACCGGCAGGGGCGTAGGGGGGCTTTCCCTTTGTCTTAAGCTGAAGTTCACAGCGAAAAACGCATAACCCCTTTGTTATTAGATATATACCAAA
>JAFIGC010000010.1 GCA_020831635.1 Verrucomicrobiota bacterium | reverse complement strand
ACCGCCGCAACGAAATCGACGACGCGGGCACCGGCCTCACCACCTACACCTTCCACGTGGATGGCTCCCTCGAAACCGTCACCCGACAACCCGGCACCGCTCTGGAACAAGAAACCACCACCCTCACCTCCGGCCTTGGCTCCCTTGGCTACACCTCCGCGGGTGGACGAATTGAACAAGTCACCTTGCCCGACAATACCACCGTCACCCGCGAGTTTTACCCCACCGGCGAACTCATGACCCAGTTTGGTTCCCGTCAGTACCCCGTCGCGTACAACTACGACTACGCCGGGCGCATGAAAACCCTCACCACTTGGCAGGATTTCGATGGCGACAACGGCAAAGCCGTCACCACTTGGAACTACAACGACGCCGGGGTCCTCGTCTCCAAGCGCTACGACGACGACAAAGGACCCGACTACGAGTACGATATCCGCGGACTCCTCGCCAAACGCACCTGGGCACGCGGCGCCGAAACCGTCTACACCTACAACAATCTCGGCGAACTCACCCACGTCGACTATCCCAACTCAACCACCCCCCCGGTGGTCAACAGCTATGATCGAATGGGCCGCATCGTGGAAGTGCAGGATGCCTCAGGCACCCGGGAATACGAGCACGACGACTTCCAACTTGTCAAAGAAACCTACACCGCCGGCATGCTTGACAACTGGGAAGTCGAACGGGGATACGATGCCCTCCATCGCCCGGAAAGCTTGGATCTGCTGCACCTCACTCTCTCCGTGCACGAAACCGCCTACGGTTATGATCCGCACGTCAACAGGCTGGAGACCGTTACCGGCCACGGCATCACCCACACCTACGCTTACCAGGCCAATCGCCCTCTGCTTGAAAGTTTGCAACAGGGAAATGTTCAGGAAGTGAGTTGGGCTCACGATGCCCTCAACCGCCTCGAATCCATCGAAACCGAACGAGACACCAGCCATGGGGGTGGTATCGTCTCCACCCACGCCTACACCTACAACGACGCCAACCAGCGCGTCCGCGCCGATGTTGTCGACCCGCAAAATTTGGTCGCCAACGCTTATTGGGAATACAGCTACGATCATCTGGGCCAGGTCACCGGCGGAGTGAAAAAAGACGGTTCTGACAATGCCATCCCCGGCTACAGCTTCGGCTACACTTTCGATGACATCGGCAACCGCAAGACCTCGGTCGAAAACGCGCGCACCACAGACTACAACGCCAACCTGCTCAACCAATACACCGCCATCACCCGCCCCGCGTATGCGCATTTAAGAGGGGACCGCGAAGACACCGACATCAAAATCGACGTCGAGCTTGTGGGTGGCTCCCTGGGGCCGCAGGAGGCGACCTACACCCACCTGCTCTGGTACAGGGAAAAAGAAATTTCGGATTTGGTGAGCACCTTCGAAATCACCGCCACCGACACCAATACCCAGGACCAAAACAGCGTCACCGGGTCTATGGAAACCCCCAATGGACTCAACGCGCCCGAATTTGATGACGATGGGAACTTGACGAAAGATCATCTATGGGAGTACACTTGGAACAGTGAGAACCGCCTGGTGGCGCAAACCCACCGCGCCGATGTCAACATCAGTCCACTTGTGCGAACGAAAATGGAATACACCTACGACAGTCAAGGCCGCCGCGTGCGGCGTGTCATATCCCGCTGGGACAACACCCTGGAGACCTTCCTTCCGGAGGAGGACCTGCGCTTTGTGTACGACGGTTGGAACTTGATTGCCGAAATTGCCCCGCTCGACATCCCCGTGCGCACCCACGTCTGGGGACTCGATCTCTCCGGCTCAATGCAAGAGGCCGGCGGTGTGGGGGGGCTGCTTTCCGTCAACATCGCCGACGGCAACCACACCGTGGTGCCAGCTTTTGACGGAAACGGAAACATCATGGCCTATACCGACAGCGGCGACGGCACTCTTGCCGCCGTGTTCGAGTACGATCCTTTCGGCCGCAGCCTGCGCTCCTCCGGGCCTCTGGCCGCAAAACTTCCTCATCGCTTTTCCACCAAGTACACCGAATCAGAGACCGGTTTCCTGTATTACGGCTTCCGTTACTATGACACCGAAACCGGAAGATGGCCGAATCGCGATCCGATTGGGGAACGGGGTGGGTATAATCTTTATGCTTATGTAAACAACAGATCCATATCCAATATTGATTATTTGGGCTTGTGGGTGGGCGTTAGAAAGGAACAATCTTATAGCCATCAGAACAGAACGGATTTTATATTTACTGCAAGTATGAATATTTGTAGTTCTTGTGTGGATATCACCGGTGATGGGAAGCCGGACAGGAGGTTAACCAGAAGTGAACTGGAGGGAGTTGTCCGTACAATCCAAATAGGAATTGAAGAACGCTTTCAAGGTTCAACTACGGAGCAACCACCTGAATTAAGTCCATTTAATAATGAAGTCACATGGAGGCTCACGCCAAGTCTGGTGGTGATGGATTCTTGTCCGGATAGCCTGGGATTTTTCCGCAGACTTGCATTCAATTTATTTAACAATTTCCCCGTGATTGAAATTGTGAAAGAAATCGATGGTTTGCATGGTCCAGAGGAGACGCCTGGTGCAGTGGATGCGATAGGCGGCAGCAAAATGTGGTTGTCTCATCGGTTGTTGTTGGGGCCAAACGGGGACCCAAGATTACTGCCTTACGTTGCCGCGCATGAGTTCGGGCATTTGTTGGGGCTTCGTCATCCAGATACTTATCATTCTGTTTTTAGAGATAATGATGCGGAAATGTCTTCAATTAGGGACGTGGAAACGCCTGAGGATGTGATTGAATACGTCTCGCAACCCGGGTTTATAACTTCACCTCATCCAGACAACGTAATGTGGCAAACGGATCAAATCAGGAGATTGCGAGGGGATATTTACTCGGGTATGGTTACCCAATGGGTTCAGATTCGTCGTGTGTATGAAAGATTTCGATGATGAATCAACTACATCTGCTTGGTGGTATATGAAATTATCAAAAAGCTTTTATTTTTTATTCATCTTATACTATATGTTTAGTGTGAGTGCGAATGGCGTTGATGGGAACGCTAATTCTGCGGAGGATATGGCTTGTCCCATGCATATGTATGCCGAGTTTTTTGGGGAATTCATGGAGTTAACCTTGAAAGAAACGTCAGGAACTATGGTTCGCGGTTCATGTACTTTTGAAAATCAAGATCTGTCAGCTAGAATGTATTTTGTTGATCATGAAATAACAGCAGTTGAAACCCTTGGTCTTCGAGGTTTTTATGAGTTTGCGGAAAATTATTCTGTTGACTGGACAAATGGACTCATAACGCATAATTTTGGGCGTGCTGAGGTTTATGGTACAAACCCTGATGAATTTTTAAGTACAATAATATTGGTTTTCGAAGACCGTACTGTAACCTATAATGCTGAGAATTTGGCGCAGATCGTGCATCAGATGTATCAGGAAGGCGAAAAGAGGAAGGCTCAACTTCAGCATGCTTATATTTTGTCCGCCGTCTTGTTTGTACTCCTTTGTTTGTTGTTTTTGTACGCGCGGAAGATTAGGAGAAAACCGGTCTCGGATCATGCCGACCATTCTTCAAAGAAGAGTGAACCCAAGGAAGGATCGGCGGAGGAGACCGGGGATGTCCCGAAGTGACGTTCTGGAGGTGGCGCATCCAGAGGGTGTGGTCCATGGCCGCGAGCAGGTGGGGGGCGAGTTCGCGCATGCTATGGGGGCGGCGCATCTTGCGCCGGGCGCACTTCAACCTGTTCTTTCTCACCATTTCCCCAAGGCTCAAATGCGATTCCAGCATGAGTAATAATGAACCACTGATGGTCACGGATTCACACGGATATTTTTTTGGGGCTCGACATCCGTCGCTTCTCCCTCTCTCCTTCTCACCTTCTCTCCCTCTTCCACTTTTGGCAACCCTCGGAGGGTCCTCGGAGCGTGTGAATTCAATTTTCAGTCATGCAAAGTAGGGTTTTACCCTATGCCCAAATGAAAAATACAAGTTGACCGTACCATGCATGGGTCGTTACTGTGTACCCAAGTCAATTGGCTTTTTCTATTGAAGCACGAATCAAACACAAAGGAGATTATTATGAATATGATGAAAGTAAGAAATACATTGGGGCTGTCTTTGGCAGCCATTTTGTTGGCCTTTACCCTCGGATGTAATTCCGACAGTAAAAGCAACGACAGCAGCTACGCAGGCAACTGGGCCGGCAGCGCTTGCGGCCGCAACCTGAAGATGAAAATCAATCAGGACGGTAACAACCTCAGCGGGACCTATACCCTCAGTGATCCGAATTTTACGGAAAACTTCCAAGGAACGGTTTCCAGCGCCACGCCTCCCGGCAAGGCGACCTTAACCGCCGGAGACGGACGTAAGTTCGAAATCACGTTCACCGAATTCAACCGTTTTGAAGGAACGTTCTTCAATCCCGGTCCGGTGTGCGCAGTCAGCGCCGCGAAATAACTTCGACGCTCAGTATATCCGACCCAATCCGAGGCTCGGAAGTCTGCAAACGCAGGCTTCCGAGCCTCGGAACTTTTTGGAAATCAACCACCCCCACTGACTTCCCACCTTCTCTCATTCTGACCTGCCCTCTGACCTCTACCCTCTGAGCTCTTTACCCATCAAGCATCCAGCGCGACGGCGCCGGTGCTGTGGACGAGGATGACGTTGGGAAGGTCTTCGATGAGAGTGTTGGTGCGTTCCATGAATTGGGCTTCTTCGTCTTTGGCGGGGGGGAGGAAGCCGAGGAAGACGAGGGCGCTTTGGGTGGATTCGGCTTTGAGGGCCTTGTGGAATCGGTCGGTGACGACGACGTGGGGGTGGGCGGGATTGCCGACGAAGGCGAGCACGGCGGGCCGCCAATTTTTGGGGTGAAAGTGTTCGTCCTGCAGATAGAGCAGGGATTGTTTGGCCCGTTCGAAGGCCACGCCGCTGTGGACATCGCCCCAGCGGGTTTCCAGGTCGGTGCGTTGCAGGCGGGTGTAGACGAGGCCCATGATGCCGAGGGAGGCCAGGGCCCAGACGGGATTGAGCACCAGCATGACCGCCAGCTGTCCTTCCGCAAGTCGGAAGGGGAGGCCACGCCCCCCAAGATGAGGACGAGACCGGGATAGACCAAGCCGGTGACGCCGATGGCCCACAGGGTGCCCCGGGGAATGGCTTTGGCCGGGGCCTGGAGATCCCCGGACATGTTGGCCCCGGCCATGATGCCGGTCACCGCCGGGAAAAAGAGTGCGAACATGATGCGGATGTCGGCGCCATCCGCATAGGCGGGACCGAGATTGTCGACGAATTGTGAGGAAGACCAAACGGGCCAGGCGCCGAGGGCGAAAGAAATCAGGGAGAGGGCCAGGACCGCGAGAATGCCGTATTGGAGGCGATGGCGGAAAGGGAAAACGCGGTGAGGGTGGTGATCACTTTCGCGGCGAGAACGATCAGCACGGCGTGGAGAATGCCCGATTGCCCCACGATTTCCCCGAAGCGCAGGAACATGATCACCCCGAGAATGGTCAGGGTACAGGGAGTGAACACCCCGCCAAAGGTGCCGAAGAGGCGGGCGGGGGTTGGAGGGGGAGCGGGACGGGCGGAAGGCATGTTCCCCAGCATTACCCATTCATCGGATTTGTCCACGAAAATCTAAATTTTCGAGAACGAACGGGCGCATCGCAGCCAACAACCGGCAACGATTAACAGGCAACCTTCAACCGGCAACCGGCAACTATCTTCGACCGCGCGGGGCGCCGCGGCCACCGCGTCCGCGCGGGCCACCACCGCCACCGCCGCCACGTCCACCGCGTCCGCGCATCATGGGGGATTCGCCGCGGGCGTGGCGTGAGGTTTCGCAATGCCAGGCGTGGTCTTCATCGACGGGAATGCTGTTTTCGAGCAAACGTTCGATGCCACGCAACAAGTTGCGGTCCTGGGCGCTGCAAAAGGAGATGGCGGTTCCGGAGGCACCGGCACGGGCGGTGCGTCCGATGCGGTGCACATAGTTTTCGGCTTCGATGGGCAGGTCGTAGTTGACCACGTGGGTGATGCCGTCCACGTCAATGCCCCGCGCGGCCACGTCGGTGGCCACGAGGACGCGGACTTCCCCGCGGGTGAAGCGGTTCAGGGCGGCGGTTCGGGCGGCCTGGCTCTTGTTGCCGTGAATGGCCGCGCCTTTGATGCCGGCGCGGGACAGGTGTTCGGTGACTTTGTTGGCCATGTGCTTCATTTGCGTGAAGACCATGACTTTGTTCACCTCGGGTTTGTCAAACAGCGAGAGCAGGAGATCGTTTTTGTTGCTCTTGTCGACGAAAAGCACCGATTGGGAAATCTTGTCCACGGTGGTTTTTTCGGGGGCAATGGAAACTCGCACCGGGTTTTGGGTGATTTTTCCGGCCAGTTCTTCGAGCACGGGGCTGAGGGTGGCGGAGAAAAACAGGGATTGCCGTTTCGGGGGAATGTTTTTGAGAATGGACTTGATGTCGGGCAAAAAGCCCATGTCCAGCATCCGGTCCACTTCGTCGAGAATAAAGACCTCCACTTCTTCGGTGAACAGTTTTTTCTGACGGTTCAGATCCAGAAAGCGTCCGGGGGTGGCCACGACGATGTCGACGCCCTGACGGAGGGCGCGGGTTTGGGGCACGGGGCTGACGCCGCCGGTGATGACGGTGTGCCGCAGGGCCAGGTGACGGCCATAGGTGCGCACGCTCTCGCCGATTTGGGCCGCGAGTTCGCGGGTGGGGGAGAGAATGACCACGCGGGGATAGCCGGGTTTGACGGTCTTGGCGTTTGCGTGCAAGCGCTGTAGGATGGGCAACAGGAAGGCGGCGGTTTTGCCGGTGCCGGTCTGGGCGGTGCCAATCATGTCGCGTCCCTCGAGGATCGGGGCGATGGCCTGGGCCTGAACGGGGGAGGGGGTCAGGTAGCCTTCTTCGGCCAGGGCCTGTTCCAGTTCGGGGATTAAAAGTTTGAACTCGCCTTCGGGGGTGACCTTGCGGTCACGGGGCGGTTCGGGGGTCAGGGCGACGGGCGCGGGTTTGGCGCTGGCGCCGCGACCGGGATTGCGTCCACGATGATTGCTGCGACTGCCACTGCGTTCGGCACGGCGTTCGTGCCGTGGTTTTTCTGCGTATTTCATTTTTCAAATTCCAACGTCCGGAGCTGTATAACTTTCCGGCCATCGGACTGGGGGCGGAGAGTGAGCAGCAAACGGAAAATATCGTTGTGATTCGAGCGCGAAAATTGTCGCGGGTTCCACCCACTGCCGGGAGAGCGGGTGTCTATAGCACGAAAAGAATGCAATAGGCAATGAAAAAAATTAAAATCCGAAACCGGCGCCGATCATGAAGCCGGTGTTGGAGACGTCCCACGTGTAGCGTCCACTGCCGGCTTCGCCCCCGTTTTCGAGTTGGCTGGGAAGATTTCCGCTGCCGTCGCCGGACCAGTTCTGGTGGAAAAAGCGCAGAAAAAAGGTACCGCCGCCGAATTGTCGGATCATGCCGATGTGGAATTCGAATCCGTCGCCGTCGAGACTGCGCGAGGCATCTCCGTTGGCCATGGCCGCGGGCCCGCGCACGGTTAGGTCTGGCGAGGCTCCAAAGTAATCAATGCCGGCGAAAACGATGGACTCTCCGATCTGCATATCGCCTTCAATGCCCAGGGTGTAGCCGAGCCAAGTGTGTTCGAAATCCACGCCGACGGTTTGGCTCACCGGGCCTTCCCGGGTTTCAAACTCGAAGGTGCGTTTTGTGGAATATCGTTTGTGTTCCAGTTTGTATCCCAGGACCGGGCGGATGCGGACGGTGGGACTGATGTCGTAATTATAGCCGAGCCGTGCGCCGAGATTGACGTATATGCCGCTGTCACGTCCCAAATCCTCGTCCAAGCTGATGGATTCGCCCATAAAGCGGCTTTCGCCCCGGGTTTGGGTCTTTCCGTCCAGCGAATACCCCACGCCGCCGCCGATTTTGAAGTACCACTCATCATTGCGCACCATGCCCAGGCGCAGGACCAGATAATCGTTCTCATCGGTTTGGGTGACGTCCGTTTCAACCCCGTCCACGGTTTCCAGCGCCTTGATCTCGTCCTTGGTGCGCACGAGTTCAACGCCAAAATGTCCTCCGGAAGCATCGGGATACAACCCCGGCACCTGTGCGAAGAGGGGGAGGGGCGCAAGGATGGTGAAGGCAGAAGAGGTTAGGAAAGTGAGAATGGGAATGGGTTTATGCATGTGCCGGCTCCGGTTGGGGTGTGTTGTTTGTCTCGACCCTAATTGGGAATAGGGTGGAATGTCAAGAATCTACAGGAATTATACATAAACACATGGCATCTCCTCGGGAGATGGTGTAGAATGTATGCTCACAATGAACCCTTGAATTAGGAGAAACGATGAAAGCCACTCTCATTCTGATTTTATTTCTGCCTCTGTTGGGTTTTGCCCAGACCAGTCGCCGGCTGCCTGACCGCTTTGTGCCCCGCGTCGAGCGGGTGGAGTCGTTCCTGGTCCTCAATGCCAGCGAAACCGAAATCATTTATCTCCGGAAAGACGCCGTGCTCAGCGTGCGAATTCAGCCCGAAGAAGGGGAGGAGGCGGATGGCGTCATGGTGGTCATCACCAGTGCCGAGCAGGTAGCGGCCCGTATTTCCAGAACCGAACACGGACTGCGGCGGACGGACGAAGCCGTGGGCGCCGCCAGTGAAAACAAGACCTACAGCTTTCGTTTCCGCGATCAGGGCGCGGCCCGGCAATTCGCGCTTTCCGTGATCCGCGGCATTGATTAGGCCGACTTTTTCGAACTGACGGATTGTACCTGGCCTTTTCGGAGAATCTCCAGCATGTCGGAGGCCCGTTTGGCTTTCATGAGTTCCGCCGGGACTCCGGGGGTGCCGAGGGTTTTGGTGATGCCTTGGAGAATTTGCAACTGGATGTTGGGATCATCGGTGGGGGTGAGGATCACAAAAACGAGGCGGGCGGGTTTGCCGTCGCTGCTGTTCCAGTCCACCCCCCCCGGGCAGTGACCGAATACGACGACGGGGCGGTCGAGATTTTCCAAGCGGGCATGTGGCACGGCAATGCCGTCCTCGAGGGCGGTGCTCATCTGTCGTTCCCGTTCCTGGACGGCATCGGAGACAGTCTTGGGGTCGAGGTTCACCAGAATGTTTTCGGCGGCGGCGCAGAGTTCTTGGATGACACCCTCCCGTTGGGTGGCCTTTACTTGGGGAATGATCTGGTCCACGGGCAGAAAGGCCAGCCAATCCACGCGTTCGATTTTGCGGAGGAGGCGTCCCATGAGAGGACCCGCGATGACCGAGGTGGCAATGGCGCCGAAAATGATGGCCACGTACACGCGTTCACTGATCACGCCGTATTCGAGGGCCAACATGCCGATGATGATCTGCATTTCGCCGCCGGGGACATGGGCGTCGGCGATGAGGCGGCTGTGGAGGGAAGATTGCCGGATCAGGCGTCCCCCGACATAGGCCCCGATATACCGTCCGGCGAAACCGATGACGAAGATGAAACTGATCAGCGGCAGATCAAAATTTCCGAGGAAGTCGAGGTGCAGGCCGATGGACGCAAAAAAGATTGGTACCAGTAGGGCCTGCACCATTTGATCGAAGATGTGTCGGGCTCTTTCCGAGAGCAAGGGGGATTCGCCCGCCATGATGCCGGCGATAAAGAAGCCAAAAAGGGCGTGAATGCCGATCCAAGTGGTGATGGTGCCGCCGATGATGCCGCAAACGAACACCAGGGTAAGCGATCCGGCCGGTTCGGGTACCCGGCGGCTTTTGAAAATGCCCAAGACGCGGTTGAAAAGATGGGAGCCCACGGTGAGCGACAGGGTGGCATACACCAGGGTGGCTCCCAGCACAAAGGCCATTTGTACCAAGGTCATGCCCGCATCCGAAACCACGCCAAGAATCATGGCAAAGACAATCCAGCCGGCCACATCGTTGATGGTGAGCGCAGACATGATCAGGAGTCCGAGATCCGTCCGGTAGATTTTGAGGTCCTGCAAAACCCGGGCGGTCACCGGCAAGGCGCTGATGGTCATGATCACTGCAATAAAGAGCGAGAAGACCAAGCGGTTTCCCTCTTCGCCGATATAGGCCTCCGGCAGAAAATAGCAGGGGATAAAGGCGATCACCATGGGAATGATCAAATCCGAGAACGACAGCGTCAATGCCTGATTCCGCTGGCGCCACGCGGTGGCGAAGTTGGTTTCAAGGCCTGCTTTCAGGAGGAAAAGGAGGATGCCGAGCCAAGCCACGGTGCCCAGCATTTTCAGCTGTGTCGGGTCATCGGGAAACATCCGCATCTGCAAGTCCGGGGCCATGCGCCCGAAAATGCTGGGGCCGAAAAAAATGCCCACGAGAATTTCGGCGGTGATAGAGGGCTGCCCCCAGCGGCGGAACAGTTCGCCCAACCCTCTGGCACAGGCCAACAAAACCCCGATCTGGATAAAGAAAAGCAGCAAATGGTTTTCCGTGATGAGATGCATGCTTTTATCCTATTTGCAGAGGGGCTCTAAATCAAGTGCAGAATCATGGCGGATGGGGTAAGGGCAGAATGATGGGGGATCGGAAGAAGGAGAGAAGTAAAGAAGGAGAGAGGACAGAATGATGGGATGACAGAATGATGGGATGACAGAATGATGGGAGGACAGAATGATGATGGTTTGAGGGATAGAGGACAGAATGATGGGATGACAGAATGATGGGAGGACAGAATGGTGAGGTGCATCGCTCGTAATCCTAATCGTAATCGTAATCGTAATCCTAATCCTAACGCAGATCTCATCCGCAACCGAAAAACCAGAATTGTGTAAAACCCCGTGCCTTTGTGCCTCCCTGAGAATACTCGTTGGAGAATACTGGTTGTTGGGTATTGGTTCTCACAGAGGCACCAAGGCACGGAGGGAATTCGTAAAGGGATCGATTGGATTGCGATTCCGTTTCCCTCTGCGCTCTTGGCGTCCTCCTGTTCAAAAAATTCGGGGGATTGGAGCGGATGTTACGATTAGGCCTCTCTCCTTCTCTCCTTCTGGTCTCTAATGCCATTAAGCTTCGCTCGATACTTCTACGGCAGACGGCACGGGTTTCGGGGGGCGGTTGAGGTAGGCGACGGTTTGAATGACGATGTAAATCGCAAAGACGATCCAAAGCGCCCGGACGAGCCACCAGATTCGGTCGCGTTGGAAACTGCTGTTTTCGGGGTAGGCGGGTTTGCCGGTGAAGGCGAAACGCTGGGCGCGGCTGAGTCGCATCCGGGCGTTGATGCCCCAGCCACCGGCTTCGAGAAGCACGCTGAGATCGCGTTTGTTCAGGCGAATGGCGGCGATGATGGCGCTGGGAATGAGGAAGGCGAGGACGGCAACCAAGAGCCCGCCGAGAATTTGCGGGAGGGTGAGCCCGGCAAAGGTTTTGGTCATGAAGGCGAGGGACGAACCCAGGGCGGCGATGGCGATGCCGCCTCCGGCGAGCATTTGTCCGTTGGCGCCGGGGGTGGGCGGTGGCGGAGGAGGGGGCGGGGGAGGCGCTTCCAGGAGTTCGCCGCTTTGGTCGAGCCGCTTTTCCGCCGCTTGGGTGATGGCCTCGACTTTTCGGGTGAAGCTTTGGCCGAGCCGAACGAAAGGCGCGGCCATGGCTTCGTTGAGGCTGATAGGGTTTTCGACAATGTGCAGGATGGTGGCGAACCATTCGGTGCCGTCCACATGTTGGAAAATCCCGTGTTTGCCGACCTTGAGGTTTCCCTGGCGTCCGCTGGTGGCGGGCACGGCAATTTCCCAGCCTTCGGGGCGGCGGGGATGTTCGAGTTTGAGGATCATGATGAACATGGTCCCGCCTTCGACCCCTTTGAGGTATTGGGCCCGGTCGGGGACGCGTACCGCGAGATTGAAACGGCGTCCGTCGAGAATCAGGGAACCCTCTTCGAAGGCGGCGCGTTTGTCGGGGGCATACAGCTTGGGAAAACTGATGAAGTTGTTGGCGAACTCGAGCAGGTGTCCCTGGAACAGGGCCAGCTTTTCGGTGAGGCGCACCTGATTGAGATCCACGGCGGCGCTGATTTGGGTGTTGATCAGGTTGCGGACATCCTGGAGGCGGGGGCTTTCGGCGATTTCGCGGACGCGTTCGGGGCCCAGGGGGGCGAGGTGGGGACCGGGCTCGGCGGCTTTCCATTCGCCGTGGCGTTCCATGGTGGTACGGAGACGGTTCCAGTCGTTGCGGTTGAGGACTTCGTCGGTTTTGTCGAAATAGGGGACGATGAGCTTGGCGCGGAATTCGTGGAGGAGGCGGGCGAAGGCGGGGTTGACCCGGTTGTCGATGCGGAGCAGGCCTTCAGGGTTGGGTTTGGCGGGGGGCGCGGTGCGGAGGTGGGCCTGAATGTCGGTGGCGTTGGCGGTATTTTCGGGGAGGGGCGGGCCCGGCCAAAGCTGCGGAAGGGCTTCTGGGTTCATGGCCACCACATCGCAGAGGGCGTAGAAGCGGTCGATGGCATCTCGGATTTGCAGGTAAATGGCGTGGGCGGCGGCGGAGTCGTCCCCGAGCGGACGCACTTCGGAACGTCCGCCGGGTTCATCGCTTGCGGCTTGGGCGCGCCAAGCCTGTCGGGCCTTGGCAAGGGAGACGAAATTGTTGAGGGTGGCTTCGTCCACGCCGTTTTTGCCAGAGGGGTGCGGGGCGCCGGGCATAACCCTGAGGAGATCCTCCATGAGCTTGCGGACGTCCTCGCGTTCGGCGGCTTCGGGGAGGACCACCCCGGCTTCGCTGACAGGGCGGGATTCGAGGCGGGCCCGCCATTTGCGGATTTTGGCGAGGGAGACGGTGGGATCGTCCCCACGAATGCGCTCCAGAAGGGGGCGAATGAATTTACCGTCGGGATGCAGTTCGTTGACCGCTTTGGGGCGAAGATCGGTTGCGGCGCCGTCGATGCCGCTGTGATCGGTGAGCACCGCCAAGAGCCAGTCCACCGCGTTTTTGACTTCCCCGGATTTGATGCGCTGGTCTTGGGCTTGGTCCAAGTAGCGCAGAAATTCCATATCCAGACGAAACGCGCTGATCGGCGCCGCCGTGGCCACCCAAAGGGTTTCATCGGTTTCGCGGGCCACCTTAAGGTCGGCGGCGTTTTGGAGGACCATGTGGTAGGCTTTGCCCTGCAGCAGGAATTTCATCGCATGTTTATTCGGGGGTGTGCTTCAGGAAACGGAAGTATTCGGAGTCGGAGCCGATGAACAGATCGGTTTGCTTGCCGAGGGTTTTGCCATAGCTTTCCAGGGTGCGGAAAAAGGCATAGAACTCGGGTTCCTTTTGGTAGGCCTCATTGTAGACGCGGGTGGCTTCGGCGTCGGCTTCGCCGCGGACCACTTCGGCCTTGCGAAGGGCTTCGGAGCGAATGGTGGCCAACTGGCGGGCGGTGTCGCCATTGATGCGGGAGGCTTCGCCCTGTCCTTCGGAACGGAACTGCTCCGCGATGCGCTGACGTTCGGAAATCATGCGCTGGAAGACCTGTTCGCGGACCGAGGGGATGTAATTCAGCCGTTTGATGCGCACGTCCACCAATTCGATGCCCAACAACGCAGGCATGTCGCGACCGGCATCCTCCAGAATGGCGCGGGTCAGGGCATTGCGCCCGATTTTGGTTTCCCCGGTGAGGCTGAGGTCCTCGGAGTCGGGGTTGACCACATCAATTTGCCGGAGGTCTTCCTCGGTGATCTCCCAATCTTCGGAGCGGACGATTTCGGTGAGTTCGGTGGCGGAAATTTGATCGCGGACCGCCGAGTCGATGATATCGTCCAGTCGGGCTTGGGCCCCGGCTTCATCGCGCACGCTGTTGTAGAAGCGGAGGGGATCGACGATGCGCCAGCGGGCGGTGGTGTCGATGGAAATGAATTCCCGACCCAGGGTGGGGATTTGGTTGGGGGATCCGTCCCAAACCATCAGTCTTTTGTCAAAACGGCGCACTTCCTGAATAAAGGGGATCTTGAAATGTATGCCGGGGGTGGTGACCGGCTCGCCAATCAGTTTGCCGAACTGCAGGACGATGGCCTGTTCCGCTTCTTGAATGATGTACACCGAGGAAACCAACAGGAAGCCGCCGACAGCCAGCAGAACCAGCAGCATGCCGCCGGCGATGGAATTTTTGGGGGACGCGCTCATCGTTGACCTCCGGTCAGTTGGGTTTGGCCGGGGTTTTGGCCAAGATTGAGTAGGGGGAGGGGGGCGTTCATGCCCTCTTCCAAAATATAGATGTTCCGCATTTTCGGGAGGACCTCATCGATCATTTCCAGATAAAAACGGCGTGCGGTGATTTCGGGTTGTTCTTGATAGGCCGCCAACACGGAGAGGAATCGGGCCGCTTCGCCATGGGCTTGGTTGGTGCGCTCGGCGCGGTAGGCTTCCGCTTCGGCGATGATTTCATCGGCTTCGCCGCGGGCGCGGGGAATGATCTGGTTGCGTTGTTTTTCCGCTTCGTTGATCAGCCGTTCCCGCTGTTGGCGGGCTTCGTTCACTTCGTTGAACGCGGGCTTCACTTTGCCGGGCGGGGTGACGTCCTGCAATTCGATGCGTTCGATGTGGATGCCCAGGTTAAATCCATCGAGAATCCGCTGCATGTCCTCCCGGGTTTCGTGGGCAACTTCCACGCGCCCCACGGTCAGCACATCGCTGCCGAGCCGGTTGCCGACAATGCGGCGCATGACCGATTCGGAAACATCGCGAATGGTTTCCCGGGGTTCCCGCACCTGGAAGAGATATTTCACCGGGTCGGTGACCCGGAACTGCACCACCCATTCCACGTCGATGACATTCAGGTCGCCGGTCAGCATCAGCGATTCATCGGTCATGGACTGGGTTTTCTCGTATTGGGAGCGTTGTCCGGCCGCGGTGGTTCGAAAACCGAATTCCTCTTTCAGAACCCGTTCGGTGGGGACGAAAGTGGCCCGGTCGATGCCGAGCGGCAGTTTGAAGTGCAGGCCCGGTCCCTTGATGTCGATCACCCTGCCAAAGCGTTGAATGACCGCCCGCCCTTCAGGTTCGACGGTGAAAAACATGGAACGGATGCCCGCCAAAAGCAGGACGGCAACGGCCACGATAACCCCGAGGCGAATGCTCTTGCGAATGGATTCCGGTGAAAATTCCGGCATTTGTTGATATTGACTCATGGGAGGGATCGTACGCGCACTTTTTTCAGAGGCAAACCTTTTCGGGCATTCCTTTTCGTAGATCGGCAGCCCCTTGCCGATACTTTTTTGCGGCTATTCCAGAAGGCTCCAACCGATCCGACCGATCAGACGGATCCGACAGATCGATGCGCCATTTCATTGATTGTCAGTGGGTACCTCTCAAGCACGGGGGAGACTTCAAGGTTCGACTTTGGTGACTTTGAGTAGGATGAAAACGGGGGGCTGACTGCCGGCTAGGTTTAGATGTATGGCTTCGGTCATGGGATCGAGCGGCTCGATTTCGAGGTCCTCCTCTTCAACATCCTCCCAGTCAATGAGGTCGTGGGAGATCCGGATGGTATAGAGGACGTCGGTTCGGTATTCGGGGCGCGGACGGGTGAAGGTGTAAGTCGGGGGGGCGTCCCCCTCCGTCCAGACCAGCTTGGGCAGTTCCGTGGAAGCGGTGTCCTGGTCGGGAGATCCGCCCATGGCGTAGCGGACGAAATTGAGGACCCCGCTTCCCGCCACGCGCTCAAATGGGGCTGTTTGTCCCTGTGCATGATCGGTGGCCGCATGGGCCCAGTCCGCATAGGAGGTGGGGAGGGGAATGACCTTGCCTTCCTCGGTGACCGTTTGCACGAAGAGATGTCCCCCCGCCTCCACCCGGAGGGTTCCTTCCCGCCAGCCAAGTTGAACCGGGGCGGAATCGCCGGAGGGCGACCAGAGGTCATGGCGGGTCCAGTCTCGATCCACGCCATTGACCCGAACCCCGGGAAGTAGATTCGATCCACTGTGGGAAAGGCGTAGGGTGCTTCCGTTTGTTCCGGTCAGGCTGGCCACGCCATCGTTCAGTGAGGTCAGGTCGAGGACCTGATTGTCGAGCACATCCTGTTTGAATTCGGCGTAAGTGCCGTGGGTGGTGGCCTCGCCGATTTCCAAGGCGAATCCTCGGTATGGGGCGCCTTCCAAGCTCGCAGAGAGGGTGTAGGGCGAGCTTCCCGTGTAATCGATATAATTTTGGAAAGAATTGGATGCCAAGCCGATGGGCCGGATTGCCAGCCAGGTTTCGGCCATTTCCACAAACCACACCCCGTCCTGCATTTCCCGTCCGGCTCCGGCGGGGAAGAGGAAGGAGAATGCGCGGCTGTCGCCGGGGCGCAACCAGAGGGCGAGGTTCTCGGCTTGGCCGATCTGGTCGTCCGATCTCATGCTCCTTGAGGGATTCGTTCCCGAATTGGCCAGCATGGAGACGGCTCCTTGGACCGGATCGCGGGCAAGCAGATGCCAGGCGCGGACATCCCCGGGACTGATCCGCGCGTTGGCGGTGCCGAGGGAATAGGATTCCCCGAAGTAGAGGGTTTCCCAGGTTTCGGGTTGTTCCGCGGCTCCGGGCAACCAGTGGGAGTAGGTGGGTTTGGTGCCGAGGATTTCCACCGGCTCGAATTCCCGGCGTGCCAGGGCGAGGACCGCAAGAGGGACCCGGTAGGCGCTGGTCGCGGCGAATTGGGTGTCCTCGTCGTAATCGTGTCCGAGAGGATCGGGACTGGTGCCGAAGGCGAGTTCAAGAAAACGCTGAATGCCGCCGCCAGTCCGCTTGACCGGACCGCCGTACACGCCGTTCAAATACTTGAGGGCGCCGGACGTGTAGAGAAAGTCGAGTGCCGCCTTGGCCAGGGCCACCACCTCGGGATCCTCCGCGAAATCGTAGAGATTGTGATACGGTCCCATGGTGTGGTGCATGTAGTTTTCGCTGTCCCATTCCCCCAGTCCGACGTGATACATGTCCCGGACGTGTCGCATGATTTTGTCTTTGTAGAGCCGCCGGACCTTTTCGTTGCCGGACGCCTCCGCCATCAGATAGACGCTGGTTTCCCGCATGGCGCGGAGGTTGTCGGTGTTGCGGGCGTCCGCCCGCATCCCCCGGGTCTTCGGTTCCCAAGTGGCTCCCACGGGTCCGGAGCCGATCCCCCAATGCGGATGGGGGAAAGGATTGAAGCGTCGCTCGATATCCTCGTAGGATTGCCACCCTTGGTCGGCAATCGGTTGCCACCAGCCCAACCACGCCTCGTAATCGTCCCCGAGGTCGGGACCGTCGATCTCATTCTCCGCCTCATAGGCCTCCTTGAGGGACCCGAGGAGGGAGAGGGCGTACTGGCGGACGAGGGCATCCGAGGAATTCAAACTGTGGACGAGTTCGAGACTAACGCGGGGGTCCTCCGCGGTCCAGATTGCGGCGGCATCCTCCATCCGTTGTCGGTAGGCCTCGTCCAGGGAAGCGCCGTAAAAGAAAAATTTGCGCATTTGCCCCTTGAGCGTAAATCCCCAATAATAGTCGATGCCGAGGGTCCACGCGTGGTCGGTCTGGTCCACATCCTCGGTTTGCAGGGCGGAGATGGCCTCCTCGGTGAATCCCGCCATGTAGGCGTACATGACTGCGGGGTAGGCGTATTTTTCCTGCTCGCCGGAGGTGTTGACGGTTCGACGATGTTGGAACTTTTCCATGGCCGCATTGGCCCGCGCCCAGAAAGCCGATTCCAGGTCTTCCGGCCAGGGCGGGTTTTGCAGGGCGGACGGGACCGTGGGGAGATTGGCGCGAACCAGCCCCTCGGAATCGTCGTAAAAAAGATCGGATGCGGACGCCTGAATGGCCGGGAACAAACCAATCGCGCCGCCCAGGAGGCAGGCGGCGAGCATGCGCATGAGGTTGACGGGTTGGGAAATCGTCTTGCGCACCGAGTGGGAGAGGGGCGGAATTCGGGTTGTGGCGGAGGGTTTCATGCCCGTGAGAATGACCGAAAGCGGGTGGCAAGTCAAGGGGAAGCGCCGCCTTTGGGTTTTGACCCATTGCATTTTATTTCGACGAACCTCTTCACCACAAATCGGGGTGGGACAAAGCGTCCGCCAGACGCATGTGGATAGGATGCGCCATGGATCCGGGGTCGGAAAAAGCCAAAGCCTGCCAACCAAACGGGAGAGAAAGCGGGTAGGGCGGCACGTAGGTTCGCGCGAGTTCCTGCGAAAACCCGAACCGGCCATAGTAGGCGGGGTCTCCATAGACGAAAACGAGTTGAACCCCGTCATTTTCGAGTTGTTTCAATCCTGCCTTCACCAAACCGGTCCCGATCCCGCGCTTTTGCATGTCAGGCATTACGCCCAGTGGAGCCAGAGTGTAGCAGGAAACCTCCTCGGCACCCGTCAGCGTCACCGGACTGAACACCACATGTCCCACAACCTTGCCCTCCTGTTCCGCCAGAAGGGAGACGGTAGGGCGCGTCCCGGTCTCCGCACACAACTCCAGAGCCAGGCGTGCCACCCGTTCGTTTTCACTTTCCGGGAACGCGTGTAGATGAACCTGCCGAATGGATTCGAGGTCCGCTGGGGTTGAAGGTCGGATGGTTGGGGCATTCATTGGGAATCGGGCGATAGGCTTCTGAAAAAGATAGTGGCGGATTTTTTATATGCATCCCCTATGCCGGAGGTTCCTCTACCTCCAGCGCCAGGATGCGCATGATGCTTTCGTTCAAGGCTTTTTTGAATTCCGCATCTCCGGCATAGAGTTTGTAGAGATCCAATTCCCGGCGCCGCTCCCGGTTGATCGCCTCTCCAATGAGGGATTCGAGTGCGATGCGCCGGTTCTGCTGATCAGGGTTGTTCACGACCTGAGCGTCGTATTTCGCGCTTTTTTTCACATGCCGCAGAATGTTGATCAGTTTGATCCGCTGTTCCTCGGGCGTGGCGTCCCAAGCGGAGAACCATCTTTCATTAAACGCCCGGATAATCTCATCCAGCGGGGATTCATCCTCCGGTTCCTCATGGTAGCCGCGCATGTTCGGATTCACGGGATCCACACTCGTCTCTCCGTCATCCAAAGGAATGGGCTGGTTCAACTGCACCCGTTCGAGCCCGTAGGTGGAGAGGTCCACGCTTTCCAGCAAGCCGTTCAACTCGTCCACGTCCGGATCGTTGACGTGCAGTTTCGGGATCAGAAACTTCAGAAACCAGAAAAGCTTTTCCCATTCCACCTGGAGGAAGGGAATGATACAGGCCAGTTGACCATATAACTTCACGAACTGCTTGGCTTTGATTTTAAAATCGATTTTCAGGGGCTCTTCGTCCAACAAATCGAATCGGGCCACCGCCCCGTCGATGATCGGATGCAATTTCTCGGCATCCTCCCCTTTGAAAAACAGGCTGTTGAATCGATCCAGATCCTCCTGCGTATACACTTGGACTTCCTCCAAGGCTTCCCGGAGATCGTGCAGCACATTCACGTCCGTGGGTTCGGACAGGGAGGTGGCGGTGTAAAACGGATCGAAGGCCTTCTGGATTTCCGACGCGCTGTTGTAAAAATCCAGGATAAACGTGTCCCGCTTGCCCATGGCTTCGTTGCAGCGGTTCAGCCGGGAAAGCGCCTGCACGGCCTGTACGCCCTGCAACCGCTTGTCCACGTACATGCTGTGCAGCAAGGGTTCATCGAACCCGGTAAGGAATTTATTGGCCACCACCAGCAAACGATAGCCCGGATCCTCCGCCGTACAGGGTTGCGCGAACCTCTCCGTAAGGTCTTTGGAGGGAAATCCGTTCATGGACTCCTCCGTGTGCTCGATCCCATCCACCGTTTTCGAGCCAGAAAACGCCACAATCGCTTGGAACCGCGCTCCTTGTTCTTTCAATAAACGCTGGATGGCCTGGTAATACCGAATCGCGCTTTCAATGTTTCGGGTCACCACCATGCCCCGGGCCTGTCCCTTCAGCTTTTTCGCGGCCACAACCTTGAGCAGAAAATGGTCGATCATGATCGAGGCCTTCGCGTCGATGGTCTGCTGATCGCCCTCCACGAAGCTCCGCAATTTCTTTTGCGCCCGCGCCGTCTGAAATTGGGGATTATCCTCCACCGATTTCCGGACTTCGTAATAGCTTTTGTAAGTGGTGTAATTGGCCAGGACATCCAGAATGAAGTCCTCCTCGATGGCCTGTTTCATGGAATACAAGTGAAACGGCACAAACCTGCCGTCTGCGGTGCGGGCACCGAATTTTTCCAGGGTGGCTGCCTTTGGCGTGGCGGTGAACGCGAAGAAAGAGGCGTTCTTCCCCATTCTGCGCCGTTCCATCGCCTGCAGGATCAGCTCCTCCATGTCCTCGGCTTCCTCTTCGGCTTCCGAAGCGCCCAGGGACATGTTGAGCTTGTCGGCCGACTGTCCTCCCTGCGAAGAATGCGCCTCGTCGATGATCACGCCAAAGGTGCTGCCACTCATGTCCGCGATACCGTCCACGATGAACGGAAATTTCTGAATGGTGGTGGTGATCAGCTTTTTACCGTTCTCCAGATGCGCCCGCAGTTCCGAGGAACTCTCCGCATGTGCCAGCAGATTTTTCACCTCCGCGAACTGGCGGATATTCCGGTCGATCTGACGGTCCAGCACCCGACGATCCGTCACCACCACCACCGAATCGAACAGATTCTGCTCGCCCCGCAGGTCGAACAGCTCCACCAACTGATACGCCAGCCACGTGATGGAGTGCGATTTGCCCGATCCCGCCGAATGCTGCACCAAGTATCGGTGTCCCGGCCCCTTGGACTTCACGTCCTCCAACAGGGTGCGCACCACCTGCAATTGGTGATACCGGGGAAAGTACAGGGTCCGCTTCACCTTGCCCGACTTCTTGTCTTTGACCTCCGTGTATTTGGCGAAATGCTCGATGATGTTGCAGAGACTCTTGCGGATCAGCACCTCTTTCCAAAGATAGGCGGTGCGGTGACCTGCGGGGTTGGGCGGATTCCCTTTCCCGTGCTTGTACCCCTGGTTGAAGGGAAGAAAGTGGGTCTTGTCTCCCTCCAGGCGGGTGGTCATCCACACCTCGTCCGGGTCTACCGCGAAATGCACCAGACAACGCCGAAACTGGAAAAGCGTTTCCCTCGGATCCCGGTCCTCCCGATATTGCCTGCGGGCGTGATGCACCGTTTGTCCCGTCCACGGATTTTTCAACTCCATCGTCACCACCGGCAAACCATTGATGAAAAGCACCATGTCCACCGTCTGCCGGGTGTCGGACGAGAACGCCACCTGACGGGTAACCGAAAACACGTTCGACTCGAACCGCGCCTCCACCTCGGGGTTCAGTAGATTGTATGGCAGTCGATACAGCAGGGTAAAATGCGCCGCGTCCACCTCCAAGCCCCGTTTCAAAACCGCCAGCAGACCATCTTTTTTCAGTTTTCGATGCAGCCGCTCCACCACCTGCTGTTTCCAATCCGGCTTGTAGTGCAGTTTTTTGCATTCTTCCGCTTGGGTGGACTCCAGGAACCGCCAGAACATCGCCTCGTCCAGCGCGAACTCCGCATTGAAATTTTTCGGATCACCCTTCTCATACCCGCCTTTGCCCCGCGTCCGGAATTGCCCTTCCTCCTTCGCGTCGCCCGCCTGTCCAGTCGTCGCCACCACCAAACCGGTCAAAAACGATTCAATGTGGGTTTCCAATGCTTTTTCAGATGTGTCCGACGGGCTCATGAATTCTGTTCAAAGCATAATGATTGGGTTTTGCATCTTAAAATTTGTATTTCGCAAGAATATTTTTTGCCAAGTTTTTAAAGTCATCTTTACAATCTTGGACACTTTTCGCATGGGCACCAATGGCTCCGTCAGCAGCACTCAAATTGAAAATGGGCTTTCTCGCTTCCATGGCCATGGGCATCAGACTGCGATAGTGCTTGAGCATACCCAGGCAATTCGGATCATTTTCGTAGGTTTTTGAAATATCTTCCTTCGGATTTTCCAAGACCAATGAGTCAAATGTCGAAGGAATACGATTGGACCATTTCTGGTAGGCTTTGACGGGGCGACTGTCTCGAATCCCGAACTGGATCACCGTGTAGCCCACCGGGTTCATCATTCCTTTAGGCAAGGGAAGGTCTATAGCGGGATTCTCCGCAAACCGTCTTTTCCACTGAGTTCGCCAGTCTTTCAAGGTCGGGCCCAAGTTGCGAAGCCCCTGAATGGAAAATAAATCCGGGGCGAGAGGCACCACCACCGATTCCGCACAGATCAGCGCGGCACGATTGATCGCGCCGAAGTTCGGACCCACGTCAATAAGCACCACATCCGCATCCGTTTTTTGGTAAGCGTCCAACATCACCCGGTGAAATGCACTGGTGGTTCGAAAGGCGGGTTCCTGACCATCCAAACACTTTCCCCAAGCTTCGGAAAGGTTCGATTCGAAATTCGACAAAGCCAAATCCCCCGGAATCAACCAGATTGCGTTTGTGATTCGTTGGGTCGGCGTCTCGCCAATGTCACCCAGTCCACGGGTCATTGGTGATAACGGAGCCATAATGCTGGGGTGCTCCTCCCGGTCCGGGTCCCAGAGCTTCTCCAACTCAGACTCCGCCAGAAACATCGAGGTCAGGTTCGCCTGTGGATCCAGATCCGCGACGAGGACCCGACGTCCCATGCCTGCAAACATCCAAGCCAAATGGTAGACCAAAGTGGTTTTCCCCACCCCGCCTTTGTTATTAAAAAATGCGATCGTTTTCATCGTTGGGGGTGCTTTGGTAAAATCGCCAGGAAATGGTTTGTCTTCAATTCAAACCCGGGCTCGGAACTACCATTTTCCTGGCATACGCGCCTGGCCCGGGCGATACCACGTCCGAAATGGTTGATGTATCCCAGCACTTTCATCACCTCGGCCAGAATGGGGTTGCGGTAGGCATTGACCCTGGGGAAATTCTCGGGTGACGCGTCGCCATACAACCCACCCGGATTTTGGATTTCGATACGGTCCGAAAATTGGTAGAGTCGAATGGGGCTGGTGGATTCATAGTTCCGGTGGAGGACTGCGTTCATCAACAATTCCCTCACCGCGTCCGGATGCCAGTCGAACACCGCCTTTTCCCGCAGCGCTCCCGCCGTGACCGGCTTTTGGGAGAATCTTCCCGAGAGAAATACCTCCAGTTCGCGCAACTGAGTCAGAAGGTTCCCCGTGAAAAGTTTTTCGGCCAAAGGCTCGTCGGATAAATCCGGTCCGTCGAACTGAACAAACTGAATTTTGGCCCCCGGGAAAATATCCAATGGATCGTCGCCGAAAACCAGCATCCCGGCGTTGGTAGGACAAGACCGTCTCAGGTTGTAAAAGCGTAAAGCGGCAAGTTGCTCCACCACCTCTCGATGATTCTCTTCGATCACCTCCCGGTCAATCGCCGCCGGACGATAGGTGTGCTGAAACATATCCAAATCCAACCGAGACAGTTCTCCTTCCGGGCACGGGGTCGCATCGAAAGTGGGGAAATTGGAGCTGCGTCGTTCCATGAGCACGCGCTCCTCCGCTTCGCTGGCGGTGTCTTTTCGCGGTCCGACCCTGATGTGAATTCGGCCTTTGTATCGAACCGGGGGGAGGTCGTGCGGGGTGACTTCCACCACAATCACATCCCCACCGCCGTCCGGATGCGGCAGGGTGTAAACCGTCATGACCGGCAAAGGGAGTATCGCGCCGTCGGAACGATATCCGACGAATTGTTTCAGCAAATCGTCTGTGGCCTGCAAGCGAAATAAAGGATCCTTCTCATCCACACCCACCAACAAATACCCCGGGAGCCCATGTCCCGCCATGTCATTGGAAAACGAACAAATCGCCTCTCGGAATTTGTCTTTGTCCGTGGTGGATCGTGTGCACTCCACCCGGTCAGCCTCAGGGTGGCTCAGTAGTTGTTTTAGGTTTTCTACAGTTAAAGGCATGATGATGATCGATTTTCTTTCCAATATCATAAGATCCATGACTTTCCGAATCTAATCTCCCTTGGATAAAGAGAAAACAAATTTTCAACTTACGGACTTCAAGACACGGAAATCCACATGCCTGGTGTAGGCAACCGTGCTAGCACGGTTGCCTACACCAGGCATGTGGAAAATCAATTCCTTTTGACTTTCTAAAATAAAACCATCCCGAGGTATTGACTTTTAAGCTCGAACATGATAACCGTGCTAGCACGGTTATCATGTTAGAGCTATAAAAATGAAATTCCCCACCTTAAATACCGAGGTCGTCGATATACGCAGCCTTTTGAAGAAGGCTTATGATCGTGTGCCCAGTGGCCATTTCTGTCATTACACATCCGTGGTATACCACGGACTGACCAACCAGGTACCCAACCGTGTCTACATCCGAAAACGAGATGTGGGTTCAAACCGATCAAGACCTGATCGACTCAGTGATTTACAAATCCGAACCCAGTTCCTGAAACCTCATCGGCGAAGTGGTGACACTGAGAATCTTGGTGGGGGCACCATCGTATTCATCGCGGGAAGACTGCATGATGAAATTGGAGTCGTTTCCGTTCCTTCCGACGATTCTGGATTTCCTCAAGGTTCCCGGATCACCAATCTGGAGCGCTGCTTGATCGATGCGGTGGTGGCCCCGCACTACAATGGGGGGATTACAACGTTGCCCGGTCTGTTCGAGGAGGCTGTCGAACAGCTCGACATCCTGAAACTGATCGAACACTACAGGGAACTGGATTTTCTCTATCCATATCATCAGACACTGGGTTTTTTTCTCGACCACAGCGGACAAGAGGAATCGGCAGCCCGGTGGCGGGAACACTTCCCCCCCACCAACCGTTTTTTTGTCGATAAAGACGCGAAATCGTCATGGCCCTATGATCCCAAATGGCAGGTGCACTATCCCCGGGGTCTGGTGAATGCGGATTGAGCAGGTGATTACCGAAGCCGTCCTGGCCGTTTATGGCGACGCGGAACTGGCCGAGCACATATACCTTAAAGGAGGTGCGGCCCTGCGGCTGCTGGACGACCTCACCGCCCGCCTCTCCATGGATGCCGACTTCTCCCTCGACCATCCTCTGGAGGATCCTGATGAATTTTTCGGGATAATCCACCAGAGCCTGATCCGCCGTTTCGAACCTCATGACTACGACATCCTCGATTTCAAACATCGCAGAAAACCCCAAAAAGCCCACCCCGACAAGCCGGACTGGTGGGGCGGTTGGGTCTGCGAATTCAAACTCTGTCCCATTTCGTTTCGGAAAGAACCCCTGGAAACCCGGCGACGCAATGCGCTGGTGCCGGCCGGCACGAAAAAATCCACCATTCCCCTCGACATCAGTGATCATGAATATTGCGGAACCGGGCGGAGCAAAGTCATCGCCGGAGTGGAAATCCATGGCTACACCCGCGAACTGCTGGTGCTGGAAAAACTCCGCGCCATCTGCCAGCAGCACCCCGACTACCCCTACAGCAAAGACAAAAACCGAGCCCGGGATTTCTATGACATCCTGCAGCTCACTCAGGAGGCCGACGAGGCATTTTTCGCAACCTGCCGGAACGAAATCGATAAAGTCTTCGACGCCAAAGAGGTTCCCTTAAACTTCCTGAACGCCCTCTGGGACGAGAACTTCACAGATACCTTCGCCCGCGGTTTTAACGAAGTCCGCGAAAACGTGCGGGGAACCCTCTACCCCTTCGAAAACTACCTCGAACACGCCCGGTTTCTGGTGAAGGACGTGCTGCCGGATCTGCGCGGTTCTTGAGTGTTTTCCGAAGGCCGGAAAACTCTCTGATGGTCTTTCCGACCGTCGGAAAGGCCGGCGTTCCGTCCGAGGGTTTGGACAAAGACTGTTGAGGCGGCGCGCGGGCTATATGCCCGCATAGCTTCCCCCTCGGCCATGGCGCGGGTGATCTGGGCGGACTTTCAGCCCGCCACGTATGATTGCGCAGCATACCCGGTCCGTCGTGCCGACGGGCCGGGCTGGTATCGGCGCGGACCTTTGGCCAGCCATGTGCTTCAAGTCAAATTTTCGTTATAGCCACAATCCGGAGATAAAAATTCGACATTGAGGATATCCTTGAACGGAACAATCTTTCCTTCCATAGATTCCAAACCATAATAGCCCACATATTCGATTGGATGCTCACAGAACCGAGTGTCCCGAAGAAAATTCAACCCATGGCCCAATAACTGAGGATCACTGCACGGCGCACTAAAATGAACGAGACATGCCTGAGTGCTTTTAAGATAAAGTTTTTCCAATTCTCCATCCGGAGAAAAATGACGCAGGGGAAAGCAAACAAGTTCCGGACCTGATTTTAAATAATGATCACTGTCTGAACCTTCGAGAAACCAGTCCTCCCTGACCAGTTTCCCCCATGGCCCATTCTGGCGCGAATCCATCAAGCGCTGGTGATAACCTCCCCCGGTCATAGAAGCGGTATGCGCTTCGAATACGGAACGCAAATCCTCTGGGCTTGAAGAACTAACCGCTTTCCCAATCACCTTCCAGAGCTGGTGCCAAATTTCAGATAAAGCTTGTACGTTGGGCAAAAGTCCATCCTCAAAGGTGGTTCCAGGCAGACACCGGCAGCCATGGTACCAAACTGCACGTTGAATTGTAGGAGCACACCCAAACGCAGCCTGAAACATCGGCCAAACCCTGCGTGAATCACGCTCTGATTTTGACCAATCCGCCATGGATGAGATGAAGGCTTCAATATCACCTGCATTTACTCCGGTGAGTTTTGAAATATTCTCGAGGATGCCCTCTTTAGTCTCAAAGTGGATGGTGTTTTGCATGAATTTTCTTCAATGAAGAAAGCAAAGGAAGAAGCAGTTTGTAACGGTCGTTATTCTCCTGGCGCAGGAGGTAGTGCGCCAGGTAGTGGCAGTTGGGGCAGAGAGTGATCAGGTCTTCCTGTTTGGTTTCCGACTCGCCTTTCCGTTCAGAAATGGGGTCTAGATGGTGAACGTGTACGATCAGATTTTTGAAATGAAAGCCACAGGCCCGGCAGGTGTGTTGGTCCCGTACCTTGACCTGCTGAACCAGTTTGCCATTGCGGCGAATCCGGTACCCTGAAAACGCCTCTTTTCCGCCCTCCAACTCCCCCGCGAGTTCTTCCTGGAGGATTTCGGACAGAATGGAGTTTTTTTTCTGGGAGCGTACGCTTCTTGCCCCGATCCATTCGCGCTTGATGTCCTCCATGTAGAAGAACCATCGCTCCTTCCGCTCCGGGTCAGCATCCAAGGCATACTCATTGTACAGAATCCTCCTCAGCTCGCGCAGTTTCTGCTCACGGCAGGTGATGCCGGGATCGAGCAAATGCCCGAACACCCCCACGATGCGGTCTTTGTGGTTGTCCGCGCTGATGGATTCATACGTGTCAGGAGCGGAAAGATGCAGGAAAACCGAATGGGCGCTGCATTTGTTGGGGATGGGCGAAAAAGGATCCGAATCCGCGACCCCGCTATAAATCGAATCATAGCAGATCTGCGCGATCCGTTCCTTGAGTTTGGAGACTGAATCGAGGGAACTGTCCCGGGTCACCAGCTGGAGAATGCGGAGCAGGGCCCGAATCTCGAAATATTTGTTTTGCTGGTACCACTGCCCGGTGTTGCCGATCCCGTGATCATCCCCGAAAAAATACTCTCCACCCTGTTGAACCCATTGCGGTGGAAACCACCGGGTCGCATAGTGTTGCTTCCGTGGCCCGCCGATGTTGCTTGAAGGCAGACACCACAGATATTCCACATTCGTGAACACAATCCGGGTGTTCTCCGCCGCGTCAGCGAACTGACGCTCCACCTTCTCGTCAAATTTGTCATCCGACTCATCCGCACCTTCCACAAAGCGTTGGTGTATGTCTGCAAAAGCCGTATCGAAATCCAACACCTGCTCATGGGTGGTGATGTAGCTCTTCCGCTCCAGCACGAAACGCTGGAGGAACTCGTCGAAGACGCGGTAGGAATGGTGGGTTTGCCAGTTCATTTCGTTTCCCCCAAAAAGGCATGGATACGGTCCCTCGTAGGAGCAGAACGGATCTCAGACTTCATCGCCGTTGGCGAGGCTGGAGTCGTCGATGTCCTGGAGGTAGGGATCGTAGATCCTGGTGGCTTGGAGGTCCGGGTTTTGTGGCGGATGTCTGTTCAGCGCCAGCCCCACAGCTCCATGAAGACGAACACCCGTCCTTGTCTGTGGATAAAATCAAACTGCCACCCGTTTGGCAAAGCGGAGGGCAGGGAAACCGCGAAGCAGTTGCGGGTGGCTGTAATCTCCAGCAAATCCGCCCAACAGGTGGTCAGGTGGTCGCGGAAGATTTCGATGGAGAGGCGAGGACTGAAGGGTGGTTAGCGATGGGGTTGATGGTTTGAGGTGGTTTGAGTTTGAGGAGTGTTCACACGGTATTCCGTGTAAAAAGCGCGGGTGGATGGAGATACATCGTTAGCGGAAAAATTCCGTATATACTGAGTCAATGGCGCATCGCTACGGAGCGTAAAGCCCTCAGCCTTACTCGGCTGCGTCTTTCGTTCCTGTGTCATGTCTTTCTCCGTTCGGGTTTCGGTTCGAGCTTCCTAAATCATACTCCTTAAGTTTTGCAACCACAAGTTTTTCCACCTCGCTCAGGCTTCCTGGTAGCATCCGTAGTCGGGGAAGTGCATATTTTTTGACAAAGTCGATCGTTTTACCTGTTTTCTTGTCTTTCCGCTGAATCGGCACCCCAATCCCAAGTCCCATCGAAAAAAGGTCCACATATCTGCAGGGACCAACCCCGACATAAGGCTCAAAGACAACTTTATTGTCGGAATTTGAATCGTCGAGACTTAAAGAATCATCATGCATTTCGACGGCTTTGCTTTTGGGATAGGGCTCAATGTAGAAAATTTTCCGGATTCCCGCAGCGACGATGTGTTTGGCGCAGTTGTGGCATGGAAAGGTGGTGCAGAAAAGTGTGCCACCGACAGGAGAAACACCCTTGCGAGCACAGCTCATCAAGGCTTCCATCTCGGCATGTACCATTCGCCCGTACTCCGTTAAGGCCGAAAGGCCTGTGGAATCAAGGTGCTTATGGTTTTCCTCATTCTGGGGAAGTCCCAAAGCATCACATATCTCATCATACATCCTTAGCCGTTCCGTATGGTTGAAATCCTCGCCCCTTACATGGTCCTTCCCTTTCTCAGCCTCTTGAATGGCATGCGATTCCTCGTCATACAATGGCCAATACAAACCGCCGCCAAAACGCGGACACTCATTCGCACCCAGCCCAAGAATCTCCAGATCTTTCGTGACCACGGCACCTACCTGGCGCGATAAATCTCCGCTCCGCATCCCGGCTACATACGCCAGATACATGGCATGCTCATTGAATGTGGAGTTAATATATGGGTGGCCGAAAACCAGTCCGAAAAAGCGCTTTACGCTTTCCGAGGTCTTTGCCAAGACCCCGGTGTATCGGATGAAATAATCCGCGTACTGGAAAACTTTTTCCGTTTGTTGTCCATGGTTCACTCCACCACGCTCATCTCTGTCCAGAAGATCCTCAATACGTTTTGGGGATTCTGAATCATTACGGCTCTTTAAGTAATCTAGCCTTTCATTTCTGTCGACATGTGTGGCGACAAGGAAAAAACCATTCGAGTAAATTTTTCGAAGCTCAAGCACCTCTTCACTGTGTTTCAATGAGTCAATAATCCAAACGACTTTCCCTTCCTGCCATTTTTCTGATCGATTTTCCTCTCTGCGTTTTTGAATCTCCAACACCGCAAACATCGCAAGAATAGCGTTGTTTTTCGATTCTTCCCGTATTTCGTCTCCTTTGTCCATCAAGTGCTTCACCCGATCAAGGTGGTATGTGGACTTCTCCAATGGATATAACTGCTCCAGAAACTCACTTATTTTTATGACTTCAGCGTGGTATCCATACTGCTTGGCTTCATTGATAATCGCGTCAATTACGACGGGCTTGTTTAGCCCGAGTGGTGCAACAACCGCCACGACCAGTTCCGTTGCCTGGTCGTTATATGTCTGATATGTGGGTTTCGATTCCGTTGACATTTCATTCTCCGCCGATGGTTCAAGGTTTATGCATCATGCAGCGTTTCCCAAGCCTTCTCCCAATACTCGGAAAGTTTTGATTTGTGAAGCTCGGCGATGTTTGTATGCATCCGCGCTTCTGTCACCAGTGCTGGGAATTCTTCAGGAGGTTCCTCCATTTCACCCATCCATTTCATCGCAACCAACTCCTGCCTCTCAAGTTCTTCAAGTCCGTCCCAATAGTCATACAAAGCCTGTTCGTGTTCGGAGGACCAGTCAAAACGAATCTTCTGATTTTCACCGAAAGGCTGGTTTTCGTTTTTTTGATGTTCGACCTTTTTCTGGAGTCTCAAGATTTGCTGGAATTTTTCTGTGGTTAGTTTCATAACGGTTTCTCGGTTTGTTAAATTTTAATTTTCCCGGTGACGGCATGAGCAATCAAGGTGCTGCAGAATGACGTTAGCGACTTGATTTTTGATTCTGAAATACAACTGGCCTCTCGAACGGTTGTTCTGATTTCCTGGCATTTTTTGATAATTTGCTCTTGGGTTTGCCGAGGTGGCATTGCTATCTTGAACTCTTTAATGTCTTGGCAAGTAAGTGCTCCTTTGGTGCTTCCGCTTTCACTGATAGAGCGTAACTGATAGTACTGCGCCTTAAGGGAGAGATGTACAAATTCCGGCAGGATCTCCCGATCTTGAACGGCCAAATAGGCGAGATGCTGGTTGATCGTGGCGTGTACCTTCATGAGTGCCGCAGTGCCTCGGGTTTTCCCCTGTCCTGTGATCGCAACGATTACAGTGCCTGGATCAAGTTTTGGTAGGTGACACTCCCGCAAGGCAGCGGTTGAAACATATTGATCACAGTCAGTGACCACATCTTGGTTCACCGAAGAACTATTCAACCAAGGGAAGTCAGGTGAATCCCAAAATCGTGTATTACTCCTGGAGGGTGTCGAGCCATTCCCCACTCTACCGATATAACCCAATCGTTTGACCTCCCACCCCTCAGGAATCTCCCCGATCCAGTCGATGCCCGAGGGTTTGAGTTTGGCGTCGGGGTTGAGGCCGCGGGTGACGGCGCGGTTGATGAGGATGTTTTTCTGCTCGTCCAGCAGTTCGATCTGCCGTTTTTTCTTTGCGATCAGTTCGTCTATCATCGCCGTTTTCTCGTCCAGAAAGGCGACGATGCGGTCCACTTCATCATCCGGCGGAATGGGGGAATACGATCCTTTGAAATGCTCGTATCGAAGACTGTTCATATCACCGCAAAGGCCGTAGGACAGTCGGTTGGCTTCCGTGATAAATTGGGGGGTCCGATAAAGGTAATGAAAATATTTTGCAAGATTGGGATTCTTGGGTCGAAGAACGATGTAGGCCGGGCTGACGATGCCATCGTATGGAGAAATTCCCAAGGCACCCTGCCATGCCCGCATCTTGTTGTATACCAAGTCCCCCTTTTTCAATACCTTGTATTTGGATTTGTCCTCATTTGAGGAGTCTTTTTTGGTTGTGATCTCCGTCTGCGGGATCACCCCCCGGTCAATCGTGACGGAAATGAGTTCATCATCCGGACGTCCCCGTTCGTTGCGTTCGTCAAACACGCCCAGATTGCGTTTTACCCCCCAATGCGCCGGGACGCGGCCGAGCCATTCCACGCCGGAATCTTTGTAGGTGTCGTAGGTGGGTAGGGTGGTGGAGGTCATGCGGGGTTCCCCCCGTCGCGTAGCGACGTTTGACGCGTAGCCGTGGGTTTCAACCCACGGTTTTGTGTGCGGGCAGGCCGGTTCGTCGCGTAGCGACGGCTGAGGGACCTGGAGGTTTTAACCTCCGCACTCCCATGATGGGATTGAAATCCCCAGGTCCGTGAACCGTCGCTACGCGACGGAATTCCATTGGATGGCGCAGATTCCGTGGGTTGAAACCCACGGCTATGCGTGGGGTTGTCGCTACGCGACACAGGTGCGGACGATTGGCCATTGCGCTGAAACCCACGGCTATGTGTGGTTCTGTCGCTACGCGACGCGGGGGAGGCGGTTTGATAAAGAAAATAAACCGGATTTAAATAAGAGGAGGTCTTAATAAAGAAAATGGGCGTTTCTTTTATTAAGGGCCTCCAAGAAAAGACACCGTTAACCTTTTTCTGTGTATTCTGTGTGTTCCGTGGTTTATCCACCCCAGGAAAAATGCCTTCAGATGGTACTTGATCCGTGTTCATCCGTGTCCATCCGTGGTTGAAATTCCAAAATCCAGGATTTTCTCCAGCAGCCCCTCGGTTTCCGCCTCGAGTTCGCGGATTTCCCGCACCACCTCGGCGAGGTCGCGCAGGGGCTGGTGAACATAAAAATATTTGTTGAAGCTGATTTCGTAGCCGACCGTGGTTTTGTCCCAGGCGATCCAGGCTTGGGGCACGTGCGGTTTTACCTCTTGGTCGAAGTAGGCTTGGATGACGGTGCGGGCGTCGGTTTCGTCTTCCAACCAGTCGAGGGGCACGTTTTCGGTGTCGCGCAGGTCGCTGTCGGCTTCGTAACCGTCCTTGGCCCGCACCGGCTCCGCGTCGGGATCGGTCCAGGAGACGGCGTCGAGGATTTGTTTGAGCTGCGGCGCACCGAGTTTAAGGCCCAGGGTTTTGGCGGCTTTTTTGACCCGCTTTTCGAATTTGTTGAAGTCGCGGCTTTCCGCGTCGCCCACTTCCGCCGCCAGGGCCCGGGCGGCCTCCAGCAACTCGCGTTTGGCGGCCCAGAATTTCACGTCCAGGAGCTTCTTTTTGTCCGAGGCTTTGCGTTCAATGCCCTGTTCCTCCAGCCAGCGGTCCAACTCCGCCTTCTTTTGCTTGAGGAATCCGGGTTCGTACACGGCGTCGCCCCACTGGGCGTGGATCCAGGCCATTTCTTCGGTCATGCGTTTGTCGAAACGCAGGGTGTCCACTCGTTCCGGGGTGAATTTGGCGGCTTTGCGTAGAGGACGCTCCACGGTGATTTTCCAGTAGCCGAACTGTCGTCCGTCGAAGATCTTGCTTTTCAGGCCGTCCACCGCCTCTTTGCCGGTGTCGCTCATCTCCAGGTAGGCCCGGGTGATCTGTTCGATGTGGGCGGCGGTGAAGGCGCAGTTTTTTTCGCCGAGGTTTTTGCGGAGTTTTTCGTAGAGACCGGAGGCGTCGATGAGCTGTACCTTGCCTTGGCGCGCGGCGGGTTTGTGGTTGCTGAGCACCCAGATGTAGGTGGTGATGCCGGTGTTGTAAAAGATGTTGTTGGGGAGCTGGATGATGGCATCCAGGAGGTCGTTTTCGATTAGATACTGCCGGATGTTGCTGGCTCCGCCGCCGGCGTTGCCGGTGAAGAGGGCGGAGCCGTTGTGGACGCTGGCGATGCGTCCGCCCCGGGGCGAGTCGGTCCGGGTTTTCATCTTGTCGACCATCTCCATAAGGAAGAGGAGCTGACCGTCGTCCACCGCCGGGGTGGCGTTCACGGTTTGCGGGGCGCCGAAGGCGTCGTTCACCACCACTTCGAAGCGGGGATCGATGACTTCGATTTTGCTTCCCTGTTTTTCGAGGATCTGCCCCTGGTCGGTTTTCCAGCTTTTGCCGTAGGGAGGATTGGAGAGGGCGAAGTCGAAACGGAGTCCGGCGAAGGCGTCGGTGGCGAGGGTGGAGCCGTATTTGATGTTTTCGGGGTTGTTGCCCTTGATCATCATGTCGGATTTGCAGATGGCGTAGGTCTCGGGGTTGACCTCCTTGCCGTAGAGGTAGATGGCGGCGTCGGAGCGGAAGGCGCCCTCGGGGTCGAGCAGGTAGTCCTGCGCCTCGGTGAGCATGCCGCCGGAGCCGCAGGCGGGGTCGTAGATGGTGATGACGGGGGGCAGATCGCCTTTCACGGGTTCGAAGAGCAGATGCACCATGAGCTGGATCACCTCGCGGGGGGTGAAATGCTCCCCGGCCTCCTCGTTGTTCTCTTCGTTGAATTTGCGGATCAGCTCCTCGAACACGTGTCCCATGCCGAGATTGCTGAGGCCGGGAAGCTTGCGACTGTCCGGGGCGGTGGTGTCGTGGGGGGAGAGGTTGATTTCGGGGGAGACGAATTTTTCGATCACACCGTGCAGGGCATCGGCGGCGGCCATTTTGCGGATCTGGTTGCGCAGGTCGAATTTGTCGATGATTTCGGCCACGTTTTCGCTGAAGCCGTCCAGATAGTGGGCGAAATTGGCTTCGAGTTGGGAGGGATTGCCCAGGAGGGTTTTGAGGGTGAATTTCGAAGTGTTGTAAAATACCTGTCCGGCGGCGTCGCGCAGGCCTTCGGGATCCAGTACGGCCATGCGGGCCTCGCGTTTCTGGAAATCCACCTCGTCGAGCACCGCCTGTTTGCTGTCCTCCAAGAGGCAGTCGATGCGCCGCAAAACGAACATCGGCAGGATCACATCCCGATACTTGCCCCGCACAAAGACATCCCGCAGGCAGTCATCGGCAATCGACCAGATAAACGAAACGATTTTATTGTGAGCGGCATGATCCATCGCCTCTTCCAATCATGCCACCGGAAAATTGCAATCTCTTCCGAGTTTTTTGAACAGGAGGACGCAGAGCGCGCAGAGATGGGAACGGAATCGCAATCCGCACAAACCATTTACCGAACCCCGCCGTGCCTTGGTGCCTCCGTGAGAGTCAAGACCCAACGACGAAGCGTGCGATCCCGTTGGGGTCGGGAAATGGGGACGGGGGCCGTTTCCCGGGGCGTTGCCGCCGGGCTGACGGGTGTGACCCCGTTGGGGTCGGGGAATGGGGTCCCCGTTGGAGTCGATGGGGTATGGGGTTTCACCCGGAAATCGCATCCCAACGGGATGCAACTCTTTAAAGGCCTCCCCCCTGCGCCCCTGCCGGTGCGGCGACCGGCGCTCCCGTGCCCCCTTCGCCCCTGCCGGTGCGGAGACCGGCGCTCCCGTCCCCTGATTCTCAAATCAGCGCGCTGAATGAGACCATGAGTCCGACGAGGAGCAGGGTGATGATCAGGTAGGCGAGGCCGCCGGGGGCGCCGTTGAGGCGGGTTTCGGTTTCTTCGAGCAGGGTCTCCATGCGGGCGAGCCAGGGGCGGGAGATGCGGGGGAGGAGGTTGAGGAGGTCGCCGGGGGGAATGTGAAAGGGGAGTTTGGGTTTGAAAATGGCCCAAACTGCGATGAGGAGGAGGCCGCCCCACAGGGCGGGCTCGGCGGTGAGGGCGGTTACGGGTCGGTAGGCGTAGCCGGGGTTGGTGGAGAGGTCAAAGTGTTGGGCCAAAAGCGGGAAGAGCAGGGCGGCGAGGACGGCGAGAGTCCAGGAGAGTGCGGAGTGGGGAGCTGGGAGCTGGGAGCTGGGAGCTTGGGGCTTGGAGTTTGAAGGGCGGAGTTGTGTTAAGAGGAGGAAGCGGAACATTAGGAGGAGGGTTAAGAGGGCGCTGAGGGCGAAGAGGGGGGCGAAGGGTTGTCCGTTGGGGAAGGCGGGGTGGTCGAGGAGGGTTTTGACGGAGGTTTTGGCGAGGGCGCCGGAGAGAAAGGGGAGGCCGGCGAAGGAGGCGCAGAGGAGGATCATGAGGCCGGTTTTTCCGCGGGAGGGGGGGAGGGCGGTTCCGAGGAAGAGGGCACTTTTGTGGAGGGAGTGGAAGGTGGCGTAGACGAGGACGGCGGCAATGGCGGCGGGGGCGAGTTGGGGTTCGATCATGGCCGGGGCGAGCAAGAGCATCATCATGCCCATTTTGCTGAGGCTGGAGTAGGCGAGCAGGGCTTTGGGATGGGTCTGGGTGAGGCCGATGACGAGGGCGCCGATCATGCTGGTTCCGGCGAGCAGGGTGATGGTTTGTCCGAGGATGGGCATGGCGAATTCGCCGAGCGGGAGCAGTCGCAACCACGCGAGGAGTCCGGCTTTGATCATGCAACCGGACAAGACGGCGCTGGCGGGCGCGGGCGCGGCGGGGTGGGCGAGGGGCAACCAGAAGTGGAAGGGAAAGAGTCCGGCTTTGAGGGCGAATCCGAAAAAGATGAGGGCAATCTGGAAGCGCGGATCGGGGTCGAGGGTCCAGTGGGTGCGGATGGCGGACAGGAGGGAGGATTCGGCCCAAAGGGTGCCTTTGACGAGGCCGGGAAAGACCATGAGTTCGCCGAGGAGCACCAGGGTCATGTAGACGCGTCCGGCCCGTCGGGCTTCGGGGGTGCCGGCGTGTACGACGAGTCCCCAGGAAGCGAAGCTCATGACCCCGAATCCGGTGTAAAAGGTGACCGCGTCGGCAGCGGTGGGGAGAAGGAGGTTGCCGGACATGGCGAGCAGAAAGGGGATCGCGAAGGGGCCTTTGCGGGGATGATCCCGGAGATAGGATATGGAAAAGAGGCCGGCGACCAGCCAGCCGAAGGCGGTGAAGAGTTGAAAAACGCGCCCGAGATGATCCATGGTCCAGGTGGATTCCATGAGGGCGTGGGTGAGGGTGACGGTGGCTTCGTCGGGTACGAAAAGTCCGGCCCACAGGGCGGGAATGGCGGCGATGGGGAGCAAATGCAACTGGTGGCGGCGGAGGGCGGGGATGGCGGGGAGAGCCGCGAGCAGTAGGGGGAAGAGGGCCGCGAGGGGGAGGAGCCAGGGGGAAGTCCAGGCGGAGGTCATCATGGCGCGCCTCCGGGGCTGATGAAATCGGTGAAGGGCACGGGGGCGCCGATGCGGAGAAGGGCTTCGGGGGCGGTGATGAAGAGGACGGGCACGAGGGTGGCGAGGGCCAGGAGCATGGCGGGGATGAGCATGCCGCGGGGCGAATATCCAAGGGCGGTGGGTTTCTTTTCGGTTTGGGGGGCGTCGGATTGGGTTTTGTCGAATTCGGTTTCGGCGGGCTGCAGGAGGATTTCGAACACGCGGAACAGGTAGGCGGCGGCGAGGAGTCCGCCCCCGAGCATGACCACGGCGAGCATCCATTGTTGGGTGTAAAAGGAGGCTTTGAGCATCATCCATTTTCCGATAAAGCCGGTGGAGGGGGGGAGGCCCATGAGGTTGATAGAGGCGACGGCGAGGACCATGACGGCGACGGGGTGTTTGCGGGCGCATCCGCGTAGGTGTTGCAGGCTGTCGCTGCCTTCGGCCTTTTGCAGGTATCCGGCGGCCATAAAGGCGGCGCCTTTGGCGAGTCCGTGGGAAATGGCGAGATAGACGGCTCCGGTCCAGACCAGGCCTTGACCGGGGGCGTCGTGGAAGGTGAGGGCGAAGACGAGGAAAAGATAGCCGATCTGGCTGACGGTGGAGTAGGCGAGGACGCGTTTGAGGCGGGTCTGGCGAAGGGCGAGTATGCCGCCCCAGAGGATGCCGGTGGCGCCGAGCCCGCCGAGAAGGCGGGGGAGGAGAAAGGGGGCGAGGCGGTGGAGTCCGGCGAACCATATGCGGGTGAGAATGACGAAGGCGACGGTGACCACGAGTCCGGACAGCACGGCGCTGACGGGAGCGGGGGCGTCGGCGTGGGCGCGGGGCAGCCAAAAATGCATGGGAAAGAGGGCGGCTTTGATGAGGATGCCGGAGGTCATCAGGGCCATGCCCATGTTTTTCATGGGGCCGGGTTGGAGTTCCGCGCCCATGAGTTGCAGGTCGAGGGTGCCGACGACGTTGTAGATGAGTCCGACGCCGAGCAGATAGACGAGGCCGGCGATGAGGGCCTGCATTTGATATTGGAGTGCGGCGCGGGTGGCGCCGGGGGTGCCGGCGATGAGGATCAGGCCCACGCCGGCGACGCTGATGAGTTCGAGGGTGACGTAAATGTTAAAGAGGTCGAGGGTCAGAAACAGGGAGTTGATGCCGCCCCAGGTGACGAACCAGAGGGGCCAGAACAGGTCGTTGCGGGTGCGGGCGCCGTCGGGAGAGGGCGGGAAATAGGCGGCGGCGTAAAAGCTGATGCCCAGGCCCATGAGGGCCCCGAAAATCAGGAAGAGACAGGCCATGCCGTCCAAGTAGAGGTCAATGCCCAGGGGGGCGACCCAGCCGCCGAGAGACTGATGCAGGGAGCCGGCCTGCCAGATCCAGCGGGTGCAGGGCACCACGGTGGCGGCGCAGAGCAGGGCTCCATGGCGTCCGGCCCGAGCCAGCCAATCGGAGGGGAAGAGCAGGGTGAGAATGCCAAAGGTCAGCGGCAGGACCACCGGCAGGGTCAACAACCAAGGGGGCGGCATCATGTGTCGTCCTCCTGGCTTTGATGTTTGTTTTTTTCGAGATCATTGAGGTGACCCAACAGGGCGAGCATGAGGGCGGTGGCGCTGACGGCGACGACGATGCCGGTGAGAATCATGCCGTGGGGGACGGGGTCGGGGGGGACATTGAGGTCGGGATTGCGTCGGGCCATGGCCACGAGCACGAGGAATACGCCGCTGCCCAAGATGTTCGAGGCGATGATTTTACGGAAGAAGTCCTCTTCCACCAGCACGCTGCGCAGGCCGATGACGGTGATCCAGATGCCGGCAAGGGCGTAAATCAGGGCGGGAGACGGCATCAGGGGTGCCTCCTTTTCGGAGCTTGCGCGGCGGACTCGGGGGCGATTTTGGGGTCTTCGTGCAGCCAGCCCGCGCAGCCGGCGAACATGACGGTGAGAGAGATGCCGATGCTGAGGGTGCAGGCGATTTCGATGAGCAGGATCCAGTTTTTGGCCTGCTCGGGGGGATAGCCCAGGAAGTTGCCGTGTTGCCACATCCATGCGGCGGCGGCGAGGAAGAGGGTGAATCCGAGGGTGAGTCCCCAGCGGACCACGCGGCGACGGAGGCGCATGGGCCAAGGGCTGGGACCGAGGAGAGTGAGGGCTCCGAGTCCGGAAAGCAGGGCTCCGGCCTGAAAAGCGCCGCCGGGGGCGCGTCCGCCCACCCAGACCATGTAGGGGACGACCAGCCAAAACACGGGGGTCATGATGCGCATGTAAAAGCGGAAAATGGGGCCGGGCGGTTTGACGGGGGTGCCGGAGGCGGGACCGGAAAGGGTGTACACGCTGAGGGCGGCCACTAAAAGGACCCCGATTTCGAGCAGGGTGTCGTAGGCGCGGTAGTTGAGAATCACGGCGGTGACGGGGTTTTCGGTGCCGGTTTCCGGCATGTATTGCCGGGTCAGCTCGGTCAGCCCGGCGGGGTGGTGCCAGGATTGCATCACGACCAGACTCAGGATCAGGCCCAGCACGGCGCATCCGAGGGTGACCGGGTAGCGGAGCCATGCGGAGACGGGGGCGGGGAAGGGTTTGCCAAAGCCCGTGCGCCGCAGGGCCGCGAGCAGGAGGGCACCGGTGACGCCGGACCCGATGGCCGCTTCGGTGAGGGCCAGGTCCGGGGCGTCCACCCGCAACCAGGAGAGAGCCAGCAAGAGCCCGAAAATCATCAACTGCACCACGGCTTCGCCGGGGGTACGCTGGCGCAAGGTGATGACCGCGAGGACCACCAGGGAAAAAGCCAGGACGGTATCGAACACCAGGCCCGGACTCATATGTCCCTTTCCAAGGCCAGATTCTTGCGGCGGATGCGTTGTGCGAGGAGAAAGCCGCCGGTGGCGGAGGAAAGCAAGGTGACGACCCAGATGAGCAGCAGTTTGCCCACCGCGTAAAGATCGGTTTGGCGCAGCATCGCCCCCATGATCACGCAGCCCAGGGCCAAATTGTCGGCTTTGGCGAGGGCGTGCATGCGACAGAGGGTGTCGGGGAAGCGCAACAGACCCACGGCGGAGGCGAAAAAGAAGAAAATGCCGAGGCAAATGAGGAAGGCGGAGAGGAGTTCCAGTACAATCATGGGGACGGGTCTCCCGGGTTCGGGGTCGCGTCCGAAGTCGGGTCGCCCGTTGATTCCAAATGGGGTTCGGTATCGGGGTCCACATCCCCGGCGCCGGGCAGGATGCGGGTGAAGGTGATGATGGTGACGGCGGCGAGCATGGCCATGATCAGGGCCACGTCGAGGAAGCCGGGGCGGTGGCCTTCGAGGGAAAGCAGGATGACCACGGCGGTGCCCACGGTGCCGAAGGATTGAATGCCGAGGAGGCGGTCCTCTGCGGTGGGGCCGCGGCACACGCGGATGAACGCCAGCAACAGGGTGCAGAGGATGGCGAAGGCGGCGAGGGTGGCAAAGCGTTCGGGAATCAAAACAGTTCCTCCGAAAGTTCGATGCCAAAGAGTTTGCCCACCCGGGATTCCAGTTGCGCGAGTTCTTCGAGGACCAAGGGGTGACCGGAGAGGAGGTGGACCTTGTGGACGCCGTCCACCAGCGACCAACTCAGGGTGCCGGGCAGCAGGCTGATCATGTTGGCGAAAACGGCTTGGGGGGTGCCTTCGGGCAGTCGGGCCGGATAGGTGCAAAAGCCGGGGTTGATTTCGCGTTCGGGGTGCAGGGCCCGATGGGCCACGTCGAGGCCAGAGCGAAAGGATTGGGTGAGAAAATAGAGCAAAAACGCGGGCAGGGCCCTGAAGTGGAGGTGGTGGGCCTCCTCGTTGTTTTTCACGACAATGTACGTGAAAATGCAGGCGGCGGGCAGGCCGAGGATCCAGCCCGCCGGGTCGTGGCCCGTGCAAATTTGCCAGAGGATGAGGGCAAGCGCGAAGGTGCCCGCCACGCGGATCAAGCGTGTCGGGGGTGCGGGGATGTCCGTTCTGGATTCATGGGGAGGCTGCATGTTTGTGGCGGGTTTTTTGGGGAACCATAGAGACCGATCTCGTTTCAGGCAATCCAGAAGCGTGAGATTTTGACCCGACCGCGTGAAGCGTAGGTCAGGAATGAACCACTGAAAACACTGATACACACTGATCTTGGGTTGTGGAAAATCTACAATTTCCATCGTACGGGCTCAGTGATTATCAGTGTGCTCAGTGGTTGGCTTCCCGAAGGGTTGAACAGGATTCCAGAACTTAAAACAACCTTTTAGACGGAACCGCATTCCGCACGCATCATGGGTGATTGGCTCTCACAGAGGCACAAAGGCACGGAGGGGATGCGAGGAAAATCGACAAAGTTTCCGACAAAGCTTCAGACAAAGTTTTTTCTAAAACAAGCCGAGCTGTTCGGCTTGGACGGCGATTTGCGGGAAACGCAATTCTTTCATTTCCGAAAGGTCCAGCAGAGCGGGAACGGAAATGGACAGGCGGTTTTTCTCGAGGGTTTCGAGAATGCGCAGAAAGATTTTCCCGCAGTATTCGGCGTCTTCGTAGGCGCGATGGAACACGGTGTTGGGGAAATCGAAATGGCGGGTCAGGGTTTCGAGGCGGTAATTCAGGAGCCCGGGAAACACTTTTTTGGAGAGGGTGTAGGTGTCGAGGACCACGCCTTTGGGGGCCTTGCCTTTTTCTTTTTTGATGGCGGCTTCGAGAAATTTGAAGTCGAAGCGGGCGTTGTGGGCCACCAGGGGAAGGTCCCCGCAATAATCGGCCAAGGGGCCGAGAAATTCGCGGATGGGCGGCTGGGGGCGGACTTCCTCGTTGGTGATGCCGTGGACGGCAATCGCGTCGGCGGGAATTTCACAGCCGGGGTTGACGAGGGCGGAGAAGGGGCTTTGGGGCAGCCCCTCGACAAATTTGACCGCGCCAATTTCGACAATGGCATCGGTTTCCGGCTGGATGCCGGTGGTTTCGAGATCAAAAGCGACAAAGTTCATCATGCGGTTTCGGTAGCATGACCGGGACGGAAGCGCAAGCGGGGAATGCGGGCGACTTGAAATCTTTCGATAAAATTTTGACGTAACCCTTTACCCGGCGCGGTTTATCTGCCATGATTGGTGTCTATGCCTTCTTCAGCTTCATCCACATCCCGTGCCAACAACCATATTCCCAACCCGGTGATCCGCAGGTTGCCGAAGTATCTTGTGCATGTGCAGGAGCTTCGCGACGAAGGCGTGACCTGGGCGTCGTCCCATCAAATCGCGGATGCGTTGGGGTTGACCAGTTCGACGGTGCGGCAGGATCTGTCGCACATGGAGTTGAGCGGCATCTCCAAAAAAGGGTATGAGATCGTGCAGTTGGAGGCGGTGTTGCGCCAGATTCTCGGGGCGGACATCGTGCACCGGGTGGTGATCGTGGGGGCCGGGCATTTGGGCCGGGCCTTGGCGGAACACGGCGCTTTTACGGAGCGGGGCTTTGAAATTTGCGGGCTGTTTGACCGCGATCCCGCCCTCTTCGGCAAAACCTTTGGCGACGTGGAGGTCAAACCCGTGGAGGAATTGAAAACCTTGTCTCAAAAGCTGACCATTGACATCGGACTGATCGCGGTACCGTTTCAGGCCGCGCAATCGGTTGCGGATGCCATGGTGGACGCGGGGATCCGCGCCATTTTGAATCTGGCTTACAAACACGTGCATGTGCCCAAGGGCGTGCAAGTGGTGGATGCCCGAATCATGGAAAGCCTGCAGGAGCTCGCCTATGCCTTGGGCAAAAACCGGGCCGGCCAAATGAAATCCCTCACCTAAACGTCTACCGGAGGACTGAATGAAATCCTGTGATTTTTTTCGCATTACCCTGACCGCGGTCATTTTTTGGATCGCTCCGGCTGACTTGTTTGCGGCCGAGCTAGAGGAGTTCAAGGATTATTTGAAAATGCAAACCGAGGTGATTGATCAGCGCTTCCATCATGAAGTCGAATCTCTCAAGCGGATGTACATCGGTTCCATTGGCAATTTGGCCAATCAGGCGGTGGAGGAAGGGGATTTGGACAAGGTGCTGTTGTTGCGGGAAACCATGAGGAAATTCGAGGAGGAGACCCCCGAACCCGTTGGCCCGCCTTTGAGCGAAAATCCGGACTTCGCCCGCTTGCAGGACACTTGGCAACGGCTCTATGACGAGCAATTGCAGAACCGGGCTGAGCGGATGGTCAATCTCTACCAAGGCTATGATCAGGCTTTGGAACAATTGCAACGTCGGCTGACCCGCGAGGGACAAATCGAAAAGGCATTGACCGTGCAAGAGGAACGTCGTGCCGTGGCGGCCAACGAGGAGTTGCAACAGATGCGGGAGATGATCAAGGCCATTCGGGAGGACGCGGACACTCCCCGGATGCCCGCCCCACATGCTCCGGTGGTACCGGTCATGAATAAATACGCGCCGCAACTCGCACTCCATTTGTCATTTGATCGGTTCGAACGCATGCGCAACCGGGTGCCTGATTCGAGCCGGGCCCGCAACCATGGGGTTCCGCACGGGGCGGAATGGGTGGCGCGCGGAAAAAAGGGCGCGGCCATGCAGTTTGACGGGGGACAGGACCGGGTGGTGGTGGGCAACGACGAATCCCTGCAAATCACCGGGGACCAAACCATTGCCTTTTGGATTTATCCCGACGTGTTGGATGCGAGACGCAATCCGCTGAACAAAGCCTATGGGGGGGAGGGGACCATTACCTTGGAGCCGGACGGGCGGTTGAACTATTATTACGGAACCGCGGGCGGCAACAGTCACCCGTATCAGGGCTTCAACTCGGAAAAAGAGATCCCCCTTCGGGAATGGACCCATTTGGCGGTGGTGCGCGATTTGACTGGCGGCAAACTTCGATGGTACATGAATGGTGAACAAGTCGCGGAAGCCGATGCCCAGTTCGACCGGGCCCGGGCCTCGTCCGCTCCCCTGGTGCTGGGGCGCGGGTACGCGGGATCTTTTCAGGGCATGTTGGACGAAGTGATGATTTTTTCCGCGGCCCTTCCTCCCGAGGATATTCAAGCGCTTTACCGCGCCGCGGGAGGAGAGTGAAACTGTCATCCGGAAGGTGGAACATGATCACCCCCCGCTCTCCGATTCAAGCGCACCCGTACAGACCTCTTGAGTTGGTCTTTTTCGGATTGTGTGCTTTTTTGGCATCTCTGGCGGTTTCACATTGGGTGTTTCAAGGGGAACGCGTGTCGCCGGACGAGGGGGGATATCTTTTCCAAGCCTGGAATTTTTTCGATGGCGTGGTCCGCCGCGAAGTCCCGCCTTTTGATGGCATGATGGACCACGAGGCGATTGTTTTGCGTCCGGAGCACGGCTGGCTCTCCCGCCTACCGCCCGGGCACTCCCTTTGGCTGGTGCCGGGACTCTGGCTGAACCATCCGCACATCATGACCGCGCTGGCGGCGGCGATTACGGTCATGGCCGGGTATGAAATCGGAAGGCGTTTGCGGATCCCCAGATTTTTGGTGCCGGTGGTGTTCTTGATCAGCCCATTTTTTCTGTTGCTCCACGGCACTTTGCTCAGCCAGACCAGCGGCATGGCCTTTTCGTCGCTGATGTTGTTGGGCTACATGGTCTGGCGACAGGATCGCAAACCCTTCTGGGGTTTTGTCGCCGGACTGTGTTGGAGCTTTTTGTATTTGAACCGTCCCTTGACCGCTTGGTTGATTTTCATTCCGTTTGCCGTGGACGCTTGGTTGGAGTTGGCGCGAAACCGAAAATATTTTTCCGCATGGCTGGGTTTGCTTTTATTCGCGATGGCCTTGGCCGTGGGGGTGGGGCTGTATCTCCGCTACAATGAACTCTCCACCGGAGATCCCCGCCTGGCTTCGCATTTGTTTGACGAGCCCGGGGACAAACTGGGGTTTGGGTTCCGGGAGATGCGGGACGGCACGCCGGCACGGGTGGAGCACACCGTGCAAAGAGGTTTTCGGTTGTTGTGGCGAAACGTGCGGAATCTCGACCAATGGATGTTGGGCACGCCCCGATTTACGCTTTTGATTTGGCTGGGTCTGGCCGGCCATGGTTGGAGCCGCAGATGGTCGGGCATTTTGTTTGGGTGCCTGGTTTCCGTACTTCTCGGCCATGTGGCCTGGTGGCGGATGTCGGACTACAGCGCGGGCCCTTTGTACCTGGCGGAAATTTTCCCGCATTTCGTGGTGCTGGGTTCGCTGGGCCTCTCCAGAATCTGGAGGCGGTCCCATGCCCACGCTTCCCTGCGACTGGGATTGTTCGTGCTGGCCGCCCTTTTGGTGCTCTGGCATTCGCTGGTCTTTTGCAGGGAACGGGTGGACCGCATCGAAGACCTCCACGGGGAAGCCTGGGCCCTGGAACGGCAAATCAAAGCCTTGCCCGAACCGTCTTTGCTCTTGATCGACGGCACGTTCCCCCAAAATCCACAATTGAGAAGTTACATCGGGCTGAACCCCAGGGGCCTGGAGACGGCGGTTTTGCGGGTACAGGTGCCCCCGGAGGATCAACCCGCGATCGCCGCCGGGTACCCGGAACGTCAGGCTTTCATTTTGGTGGACGAGCCGGAGGTGCGGATTGATCCCTTCGAAACGCCCTTCACCGATCTCATGCGCCCGGGCTCGGGGGGCAGAAGTTCGCGCGGCGTGGGCGAAATATCCGGGGAGCACCGCGTGGCCGATGGTCGAAATGCCGCTGGACTTTTGTTCTATGGCTGGTATCCCATCCTGCCTCCGGGCGACTATGAAGTCCGTTTTGACATGCGCTGGCGGGATGTGTCCACGGACGCCCCGGTACGCATTGAAGTCGTGACCGATTACGGACGCGTGCTTTTGGGCGAACAGGAAATTTCCGGCGGGCTGGATCCCTCCGGCGTTTCTTTCCAGCTTCTCGAAACCACCCAAGTGGAGCCCCGGGTTCATTTTGGGGGCTCCGGCACTCTGGAATTGCGGAAAATTGAAATCAAACGACGCGGGCCGGTCGGGCTTGACGTCAACACCCTTACCGAGGAAACCGAAGATGACCTATGATTTTACCACGCGGATGAACCGCAAAGGCACCGGCAGTTTGAAATGGCAGAAATACGAAGACCGCGAAATCCTCCCCATGTGGGTGGCGGACATGGATTTCTTTTCCCCGCCGGAAGTCATCGATGCGCTCCGGGACCGGGTGGACCACGGCGTGTTTGGCTACACGGTACCGACCCGGGAAGCGGAAACGGAAACCCTGGCCTATTTGCAACGCCGTCACGGACTAGGCGTCGATGCCGGGGAGCTGGTTTGGCTGCCGGGGCTGGTGCAGGGATTGAACCTCGTTTGCCGGGCTTCCGGGAAATCCGGGGACGGCGTCATGGTCAACACCCCCGTTTATCCCCCCTTCCTCTCCGCGCCCGTGTTCTCGGATCGCAAGCGCATCACCTCGGACCTGATTGAGAAGAACGGACGCTGGACCTTTGATCGGGAAGGCATGGAGAGGGCGGTCACCCCGGACACCCGCCTTTTCATCCTCTGCAACCCGCACAATCCGGTGGGGCGGGTCTTTTCCCGCGAGGAGTTGGAATGGTTGCTGGATTTTTGCGAGCGGCATGATCTTTGGATTTGCTCCGACGAGATTCACTGCGACCTCATCTTCGAGGACGTGCCCCACGTGCCCATGCTGGCATTGGGCGAGCGGGCCGCCCGGCGCACCATCGCCTTTTACTCCCCCAGCAAAACCTACAACCTGCCCGGACTGGCCTGCGCCTACGCCGTCATCCCCAACCCCGAACTCCGGAACGCCTTCCGCAAAGCCTGCCGCGGCGTCATTACCGAAGTGAATTGCTTCGGCTACACCGGTTGTGCGGCCGCGTATCGACACGGAGAGCCTTGGCGGCAGGAAATGCTGAAGGTCTTGCGGACCAACCGTGACCTCATTCGCGAAACCCTCGCCACCCGTCATCCCAAGGTCACCATGCCGCACATGGAATCCACCTATTTGGCTTGGTTGGACTTTCGCGCCTATGATTTCGAGCATCCCGCCGCCCATTTCGAGGCGCACGGCCTCGGACTTTCCAACGGCATGGATTTTGGCGCCGCCAAGGGATTTTTGCGATTGAATTTTGGCTGTCCGACGCAAGTGCTTGAAGAAGGGTTGGATAGGTTGGGGAAAGCTTTGCCCGGTCAATAAGGATTGTGTTTTCCGCTTGCGAAAGGGCCATTCGTTGGGTACGGGAGCCCCATGATTTCCCCCCTTCGCACTTCCATTTTTTTCTTATTCGCCGGACTTTTGCTGGGTGCGGGCGGTTGTCGGAACTATCAAGGCTCGGACGCCGAAGAAAAGCGTCATCCCGATCTGGTCGAAGCGGCGGAATTGATGCAGCGCCAAGATTTGGAAGGCGCCATTGCCCTTTGCAAAGAGCGCCTTCGCAAAGATCCCGATTTTGCCTACGCCCATCTGATGTTGGGCACCATGTACCAGACTCGTCGGAACCCCGTTTCCGCCATCTACCATTTTGAACGGTACTTGGAGAAGCGCGGGGGCGAGGAAGGGGCGGAAAAACCGCAGACCGCCATCGAAGTGGAGCGCATGATTCAGCGGGAACTCATCCGCATCGTCGACAATCATCCCTCCGTCCGGGCCATGCAGCCGCCGGATGTCATTGAGTTGCGGGATGAATTGGATGCCGTGCGGGCGGAATTGGACGCCCGGAAAACCGATGTGGCCCGTTTGAACCTCGAACTGGAGCAGGCCCGTCGCCGGAATGGCGAGCGGCGCGGCGGGGACGCCGGCGGCGAAAGCCCTACCGCGGCGGAACTCGCCCGACTGGAAACCCTGGAGCGCGAGCTGGCCGAGGTTCGGCGGGAAAAACAACGTCTCCAGACGCGCACCCAAACCGGCGGCGGCACCGAAACCCGGACTTCGAGTTCGGAAGGCGCCTCGGAAAGCGCGTCGCGGACCTATACGGTCCGTTCCGGTGACAATTTGAGTGTCATCTCCCAACGCGTGTACAACACGCCCCACCGTTGGCGCGAAATTCAGGACGCCAACCCCAACGTCAACCCCAACCGTCTTCGCATTGGACAAACCCTGGTCATTCCCTGATCCATGACCCGACCAAGGCCCCGCAACCCACGAGCCCGCAACCCATGAGCCCCCAAACAACATGAGCCGACACACCGATTTTGTGGATGAGGACTTGACCCGGCGCACCGTAGGCGTCGATGGCATGATCGACCCCATCGCCGCCCGGCGTGCGGCCGAATCCAATTTGGAGCGCATGAGTCGTCAGCGGGACCGCCTGGAAGACCAGGTGGCCACCACCGCGCAGGAGCTGGAACGCCTGCGCCAGCGGCGGGAAAACCTCGAGGCCCAGAAAAAAAGCCTCGAGGAAATCCGCGCCTTGCAGGCTGATTTTCTCAAGGAAAAGAAATCCATCGGCCAACGTCTCCACCAAAGCCAGGTATTGTTGGAAAAAGAAGAAATCCGCACCGCCCGGCTCACGGACCTGTACACCGACAGTCGCTCCATTTTTGCCGGCTTGCAGGATCGTTTGGAGGAATTGGACGAAAACGAATGGGAAGAAGAAAATTTTGACGAGGATCTCGCCCGCGCCCACGATCAGCTCAAAGGCCTGAAAATGGAGTTCAACAAGACCCTGGCCCGCCTGGACGCCTTGGGATGGACGCCCGAAGCCGCCGCCGCGTCCGAAGCGGAGGACGAGGTCGTTGACGAACGCGGTTTTACCGGATGGATGCTGGTCGGCCTGGCCGTGGGTTTGCCCATTGCCCTCTTGTTGGGCGCCACCGCGATTTTGGTGGTTTATCTCTTGACCTACCTGCAATAATACAAGATATTGAGTCGTTATGAACACAAAACCCGCCAACACCACAATGCACACCGAGCCCGAACGCTCGGTCGTAGTGGCCCAAAAGCGGCGGGTGATCAAGTCCAGATCCTTGGAACCCCTTGATCCCGAAAGGCGTTATGTGCAACCGGACACCGCCCGCGTGGCCCTGTGTCACGGAATATTCGCTTGGGTACGCCCCCTGCATGGTCGCAAAGTCAAAGTGAAAAACCGTGGCATGGAATCCAACGGACTCAGCGCCCCCACCGTACACAGCCGGGAAAAAGCCAAATTCAACGATTATTTTGAGTTGGGCACCGGTATCAAGATCAAGCCCGGCAATGTGAATTGGGAACTGAACGTTCACCGCAACCGCATTATTTTCCTGGCCGCGACCATCGCGGTGGTCTTGTACTGCATTTACTGGGCGTCGGGCGGATAAGCTCAAGCCAAAAGCAATTCTTCCAGCGTGTGGCGTTCAATCCCGTAAAACGATTTCAGGGCTTGGGCCTTTGCCAATGCGTCCGGGTCGCCTTTGCCTTTCACGGCGAGGATCATTTTGTTTTTGGCGGTGTGTTCGAGGGAGATGAATTCAAACAACTGGGTGTCGTATCCCCGGGATTCGAGAAAAAGCACCCGCAGAGCGTCAGTCACCATATCCGCCTCCTGTCCGAGATGAATGCCGTGGCGGGTTACCGCGTTCAGAGGGGACGGAACCGTCATTTGTGGGCGGATTTCCTTGTGACAGCAGGGGGCGCAGATGAGAAAGTCGGCCTTGGCGTTGATGCCTGAGAACAAGGCCAGATCCGTGGCCGTGTCGCAGGCGTGCAGGGCGATCATGCCGGTGAGGGTTCCCGTGGCATAGTCGGCAATGTCACCGGCTTCAAAGCGAAGCCCGTCCATGCCCAGTTTGCGGGCGGTGTTCTCCGCTTCCCGGGTCAGATGTTCGCGGAGTTCCACCCCGGTCACGCGGACCTTGTCCCCAAAATGATCCCGCAACAGTTCGTAGGTTGCGAAGGTGAGCAGACCCCGTCCACAGCCAAAATCAATGACGTGCATCTCGTCGTCATTTGGGGGCAGTTTGCCGAAAATCCCGGACAGGATTTCCGCGAATTTATTGATTTGCTTCCATTTTTTGGACATGGTGGGGAAAATCTCGTGCTTGGAATGGGTCACCCCCATTTCCATGAGCCAAGCCGCGTCCGTTTGGATGTACCGCCGTTTTTGCCGATCATGTTCGCTCCGGGAAGTCGGCGCTTCCTTGGCCGGGGCGGTCTCCCGGGTCCGCTTCAGCATCGGCTTGCCCTTTTTACTGTAATCCAGTTGCAGGGTTTCGGTTTCGGTAAACAAATGGGCGCTGCGGAAGTGGGTGTTCAACTGCGCGTGGAGAAAGGAGATTCCGTCCGGGTGCGTCAGGTTGTGGGTTTCCTCGCGGGTCGGAAAGCGGGTCACCAGCGACAGCATCTCCTCGCCACGCAGGTGAATGTTCCTCGCCCGGATTTGTTTCGCGTCGTTCGGTCCCGCGCTTGCTTGACGCGGACGGCTGAGCACGAGTTTGACAAAGCGCTTTTCAGACAGACTGGAAGAAAGCGTTTCCAGAAACGCGGTTTCGGCGGGGAGCATGATTTACGCTTCGTTTGCGGGTGAACGAAGTTGCACATGCACGTAGCGATCCCGCAGCCAGCGCATGGCAAAGAGGTCGCGCACGGTTTTTTTCAAACGACCCCAATTGGTGTATTTGCTGGTCCCGGCGGTACGCGGGCGGTGGTTGACCGCGACCTGCACGATGCGGGCGCCCTGCATCCGGAACAAAGAACCGAAAAAGCGGTGCATGCCATTCCAAGGCATGAGGCGTTCCGTGAGCGACTTTTTGAAAATTTTCACCGCGCAGCCCGTGTCGCGGATTTCCTCCCGGAGGATGAGATTGCGCACCCCATTGGCCAATTTGCTGCCTTTTCGTTTGGACCAGGTATCTTTGCGGACGGCCCGATACCCGAAAACCGCGTCCGCATCCGCCCTTTGCGCCCAAAGCTTGGGCAAATCGGCGGGGTCGTTTTGCCCGTCCGCATCCAAAGTGGCAATCCATTCCGCGCGGCTTTCCCGAAAGCCCATCCACAAAGCCCCGCTTTGGCCGACGTTTTTTTCCAGGGAGACCAAGCGAATGCCGGGAAAGTCCGCGGACACGTCCCGAATGCGTTCGGCGGTATCGTCCGAGGAACCGTCATCCACCGCCAGCACCTCCCAGGCATCGGGAAACCCCTGCACCAACACCTCCGCGAGTTCGCGCAACACGGGCACAATGGCTTCGGATTCATTGTAAATCGGAAGGACGACGGAAAGTTTGGGAGAAGGACTCATAAATATTGCTCATCCCCGTTAGAGTCGGGCGGTAAATGCAAAAATGGTTTTCTGGCATTGCCCGGTGTACACGTGGATTTTGTTTTCAGGTTGGTGACAACGTATTTCCAAATGGGAAGGGTTTAGTCAAGGAATCCTTCTCTGAATTCTTGCCTGAATCCGTGAGATATTTGCAAAGAAGGCAGACAAGACCGGGAAGCGCGTGTTTTTTCGTGTCATCATCCGGAAGATCGGGTATGGGGAATTCGCCCACATCATCGCGGAGAATTTCATGCAACTGCTTGCCGACACCCATGTACATGTTTACCCTGATCACGATCCGGCGGTCCTGTTGACCGGAACCGTGAAACGTTTGCGACATGCCGCGAATTCGCCCGCAGCGGCCTGCGCGGTGTTTTTGACCGAAGGGCGTGATTTTAATTGGTTTGCCGCGCTTAGGGACGGCTCTCACGGATTGCCTGAGGCTTTCAAGGTTTCGCCCTGCGACGAGGAAGAGGCAGTGCGCATTTCCTGGGGGTCTGAAGAAATCCATGTGTTCGCCGGACGTCAGATCGTGGCAGCGGAACGGGTGGAAATTCTGGCGTTGACCATGGCGTCGGTGCCGAATGACGGACTTCGCGCCGCCGACGTGGTGGCGGATGTGGATGGACGGGGCGCGATCCCGGTTCTGGCCTGGGCGCCGGGCAAGTGGATGTTTTCGCGCGCCAAGGTGGTGGAAGGCTTGTTGGGGACGGCCCGGGAATGTTTGCACATCGGCGATTCCGCCCTTCGCTGCCGGGGATGGCCGGAACCCAAGGCGATGGGCGCTTCCGCATATCCCGTGCTCGCGGGATCGGATCCCCTCCCGGTTCCCGGCGAGGAAAAATGGGCGGGTGCCTACGGGATCCGCATGGAACTGAATTTTGACCGGGAGGCTCCCGTAGCTTCCGTTCGCAAAGCCCTTAAAGATCCGCAATGCCAGCTCTCCCGCATCGGGCGGCGCAATTCGGCGGCGGAGATGGGCAAGCGCATGTTCGCCCATCGTCAACAGAAGCGGGAAGCCTCGAAATGAGCAAGCGGGTTTTGTTTTTATCGCCCCAACCTTTTTTCCAATGGCGGGGCTCTCCCATCCGGGTGCGATACAATCTCATGGCCTTGTCGGATCTGGGATACGAGGTGGATTTGATCACCTTTCCGTTTGGCGAGGACGTGGAAATTCCGGGAGTGACCCTTCACCGGGTCTCCGGCTACAAAGGGGTGAAGTCCCTGTCCATCGGACCGTCGTTTTGGAAGCTGATGTTTGATTTCAAATTGTATTTGCTGGGTCGGAAACTGATGAAATCCCAAACCTACGCGGTGGTCCACGGGGTGGAGGACGCCGGATTTTTCGGGAGCTTCCTGGCCCGCAAACACAAAACAAAGCTGATTTACGAAAAACATTCCGATCCCGGTTCCTACAAGGGGAAAAACGCGCTCGTGAATCTGGTGATGTGGTTATACGCGAAAGTGGAAAACTTCACCATCCGCCGCGCGGATGCCGTGATTGCCACCGGCGCGGGTTTGGAGGCCCAGGTGCGGGGCATCTCCGCCGAAACGCCCTGTGCCCATATTTGTGACATCCCCTCGTCGCTGCGGGAGGCCGATGCCGAGGCCACCCGCAAATTGCGGGAGGAGCTGCAGGCGGACCCGGAGGAGGTGCTGGCCACCTACGTGGGCTCGTTCGCGACCTATCAGGGAATCGATTTGTTGTTTGCCGCCATCCCCGAAGCCGTGCGGACCGCGCCCAAGCTGCAGTTTTGCATTATCGGCGGAACGGATGCCGAGATCGCGGAACGTCGGGAATTGCTGACGCGCGAAGGCGTGGCCGAATCCGTGCGTTTTCTCGGCAAAGTCAATCCCGACGCGCTGCCCGATTATCTGGCCGCATCCGATATCCTGTTGTCACCCCGCATTTCCGGGAACAACACCCCGCTGAAACTGCTCGACTATCTCAAAGCGGGTGGAGCCATTGTGGCCACGGACCTGGAAGCAAACCGCCTGATTCTCAACGAAGAAACCGCCGTCTTTGCCGCCCCCAATGCCAAAGCCTTTGCCGAAGCCATTGCCACCTTGGCGCTGAACCCTGAGCCGCGCGCCTCCCTGGCCGCAAAAGGGCGGCATTTGATTGACGAAACCTACAATTTCGGCAACTATACCCGACAACTCAAAGCCGTATACACCCCTTTGCTCAACGCCGAATAACCGGACATCCCATGGACCCCACTGAAGCGCCCGATCCCATTTCCACCACCCCTCCCGCCAATTTCCCCGAAACCGCTGACATTGAAACCGCCAACGACGACTACGCGAAACGTTTCGCGGGTCCCGCCGGTCAATGGCTGCTGGACGTGCAGTCCCGCGAACTCCGGGCCGCCCTGGACGGGTTGCCCGCGGGCGGGAAAGCCTTGGACGTGGGTGGCGGACACGGTCAAACTGAATCCGTCCTCCGGGAACGCGGGTTCGAGGTGCTGGTCACCGGTAGCGCCGAATCCTGTCGGGAGCGTTTGCCGCCGGACACGCCCTTCGAAATCGCCAACCATTTGGAATTGCCGCACGGGGACCGCTCCATGGACGTGGTCATTTCCTTTCGGCTATTGCCGCACTGCGAGCAGTGGAAAGTCCTGATCAAAGAACTGTGTCGGGTGGCGGACAAGCGGGTGATCATTGATTATCCCGCCAAGCAAAGCGTCAACTTTCTGGCCGACGCCCTGTTCGGCCTGAAAAAAGGAATCGAGAAAAACACCCGTACCTTCACGCTGTTTTCACACCGGGAAGTTCGCGAGGCCTTCGAAGCGGAAGGATTCGAAGTACAACGCCATCCCCAGTTTTTCTGGCCGATGGTATTGCACCGGATGTTGAAGCGTCCCGGAGTCAGTAAATTTTTGGAAGCGCTCGCCAAACCCGTCGGACTGACCCGGTTTTTCGGAAGCCCGGTGGTGCTGGAAGCCCGCAGAGTTTCGAAAGCATAAGCTTTGGAGTCCCGGATTTATCCGGCTTCATACCCGTGCCTTTAGGCACTGGTGAGGGCGAAGGGGGCAGAGAGGAGAGGAAACCACTGATGGACACTGATTCACACTGATGCAGGGTTGGTTTTCAGTTGTTTGTTACTTGTTGCTGGTTGCTTGTTACTTGTTGCTGGTTTCGGGTTGCTTGTTGCTGGTTTCGGGTTTCGTTTTGGACCGTCTTCCGACGCTCGGAACGTGTTGAAAATATTCTTCCGACGCTCGGAACGTGTTGAAAATATTCTTCCGACGCTCGGAATGTTTTGAAACATTTCTTCCGACGCTCGGAAGATGCGGGGATGAGGCTTCCGATTGTAAAAAAACCGCAGCTCGGAGAGGTGCGGTTTTGAAGGTTTGATTCGGCCCGATGTTTCGGGCGGAATGAATGATAAACCGGCTTACGGCCAGCGAATCATGACCACGTTGGTCCGTTCCTGGACGTTGCGGACGTTGCTGCGCGCAAGTCCACTGACCATGAATCCGTAAACTTGTCCGGACTGCGGACGGAAGTTGTTGAGCGGGCTTTGGCCGATGTGGCCGCCTTCGACGGAGTTTGAGCTTTTGGCGGTTTGGCCGGTGCGCATCCATTCCCAGGTTGCGGCATACCATTGTCCGCCCTGGTTGACGAGAATCCAAGGATTGGCGTTTACGTTGGCGCCGGCGGTGTTGCGACCAGGCCACTCGCGGGCTTTGTCGAAGGGCAGGGAGATCATGCCGCCGCCGACGGTGACGTTGGGGAGGTTGGAGGTGATGGGCCAACTGGAAACGTTTGCATGAAGGAAGGTGACGTTGGAGAGGTCGGGCCTCAAGTCAATGCTTTCTCCGGTGTTGTTGATGATGGCGCCGCCACCGCCGCCGCCGGCGGCTTCCCGGATGGCTTGTTCCACGGCTTCGGGATCCAACTCGGACAAATCAATGTCGGTCAATTCCGCGCTACTGGAGTCATCCAGCGAGCAGCCGGTCATGTAGGCTGCAATGATCAAGGGCGACAGATAAAGGAGGTATTTCTTCATAGAGGGTACTTTCGTGAGGTTAAATGTACAATATAGGAACGGGGGCTTATATGTGATGCGCTCGGCAGGTCGAGTGTATCAAGGAATAACTTTTACATACATGGCGACGAACTCATGTCAAAAGGTAAAACAACTTTTTTTAGAATTCTTTCGCTTGTATTCCAAACTTTATTTCCGGTATATCCCATCTTATTGTCAACCTTTTGAATGTAATTGTAAACCAAACGCCTTGCGGAAAATTCGTTTGAAATTCGTCGAAAAGCGGGACACAAAAAAACCGCGCCTCCTGAGGCGCGGTTTTTGAAGTTTCAATCCGGACCCAAAATTTGGGTGAATTGAATGATGTATCGGATTAGGGCCAGCGAACCATGACCACGTTGGTCCGTTCTTGCACGTTGCGAACACCGCTGCGCGCAAGTCCGCTCACCATGAACCCGTACACTTGGCCGGATTGGGGGCGGAAATTGTTCAGCGGGCTTTGGCCGATGTGGCCGCCTTCCACGGAACTTGAACTTTTTGCGGTCTGTCCGGTGCGCAGCCATTCCCAGGTTGCGGCATACCATCTGCCGTCTTGCTTGACCAGAATCCAGGGGTTGGCGTTCACGTTGGCGCCGGCGGTGTTGCGACCCGGCCATACGCGGGCTTTGTCGTAGGGCATGGAGATGGTGCCGCCGGAAACGGTCACCTTGGGCAGGTTGGAGGTTACCGGCCATTTGGAAACGTTCGCGTGCAGGAAGGTGACGTTGGAGAGGTCGGGCCTCAAATCAATACTTTCTCCGGTATTGTTGATGATCGAACCGCCTCCGCCACCAATGGCTTCTCGGATGGCCTGTTCGGCGGCTTCAAGGTCCAACTCGGACAAGTCAATGTCCGTCAACTCGGCGCTGTTGGAATCATCCAGCGAGCAACCGGTCATGTATGCGACAATCAACAAGGGTGATAAGAAAAGAAGGATTTTCTTCATATAAGTACTTTTGGGGGGTGAATGCACGTTAGTTCGCGCACTGATTTGTGAGGGGCCCAAAGGCAGCCGGATCACGGGAATAGTTTTTTCATACCTATCAATATGTTTATGTCAAAAATAAAATGAAGTTATGCTGATTTATTTTCAACTTTTTTCGCATGTATTTTCAACTTTTTTTGAAATTTCAGAATGGTGAATGTAAACCAAAAAACTGAATACTTTGCGTTCAAATTAAATTTTCTTCGCGATACCAATCGGCGGTTTTTTTCAATCCTTCGTCGAGACCTACTTTTGGATTGTACCCGAAATCTCGTTTGGCTTTGTCGATTTTGAAGGCTCGGTTTTGCCGATACCAGTCGACGCGGCGGGGGAAAATGGGGGGGGCGATCTTGAGGGGTTTGCAGATTTTTTCGCAGACGTGTCCGGCAATGACCACGGGGAGCACGGGGAAATGGGGGATTTTGACTTCCACGCCGAGGGCTTTGGCGGCGCGTTTGACGAGGTCTTCGATTTCGACGTAATCTTCGTCGGCAATCAGGTAGGCTTCGCCTTTTCCTTTTTCCGGGGCCATGGCGAGGACGAGGGCGTCGACGAGATTGTCAATGTACAGGGGGTGATACAGGGTTTTCCCGTCGCCAAACATGGGGAATTTGCCCTGTTTGACTTTGCGGAAGATCATTTGGAAGCGCTCGGGGTCGCCGGGTCCGTAAATGGCGGCGGGGCGGAGGATGGTGGCGTCGAGACCGCGGGCGGCGGCTTCCACCACCAGGGGTTCGGCCTGGTATTTGGTGCGTTGATAATAGTCGGCGGGATCGATGCGCGAGGTTTCGTCCCCGGGCGGGTTTTCGACGTTGCCGTGGACGCCGCAGGTGGAGCAATAAATGAACTTTTTCACTTTCGCGGCTTCGGCGGCGGCGAGAACGGTGCGGGTGCCGCCGACGTTGACGTCGTCGTAATGGGATTCGGGCACGTTCATTTCGCGGAAGGCGGCGGCGAGGTGCTGGACGACGTCCACGCCTTCCATGCAGGATTTCACGACTTCGGCGTCGGTGACCGAGCCGATGACGACTTTGGCGCCCCAGTCGCTGAGTTCGCGGGTTTTGAGGCCTTCTTTATAGTCGAGGGCCACGACTTCGTGCCCGTCGTCGAGCAAGCGTTTGACCAATGCTTTTCCGGTGAACCCGGTGCCGCCTGTAACCAAAATTTTCATGTGTTTCTCCTGCGTGTATGAATGCTTGTTTGTGAAAGTTTGCCCATGGGGACATGGAATGTGGAATTGTTTAGCGGGAACGTCTGCGGGAAGCAAGCAGGCAAATCAAAAACAAACACAGGGAAAAGAGCAGTTCGTTGGCCAAGGTGAGCCAATGGGCGGAGGACCAAATGCCTTTGGACCAGCGCAGTCCCACGAATAGTTCGACGGGGGCGGGGACGCGTTCGGAGGTGAGGGGCCAAAACAGGCGCAAGCCTCTTCCGTGTGTGAAAAGGTCCATGAGCAAATGGAGTTGGTAGGAAAGGCAGATGACGAAAATCCACTTTTTGCGGGAGACTTCGGGGAATCGGGCAAAGCTCATGACCCTGAGTAGGGCGTGGAGTCCGACGGCCAAGACGGCTGAAACGAGGATGCCGAAGAAAATGGAGTGGGATTGTTGGTTGTGGAAGCGGTACATGTCCCCGGCGAGGATGCCGAGGACGGCGTCGAAGTCGGGGAGGATGGAAAAAAGCAAAAACAGGCCGAGCAGGGTCCAACGCGGCAGTCGGGTGCGCTGCCATCCGGCGCCCATGTGGTCTTTGAGAAAAAACCACAAAAAGGCGCCCATGGAAAAATGGGCCACGGGGGAGGGCATGTCAGCCGATCTCCTTCGCGGGAACGCCTCCGACAATGGACTTGGCGGGGAAGGACTTGGTGACCACGGCGCCGGCGGCGAGGACGCTGTTTTCGCCGATGGTGACGCCGTCGAGGACGGTGACACGCGCGCCGAGCCAGCAGTTGTCGCCGAGGACGCAGGGGCCTTTGGTTTCCATGCCGTCTTGATCGGCGAAGGGGACTTCGCTTTTGTGGTCGTATTCGCCGCCGCTGAGGAGGTAACTGTAGGCGCCGATCATGCAGCCGGCGCCGATGGTGAGGTCGTTGGAGGAAAAGACCTGGCAATTGGAGGAGAGGTTGGCGCGGTCTCGGAGTTTGATATTGCCGCCTTTGCAGTAGACGATGGTGTTGCGTCCGATGTAGACGCCGTCGCCGATTTCGATGCCGCGGTTGTTGACGCCTTTGGCGTCGATGACGGCGTTGTCGTCGATGACCACGTTGTCGCCGAGATGAATTTTATGGGTGTGGCGGAGGGTGAGGTTGCGGCCAAAGATCACCTTGCGTCCGATGTGGGGGAACATGAGGGGGTACAGTTTGGCGCGGAGCAGGAGTCCGAGGGCACCGGGGATGCCGCCAAAAAACAGGGTCAGGCATTCGCCGAGGATGACTTTCCCCATGGACTGGTCGCCATGGACGAGGGCGCGGTAGGTGGCGAACCCGCCCTTTTTTTGTCCCTTGACTTTGAATTGGGCTTCTTCGTTTTCGTTGGTTTTGACTTCGATGTCATTGGACATGGGAGGTCTCCAAAAAGCGGCGATGCCAGATGGCGGTGTTGATCATGCCCCAGAGGACGTGGTTGTGGTTGTGTTTCATTTCCACGTGTTCTTGGATCAATTGTTCGACATAGCCGGGGTTCATGTTTTCGCGAATGACCGGCGAGTCCATCAGCAATTCGGTCATATAGTCTTTCAACTGATTGCGCAGCAGGTGTTTGACGGGCAGGCTGTAGCCTTGTTTTCCGCGATAGACGATGTGTTTGGGCAGATAGGGTTCGAGGGCTTTGCGGAAAATGTGTTTGGTTTCCATGCCTTTGAGCTTGAGGCTGCCGGGCATGCGGGCCACGCATTCGACGAGGCGGTAGTCGAGGAAGGGGACGCGGACTTCGAGGGCGCTGGCCATGCTCATTTTGTCAACTTTCATGAGGACGCTGTCGACCATGATGAAGCGGGTGTCGGTGTACAATTCGGCGTTGAGGCGGTCGCGGGTATGGCATTTTTGTCGGCAGGTCCGCAGGGGGCCGAAGGGGTCGAAATTGACGTCGGCGCGGAAGGCGTCGCTGAAGAGGTTTTCCTCCAGGGATTTGGAGAGGAAAAACTGCCAACGGATCTGTTCCGCCTCTCCGGGGAGGAGGCTGCCTTCGACGAAGCGTTTGAGCATGTTGACCGTGCCTTTTTTCTGGGGGCGGTCGGGCATGGCCAGTAAAAGCGGGGCCACCATTTTTTCCCGGATTACCTTGGGGAGGGTGGAATACATGCGGTTCATTTTCGAAGCCTTGAAGCGGTCGTATCCCGCGAAAACCTCGTCGCCGCCTTCGCCGCTGAGGATGACGCTGACATCCTGTTTGGCTTTTTCGCAGAGCAGCATCAGGGGAATGGAGGAGAGGTCGGTCATGGGTTCGTCGAGATGCCAGATGGATTTCTCGATGAGTTCCGGGGTCATTTCGTTGACCATGAGGATATGACTTTCGGTGCCGAACCGGTCGGAGACGGTTTTCGCGTAGTCCAATTCGCTGAAACTTTTGTCTTCGTAGCCGATGGTGAAGGTGCGGAGGGTGCCGGTGACGTGCTTTCGCATCATGGCCACGATGGCGCTGGAGTCGAGACCGCCGGACAAAAACGCGCCCAGGGGCACATCACTGACGAGGCGGGATTTGACTGCGTCTTCGAGCAGTTCCTGTACTTGACGCACGGCTTCCTCGGGGTCGGTGAGGGTGGGGGGCTCTTCAAATTTCAGGTCCCACCATTCCTCGATGTTCATGTCGCCGTTTTTCCAGCTCAGGGTATGGCCGGCGGGCAATTTGTGGATGCCCTCGAACATGGTCATGGGCGCGGGAACGAATTCGTGTCCGAGGTAGTGATAGAGGGCCTGACGGTTCAGGCGGCGCTCCAGTTGATCGTGTTCGAGCAGGGATTTGATTTCGGAGGCGAAGAGCAGTTGGCCTTTGACGACCGCGTAATAAAGGGGTTTGATGCCGATGCGGTCGCGGGCGATAAACAATTCGCCGGTGGTGCGGTCCCAGGCGGCAAAGGCGAACATGCCCTGGAAGTGGTTGACGCAGTCCTTGCCGTATTCTTCGAAGGCGTGCACGATGGTTTCGCTGTCCGAGTGTCCCCGGAACACGTGGCCTTTGGCCTCCAATTTGACGCGGATTTCGGCGAAGTTGTAGATTTCGCCGTTGAAGACCACGATGACATTGCCGTCTTCGTTGGCAATGGGTTGTCGGCCCATCTCCGAGAGGTCGATGATGCTCAGACGCCGATGGCCGAGGGAGACCTTGTCTTCGCAATGGATGCCATGTTGGTCCGGGCCCCGATGGGCCAGTTGTTCCGTCATCCGATGCACCAAGGCTTCGTCATTCCAGGTAAAACCGCAAATACCGCACATAAAAATCTTTCTGAAAAAGTGAAAAGAGGGAGGTTGCCTGTTTTCTTATACCGTGTGATGCCAATCACAAGTTGAAATCGCGATGGGTTTTGGACATTGAACTTTGTCTCAAGCTTTGTCTTAAACTTTGTCCCACAAGGCCACTGATCCCCATGGCTCTGAAAAATCAACCACTGAAAACACTGATTTACACTGATCTTGGGTTTTGGCTTTGGGTTTGAGGAGAAGGAACCACGGATGGGCACGGATTTGCACGGGTTATTTCATTTGTTTTTTGTTTGTTGGTGCTTCAGGATTGTTCTGTTTAACATGCTCCAAACCAACCATGCGAGTAGAAACAAGGTCGCGGTTGCCCAGCAGATCATTTCAAAGCGAATCGTGTGGTATCCGACGAAACGCTCTGGTAAAAGATAGCGAGTGAAAGGGGGCGTTGGGGTTATCCGCCAAACCCACCATGCGTTGTACCAAATCATCCCGAGTAAACCTCCGGCAAAGATGATGAAGCCGATTCCCGCAGCGAAGATGATAGATCGTATCGCGTTCATGGGGGCGCTGTAATTTCGTCTGTCCATACAATATCGACATCTTTTTCTTCCGGGTCGAATTGATTTGATGAGAAGGTCAGGCCAACACGAATCACCTCGGTATTTTCCGGAAAAAACACCCAAAATACACTCGATTTACCCGAAGGCAACGCTGGTGTCCGAAGACCTGTGCCACAAAACCAACCTACATTGTGTTCGATCCACGCGCCATTTTCCGCCTTCTGTATCCGATACCAAGGAGATGGAATTCCGTATCCAGTGAAGTACACCGTGGCATCGGATTGGTTGACGAGACGACATTTCACTCTACTGGATCCATGCCGCTCCTCCCAGCCCTCAAAGTGCAAAGACACCCCGTTCACTTCCTTGTATTTGTCTGGCACAACCTCGATATGAGCTTTATCCGCCTTTTTCCCATCGTGTGCGTGTCTTTGTTTGTGCGCACAGGATGGCATCATCAGAGTGATGACGCAGAATATTAAGGGGGAGATCTTTGTTTTCATGTTGTCATCTAACGTGCCCTCTGTCGTGGCGTCATGTCAAGCCTTTTTGGGGTAGTGAATATCCGCAGGTCGGCGTAGCATCCGCAGGGAACCAACCACTGATTACACTGATGGCCACTGATCTTGGGTTGTGATTCGGATTGCGATTGGAATTGGGAATGCTTTATTTCGGTCGTAGTCAGACTCCCGATCATAATTTTGATCCGTTTTCTCTCTCCTTCTCTCCTTCTCTCCTTCTGACCTCTTGAAAAAGGAACCACGGATGGGCACGGATGGGCACGGATTTTTGGGGAGGGAATATTCGCAGGAAATCAACCAAGCCTCCGCTCCGGGAAAAGTTAAAATGTCTCCGGGGATAAAATCATTTGTCCCCAAGACGGGTATGCTTCCTAATGCGGATCGGGTATATTATGCGCAGGATTATGAATAGCCCTGATCACAGTTTTCAGGGCACCATGAACCCAACAACACACCTGAGAAATCCTCTATGAACGTAAAGCGTTTTCTTTTACTTGCCTTGGTTCTTTGCATCGCCCCCCTGTCCCTCCAGGCTGCCGACGGCACCTGGAATACGGAAGCCGGCTCTTGGTCCAACTCCGCCAATTGGCTGGGCGGCACGGTGGCGAACGGCGCGGATTCCACCGCGTACTTCACCTTCAACATCACCGGCAACCGTAGCATTACCAATGATCCGGGCGGGTTGTGGAGCGGCACCATCGGGCATCTGGTCTTTGAGGATTCGACTGTCGCAAGCCATGATTGGACCCTGGCTGGCAACACCGTCACCCTGAGTGCGACGGGCGGGGTTTCCAACATTCAGGTCATCAACCGCGCCGCGACGATCAGCAGTGTTCTCGCCGGAAACAGCCTGAATAAAACCGGGGCGGGGACCTTGACCCTCTCCAGCGGCTCCAACAGTTTCACATCCTTGGTGATATCCGACGGAATTGTGCGCACTTCCGTGAACGTGGCGGCCACGGGAAACAGCACCCTGGGTGCGGGGACGATTACCTTAAATGGTGGTGGACTCGATTCATCTAATAATGGAAACATCACCATATCCCGCGGCATCCAGTTGAACGATGTCGCCGGCAACCGGCTGAACAATGGCAGTGGCGGTGACATCATCTATTCCGGGATTTTGACCGGTGCGGGATCTTTTACGCGGACGGGGACCCGGGACATTTACCTTTCCAATGCCGGGAACGATTTTGGCGGAAACCAGGTCATTTCCCTGACTAGTGCTGGTTCATTGACCGTGATCCATGACACGGCCCTTGGTCAGGCCACAAATACCTTGGCGCTGAGTGGTGGCGGGACTCTGCAGTTCACCTCATCCGCGGTTTCCCCGACCTTTTCCACCAGCCGCGCGATTGCCCTGACCGGCAGCGGCGGCATTGGGGTCACCAACGGCGGAACCCTCACCGTCAACAGTGCCATCTCCGGGGCTTCCACGGTCACCTTGACCGTGAACGGGGATACGGGAAACGTTGGGGGTTTAACCCATGGCGGTGCGGGAAGTGGCTCGCTGGTGATTCTCGACGGAAACATGTCGAATTATTCCGGGGGGCTGACGGTGAACCAAGGCACCCTTCGCGTGGGCTCATCGGCGGTATTGCCCGGCACCCCTTTTGGGTTGCTGACCTTGGCGAACAACAGCGGGGTCCTGTTTGACATGAATGGGCGCGATGTGACCGTCCGGGGGCTCGCCACAGGCGGCACGACCGGCGGTAACATTCAGGGCAATGCCACGGGTAGTGCAAACACCCTAAGCATTGACACCACCGGAACGGACCGCAGTTACGCCGGGGTGATCAGCGATGGGGGCACGGTGGCCGTAAATCTTGTGAAATTGGGCACCAACACCCAAACCCTGTCCGGTGTAAACACCTACACAGGCTTCACCACCGTGAATCGCGGCGGTTTGACACTTACTGGTTCCATCGCCAGCACTTCGGGCGTCACGGCGCGGGGTGGCGGCACCCTGACGCTCTCCAACGCGGGGGCGCTGGGCAGTGCCGCCCCTGTCACCCTCGGGGGCACGAACTTCGGCGGTGTGAATCTGGTGACCACGGTAAGCACCTCCATTGGGGCTTTGAACTTGCAAGCGGGCGGCAGCACCATCAACACCTCCGCCAGCCAAACCCTGACCATCGCCAGCCTGGCAAGCCGTGCGGCCGGTTCCACGCTGAACTTCACCAGCACCGGGACCACCACCTTTACCACGGCTCCCACGCTGACCCACGGCCTGATCGGCGGATGGGCCACATTCAACGCCAACACCTTCGCCTCCCTCGATGGCTCCAACAACGTCATCGCCAACACCACCAACGAGGTGTTGGTCGGTGCGGGCTCTGACCCCAACACCGCCGGATGGACCAGCGCAACCAACGTGGTTTTCGATCAGGTTGCCAGCGTGAATCTGGCTTCGGATTTAACCATCAACTCCATGCGCACCACGCTGGGGAATAACTCGACCCTGATCACCATCGGGGCCGGGCAAACCCTGACGGTGGCCAGTGGAGGCATCATTGGCGGGGGCACCAGCAACACCCGGAGTATCAATGGAACCACCGGAACCCTGGCCAGCGGCACCGACGAGTTCTATTTCTCCGGAGGAACCTTTGGTATCGGGACCCGATTGGGGCTGAGCACAAGCGGAGCGCTGCATCTGAGTGGCGCGGTGGTTTTGCTCTCCAACGTCAACAACCAGTTCGGGGACGCGTTTATTCATTCGGGTGCGACTTTGACCATCAATGCCAACGGCGCGATCTCGGGTGCGGGCACTATGAATGTGTATGGAGGTACGCTTTCATTTGGTGCCACCCAAACCGTGGACAACGATATTGTGTTTGGCACCACCGGCGGTTCGCTGCGCGGTGTGACATCGAATACGGCGGTCTTCACGCTGAATGGCGACATCACCACACAAAGTGGAAACATCAACATGGGTGGCAACGCTACCAAAGGCACTTTGGACCTGTACGGGTTGATCAGCGGAGGGGCTGCCCTCGCGATCAACAACACGGACAATGCCTCCACGGCCTCGGTCAATTTCCATGCGGCCAACACCTTTACCGGCGGGTTGAGTACCACGGCGGGAGGGCAGGCCCGGGCGATTGGCATTGGCGTGGGACACAACCAGGCGCTTGGCACGGGTACCGCGAACCTCGGGTCCAGAAACGTATTCACAGCCTTGAATCCGAACATCGTGCTCGGCAACGCCTTCGTGTTGAGCAGCGGCATCGGGTTTGACGGAGCCAATGCGCTGACCCTTTCAGGCCCAGTGGCAATGAACGCGGCGACCGTCACCTTTGAGACCCTTGGATTGGGCGCTTACCAAATCAGCGGAGACATCGGCGAAACCGGTGGCATCCGCAATTTCCTGAAGAGCGGAGATGGGACCTTGGAACTATCGGGGATCGTCAGCCATACTGGGACAACCAGTGTAAACGCCGGCATCCTCTTGATCAACGGTTCCCTGTCGGGTCCCGGCGCGGTCACCGTAGCCGCCGGCGCGACCCTGGGCGGTTCCGGGTTCATCAACGGAAACACGACGATCGCGGGGATTTTGTCCCCCGGCAACAGCCCCGGTCTGCTGACCTTTGGAGGAGACCTCACCTTGGGGACCGACACGCTGATGGAAATCGCGGGACTGCTTCGCGGCAGCCAGTATGATGCGGTGGACGTGGGTGGACTGCTGACCTATGGCGGTACCATGAGCGTCGATGTCAGCGCCATGTTGCTGAACAGCGCCAACTTCAACCTGTTCAACTTCGACAGCTTTAGCGGCGGCTTCAGCACCATCAGCATCGGCGGCAATTATCTGGCTACCCTTGACAGTGGGAACAGCTTCAGCTCCATTGACAATGTTGGCAACACCTGGAGTTTCAACCACAACACTGGTGATTTGGCATTTGTGGCCATCCCCGAACCCTCCACCCTCCTTCTCGTGGGGCTCAGTCTCATGGCGTTGGCGATCTTCCGCCGCCGTCGCGTGTGATATCCGTGGAGGGCGGCAACATCGCTTGTCGCCCTCCACGGAATCCATCTTATTCTCCTCCCTCCGCGCGCCGGTCACCCCGGCGTGCGTTTTTGTGGGTCGGTATTGAGTTTGGAAGGAACCACGGATGGGCACGGATTTGCACGGATTATTTCAGTTGCAGGATGAGTTCTCTGCCGGTGAGTCAGCCCCCCCCTGGACCCATATCCTCATTTCCGGAAAGGGTTTTTCGCATTTTCGTCTCTTTTCTGTTCGATTTCCCTAATACACCTTTCATGAAAGTATCATTTTGTCCCATGGCCAGTGTCAAAGGAGGGACGGGACGCCCATGTTCATTCTTTGCCTTCAAATAACCAGGCAGCCAATAAAGTAAAAAGTAGAGTAAAAACACGAGAAAATACAAACACAACAGAGCAATCCCCATGAAAAAGCGGCCGGATAGGAACATCCACCAGCAGGCAAGGATATACAGGGCGTTCAAGATGAAAGGAACGAATTTGAGCATGTTCACCCCCCTACACCAACCAAAGGGCGGCGGAGAGGCTGAGTACGGAGGCGAGGGTGGTGGCGGCGATGGTGGCGGCGCCGAGATCCCGGTCGCCGTCCAATTGGTCCACCAAGACGTAAGAGGCGACGGCGGTGGGGACGGTGGCGAGGATGAGGACCACCATTCGGGTGAGTTCGTCGACACCGAGGAGGTGGCAGGCGCCGAGAGCGAGGGGGATGGCGAGGAAATTTTTGATCAGGCATACCCCGGCGACGCCGCGTCCGGCGTGTTTCCAGGGCAGGGAGGCGATGCGGGCGCCGATGGCGAGCAGGGCCAGGGGAAAGGCGGCCGCACCGATGGGGGTGGCCATGCGTTCGATGAGGGAGGGGGTGGGAATGCGGGTGAAATTCCAGACGAGGCCGAGAAGGCAGGCGATGATCAAGGGATTGCGCAGGGTGGATTTGGCCCAGACTTTGACGGGATGATGGGTGCTTTGGTGGCGGCGGTCCCATTCCAGGGCCATGACCCCTAGGAGATTGTAAAGTAGCACGATGGGCGCCATGGTGAGCACGGCCAGGCTTTCTCCGGCGGCTTGTTGGGTTTCGCCCTGATCCCGGAGGGCGAAAACGATGACGGGAATGCCGACATAGGCGAGGTTGCCGCGAAACCCCGCCTGCAAAAAGGTGCCCCGGGATTTCGGGGGCAGCCGCAGGATGTGCGTCAGCAACACGCCCAGGATCACCATGCCCGCGGTGACGATGAACAATGCGAGAATGCTTTGCAGGGCGCGGTCGTCGATGGCGGGGGCGGTGGCCATGCGCCAGGTGATGAACACCGGCAGGCAGACCCAATAACAGAGGCGGTTGATGGCGTTTTCCATCTCCGGGTTCATGAACCCGATTTTCCGCAAAAACACCCCGAGGAGGATGAGTCCGAAGACGGGAAAAATGGTCAGCAGAATGGTGGTCATGTCACGCGGATCAGGGCGAGATGATGTTGTTGAGCAGCAGGAGGGTGGTGATGACGGCCAAGGCGATGCGGTAGAATCCGAAGATCTCCAGCCCATGGCGTTTCAGGTAGGCGAGCATGGTTTTGACGGCCACCCAAGCGGAGAGCCAGGCCACGAAAATGCCGATGAGAATGTTTTGGGTGCCGAGGGCTTCGAACATTTCCGCGCCTTGGCCAAGGAGTTTGTAGAAGGTGGCGGCGGTGAGGGTGAGCACGCCCAGCAAGAAGCTGAAGGTCACGGAGTGGCGGAGGCTTAGTCCGGCCACGCGTCCGCCGAGAATGGTGACGAGGCTGCGGCTGGTCCCCGGCCACATGGCCACCACTTGCCAGGCGCCGATGATCAGGGCCTTGTGCACGGTGAGGTCGCTCATTTCCAGGCAATCGCTGTCCTCGTGTTCCTTGGAGCGGTGTCCAAACTTGACCAGGGCGATACCCCCGACGAGCCAGGCAAACACCACCGGCCAGAGGCCAAAAAGATATTTGTCGATCCATCTTTCGAGCAGCAGCCCGACCACGGCGGCGGGAATAAAGGCGATGATTACGGCGATCAGCAAGTGACGGCCTTCGTCGCTGCGCCCGAACAATCCGAGGAACATTTTCCAGAGGTAACTGCCGTAAATGCTGACCACCGCGAGGATGGCGCCGACTTGAATGACGACCAGATAGGTGTTGACGGCGGCGCGGTATTCGGGATCGTCCCCCATGCCCAGGGCTTGACTGGCGAGAATGAGATGCCCGGTGCTGCTGACGGGGATGTATTCGGTCAAACCTTCGACGATGCCCAAGGTCACGGCTTCAAATAAGGACATCGATGCCGCGGCTTCGATGGCTTCCTCCATGGGAATCTCATCCAAGTCCGGCGCGGGAAGATCGGCAAAAGTGGTCAGGGCGAAGAAAAAAGCGAATAACAAGGTCAAAAATCTCAAAATCAGGCGTCCTCATGGAAGAATTTCAGTTTGGGGATGTCCTGCAGGTCCACCATGCCGACCAATTTCCGGTCGGAGGTGATGACCAACAGGTCGTCGATATTGTGGCGGGAGAAAATTTTCAGGGCCTCGGAGGCTTTGGCGTCCGGGGAGATGGAAATGGGGTTGCGGGTCATGTGTTCCGACAGGAGGGCGGCGTGGAGATCCACGGATTGGGTGAGGGTGCGCCGTAAATCCCCGTCGGTGTAAATGCCGGTCAAAAGGCCGTTTTCATCCAGAACCCCCACGGCGCCGGATTTACAGCGGGTCATGACCAAGACGGCTTCCTGTACGGAATCGTGTTCGCGGCAGTGGGGGAGGCGATCGCCATCACGCATGATGTCGCTGACCCGGAGGCTGAGGTTGTCGCCGATGGCACCGCCGGGATGGAGGCGTCCGTAGGCTTCGAGGGTGAAGCCGAGTTCCTCCTGCACGAGCATGGCCAAGGTGTCGCAGACGGCGAGGGTAACCAGGGAACTGGTGGTGGGGGCGAGGTTGAAGGGGCAGGCTTCGCGTTCGATATTGACGCGGATACTGAGGTCGGCCAGACGCGCCAAACGGCTTTCCGGGGTGCCGGTGATGGCGATGATCCGGACGTTGGCTCTGCGGATGAAGGGGACAAGGTTGACGACTTCGCGGCTTTCGCCGCTGTAGCTCAGAAGAATGGCGGCGTCCCCGTCACGAAGAATGCCGAGATCCCCGTGGGGCGCTTCGGCGGGGTGCAGCAAAACCGCCGGGGAGCCGGTGCTGGTGAAGGTTGCGGCGGCTTTGGCGGCGAGATGATAACTTTTGCCGATCCCCGCAAGCACCAGTTTGCCATTGCCTCGGAGGGTTTCCGCCAACAGGTGGACGGCAGCCTCAAAGGCGGGATCCAGCTCATCGGCAACCCGGGTGAGTTGCTCGATGTCGGTCCGCAAATAGGCGCGGGCGCGGTCCAAAATGGAGGTTGCTTTGGGTGTGTTCATGTGAAAGGCCTGTTTTGCAAATCAGGGCCGGAAGTACAATGCTTTTCTGCATGGAATGGGGGAATGCCTTCGGGGTCACGGGGACGGGAGCGCCGGTCTCCGCACCGACAGGGGCGCAGGGGGGCATGGCTTTTATCGTGAACTTTGTCTTAAACTTTGTCTTAAGCTTTGTCGGCTATGGTGATAAGCAAGCGTTCTTTGTCGGAGCCCGTTTGAAAAGTCCTCCAGTTTGATAACGCCTGAAACAAAAGGCATCGAAAACACGTCCGGGCGAAAAATCGACAAAGTTCAGGACAGAGCTTCAGACAAAGTCAAAGGCTGCCCCGAATGGCACTTTATGTTGCGCACAACATAAACTTCCATTCAAAGCTGCCCCCTCCGCCCCAGCCGGTGCGGAGACCGGCGGGCATCTCCGGAGGGGCGGCCTCTGCTACGGAAGGAGCGTCGGCGCCCAGGGCCGGAATGGGAGTGACCGTAGCGAACACAACTTGGAGCTGGGACCGTCGGGAAGGCTCGGGGACATCAGTGGGCAAGTCTTGCGGGCAGACCGAGGTCAATATCATGATTTGTACTTTGAAAGACATTCTGCATCAACGACTTGTAGAATGTTAAAATGCACGGGCTGACCCGTTTTCCTCGCGGGTGCCGTCGCTGCGCTCGGCGCGGGTGCGCTGGTTGAGGAGGTTGTGGGCATATGTGAAGCCACGGGGGGCGTGGCCGGCGGGGAGGGAGAGGCGGGAGGTGAGTCGGTCCTGGCGGTCGAAGCGGTGTTCGACGGTGAGGACGTTGGCGGCGCCGTTGTGAAAGGTCTGGGCGAGGCGGAGTTCGTCGGCGGGGGTGCGGGCGTGGGTGACGGTGTGGCCGGCATGGCCGACGGTGTGGAGGCGGGAGGCGTGGTCGTGCCCGAAGTCAACTTGGTGGAGGGGGTGCCGTCGTTGGCGTTGAGGTAGGCGACGATGTTGCCGTTTCCGTCCATGACCGG
>JAFIGC010000133.1 GCA_020831635.1 Verrucomicrobiota bacterium | reverse complement strand
GTCAGTTGAACCGTGAAATGCACTGGACGGGGATTGGGGAGGCGATGGAAAAGGAAAGGAAGCAACGGGCGGCTCCGAAGAGTTGGAAGGAGGTGCAGGCGGCTTATCGTCTGTGGGTGGTGGCGAAGGGGATGACGCGCAAGAATGATCAGCGGACGACGGAAAAAATTCGAAACCGCAAGGGATTTGATCCTGTGGAAGTGATCGCGGAGTATGAACGTCGGGGAGAGGTGCCGATGGCGCAAATGCTGCGGCAGCGGGTGCGGTATTTTACGCACGGAGTGGCGATTGGAAGTTCGGCGTGGCTGGAGGGGATGCTGGCTGAGTATCGCTCATGCTTCGGCGCAAAACGGAAGAAGGCTGGGAAACGGATGCAGGGGGGCTCATGGGCGGGATTGCAGGCTTTGCGTCAATCAAAATGATGGCAGAATGATGATGGGTTGTGGATGGGTTGTGTGTTGGACAGAATGATGGGATGACAAATGATAGGATACTTAATACTTAAGAAATCAGGGCGGTTTCAGTTGCAACTTGACGGGGGTTGTGTATAGAATCCCACCCTTTTCAACCTGAGAAACACTTATGGCCAAAACACTTTTTGAAAAAATATGGGATCGTCACCTGGTCCGGGATTTGCCGGACGGAACCTCTTTGCTGTACATCGACCGTCATTTGGTGCATGAAGTCACCAGTCCCCAGGCGTTCGAGGGCCTGCGGCTGACCGGACGTGGCGTGCGGCATCCGGAATTGACCTTTTCGACCATGGACCACAATGTGCCCACGGATGAGAACCGTCTCAATATTCAGGATCCCATTTCCGCGGCCCAGGTGGATGCCTTGGAGAAAAACTGCAAAGAATTCGGCATCAAACTCTACGGCATTGGCGATCAACGTCAGGGCATCGTGCACGTGATTGGTCCTGAATTGGGCATTACCTTGCCGGGGTTGACGTTGGTGTGCGGCGATTCTCATACCTCCACCCATGGTGCGTTTGGCTCTCTGGCTTTTGGCATTGGCACCTCGGAAGTGGAACACGTGTTGGCCACGCAGACTTTGCGGCAGAAAAAAGCCCGCACCTTCAAGGTGGAATACACCGGAAAATTGAGCCCCCACGTGCATTCCAAGGACATGGTGCTGAAACTGATCGGCATGATCGGCACCGCAGGCGGCACCGGGAGCGTTTTTGAGTTCTGCGGCGAAGCCGTGCGCAGCCTCTCCATGGAAGCCCGCATGACCATCTGCAACATGTCCATCGAAGGTGGGGCCAGAGCGGGTCTGATTGCCCCCGACGAAACAACCTTCGAATACATCACCGCCAAAGACCGTCCTTTCGCCCCCAAAGGCGAGGCGCTGGAGAAAGCCCTGGCACAATGGCGCAGCCTCCCCAGCGACGAAGACGCGGTGTTTGACCGCACCCTGACCATCGACGCTTCCAAGATTGCCCCCCAAGTCACTTGGGGCACCAGTCCCGGGATGGTGATCGACGTGGACCAACCCGTGCCCGGACTCAACGACGTGGCCGGCTACAGTGCCGCCGACGTGCGCAAAGCCTTGGATTACATGGGGCTGGAACCCGGTCAGAAAATGACGGACATCAAGCCCGACACGATTTTCATCGGCAGTTGCACCAACTCCCGCATCGAAGACCTCCGACGTGCCGCCGCGATTTTGAAAGGCCGCAAAAAAGCGGATCACATCAAATTGCTGGTGGTTCCGGGGTCGCATCAGGTGCGTTTGCAGGCGGAAGCCGAAGGATTGGACCAAGTGTTCGAGGATGCCGGCGCGGAATGGCGTTGGGCCGGATGCAGCATGTGCCTGGCCATGAACCCCGACAAACTGGCGCCAAAAGAACGCTGCGCCTCCACCTCAAACCGCAATTTCGAAGGCCGACAGGGCGCGGGGGGGCGCACGCATCTCGTGAGTCCCGAAATGGCCGCCGCCGCCGCCGTCGAAGGTCACTTTGTCGATATCCGCAACTGGAACACCTGAATTTTGGAGTAAACTGAATATGGAACCCTTCATCACACATCGCGGAATTGTCGCCCCCCTGGACCGGGCCAATGTTGATACCGACCAGATCATTCCCAAGCAATTCCTCAAATCCATCAAGCGTACCGGATTCGGCCCCAGCGCGTTTTTTGACTGGCGCTACCTGATCGACGCCACCCCGAATCCAGACTTTGAACTGAACAAACCCCGCTACGAGGCCCGATCGATCCTCCTCACCCGGAACAATTTCGGATGTGGATCCAGCCGCGAGCACGCGGTGTGGGCATTGGCGCAGGACGGATACCGGGTCATCGTGGCCCCTTACCGTGGAGAAGGCGACGACCACATCCCCGGTTTCGCGGATATTTTCAAAAACAACTGCTCCAAAAACGGCGTGGTCACCATCGAACTTTCCGAAGCCGAGGTCGAGGAAATTTTCCAGGCCGTGTTTGCGGAAGAGGGGCTGGAGGCCTCCGTGGATTTGGCCGCGCAGACCCTGACCCTGCACAAAGCGGACGGTGAGGTGACCTACGGCTTTGAATACGACCCCAGCGTGAAAAACAAGTTGCTCAACGGCTTGGATGACATCGAGGAGTCGCTCCAATACATGGAGGAAATCGGACGGTTCGAAGCCAACCACAATACCTGGATCCACGCACCCCAAGGGTGAAAAATCCATGCAAACCAAGTCCGGCGTCGTTTTGATCCTCACCGGCTTGTTGTTGCTGGCAGCAGGCTGTGCGTCGCGGACGCCCGCGGGTCGCCCGCCCGTGCCCCGTTTCGGGGGCATGTTGCCCCGACCCATCGCCATCCAAATTTTCGATGATCGCCCCCCGATCGAATGGGGCGGTGAATTTGACGAGGCTTGGATTTACTCCGCCTTCGAACCCGCTCCGCAAGTGTTGCATTTCGCCGATGTCGTCGGGCACAGCCTGCGCCGGCTTGGGGCCGTGCCCACCTATCAAATGGTGACATCGGACGTGAAGGCCGCCGAGGTGCATTATCTTTTGCGCATTCGGTTGATCCATTGGTATGCCCGCTGGCCGGTGAACATTCCCCGGAATGCCGAACATGCCCGGGTGGAGGGACGTTGCGAGATTGTGTATGAACTCTTCAAAGGGGGAGAGCGGGTGCATTTGGGCCGCAAGCGGGTTTCACCCCAACCTTTTCAAGCGCCTTTGAACGTGATTCATGCGGGCAACGTTGGAAAAATCGTGGAAGATTCGCTTGTATTTCAATTGGATCAAGCGCATCATCAGGTTTTGGACGATTTGATGTTTGATTTGGCGGACCGCTGGCCGCGGTTCGTGCAATAACCTTTTGTAAACCGGAGTTGATATGAAAAATATGTTCTGCAATCGTATGGCCGCCTGTATGCTGGCCACGTTTTCCCTTTTGTGCGGGGCCGACACCCCGATCGATTTATTGAATCCGGCGCCGGCCGAAGATCACCCCATGTCCATGGTGTTGATTCTCAAGGATATCCGGCCCATCGGCGATTTCAGAGGTCATTTGTACCTCACCCTGCAGCCGGGCGAAGAGGGGCCGGAACTCCGGGCCTCCGCCGATTACAACGAGCGCAGCGAAAACCGGGCCGAAGTGACGTTTTTCGGGCTCACGGGCAATCGATTGGAAGCCGAAGTCCAGGTGCGGATCGGCCCCGACGGCGCCCGGCGCGGTCGGGCCCATTTCCCCACCCCTCCCGATGAATTCACCCTGAAAATCACCGCCGAATTGTCGGACGACTGGTCAAATCCGCCCTTGAACCGGGATGCCTTTATGCCGGGATGGCGCAAAGATACCCCCCAAGGCGCGGGACGGGCCATACAGGGACGCTACGAGGGCACCTGGACTTGGAAAGGGGACCCCGAGGAAGTTTCCGGGGAGGTGGATGGCTCCTGGACTCGCATGGTCATCCCCGGTTCCTGGGGCGCGGTGGGGCCCGCTTGGGTGGGTGGCGAAGATCATCGCATCCAAATGAAAGCCTTTTTGCCGGAACAAATTCGCACCGAAGGGATAGAGGCGTGGGCCGAAACCCAATGGGAAACTCCGGTCCCGTTGCCCGCCGATGGCAAAATCGCGGTCACGGCTTCGGGTCAGGGCGAAAACGGCCCCGCCGCCTTGTCTGTGATGTTGCGGACGGAACGGGGATGGTTTTCCCGCATTCACGTGCTCCCCTTGCGCGAAACCCGGGAGCGGGTGGAGATTGACCTGAGCGACTTCGGCAGCCGGTGGCGTCCGTTTTCGGGCGAAGAACTTCATGCCGTGCGGGTGGGGGTGGTGAATGGAGACGGCGTGGGGTCCGTGGATCTGTTGTTCAGCGAGCTGTCTCTGATACCCGCGGCAGTCGATGGAGAAGCCGCCGTCCAGCCCGTCACCGTGGTGGTGCGTCCGGAAACGGCCCGAAATTTCAACGGCGCGTCCGAAGTACCCAAGGGGCTGTTCGGTTTTCACGACGTGGGCGAAAACAACCCCCGCGACGCGCGGGACGGCGAACCGGATTACGAGGAAATGATGCGGCTGCTGAACCCGGGTTCCCTGCGGCCATTGACCCACACCGGTTTTGGCGGACGCCCCATGTCAGACGAAGATGTGGCCGAACGCATGGACTTGGAAAACCGCGATTTGTCCCCCCCCGATTCGGCTTTTTATCGTCGTGCGGTCGCCGGTAACGCCGTGGACAAGGTGATTTGGACCCATACCATGGATTTGTGGGCGCGTCCCTCTTGGTTGGATCGCGGGGTCGAACCCGTGGCCCGCGATGTAGAGGTCTTTTACCGCAATCTCGCCAGCCGCGCCTGGATTCCCGGCGACGATCATAACGTCATGCGTTACCTGGAAGTGTGGAACGAGCCCTTCATGTGGGGACGGCACATCAACATGGGCTTTCGCACCCCGCCGGGCGTGAACGATGTCACCGACGACACCCAGTATGGGTACATTCCCGGCAAAGTGGGCGCGGACGCCTGGTCCGAAATCTTTCTCGCCGCCGTGCGCGGCGCCAAAAGCGTCAATCCCCACGTGCAACTGGGCGGCCCCTCGGTGCCCAATTTCAGCAGTCACGATTACCGGGATTTTCGCAACTACACCATGCGGATGTTGGAGGCGACCGGCGATAAGCTCGACTTCATCACTGAGCATCATTACGGCGGCGACCCGCTGACCATCGCCGCCGGCTACGAAGTCACCCGGTCCGCCATGTGGAAATTGCACGAACGCATGGTGCCGATTTTCAACACCGAGGCCAACGATCTCGGGGCGTCGGACGCGGGCAAAGCCGCCTACAATCTCGCCGATATCCTGAATCTCATCCGCGTGAATCCCGATATCGCACGGGTTCGGGCGATACACGCTTGTTGGAACGGCTACTTGCGCAGCAAAGGCGAGGAACATGCCTATCGGCTGGCCGCGCCGCTGCGGGGAACCCTGATTGACGTGCACGCGGACCAGCCCCGCATGACCGTTGTTGCCAGTCATCCCGAAGAGGGCAAATTGGTCGTCGTCGGCGTCGACCATGGCGTTGGCGTCACCGACGTACGTTTCCCCATGCCCGCGGGCTTTTCGGTGGAAGAGTTGACCCTGTTGCTGGTCGAAAGTCCCCTCGAGGAATTGAGGATTCAGGACGTGGATGGCGCCATGGTGCCCATGCCCGCCGCGGGCCGCACCGAATTGGCACGGGTTCGCCCCAACGTGTCCGGCGGCTTTTTGCAATTCCAGTTGCCGGAGCGTTCCGCGTTTCGGGTGACCCTTGCCCGCGAGGGGTATGCCCCCTCCCGCACCCGCACCCAAACCCTGGAAGTGATTCCCGTCCTCTTTGAGCAGGTTCCCGCCGGCGAAGGGTTTGCCTTGTCCGTGCCCGCCGGGGCCCTGGAAAAAGACCGGGTTTTTCTGCGCATTGTGCATACAGGAGAAGGCCACCTCGAAGGGGGCGGCATGGAAATTCCCCTTCCGAAAGGCGCGGACCGGCCTGGCAATGCCGAGGTGATGGACGTGGAAATTCACCCCGCCGCCCTCGCGAACGACCTGAAAATCCATGCGTCCTCGGACATGGAAATTCTCAGCGCGTCCTGGTTGTTTGAATGATTGGTCCCTTTACAAGTTGCCAAATGGGGCTTAGACTTTTCCCATGAAAGTCCATATTGCCCTGTCCATGTTGTTGCTGGCCACCGTGCCGTCAATGGCGCGTCCCGCCACTGAATCTCCCACGGTGGCGACCACCCCTGCGTTGTCCAATCAAGAGGCCTTTGAACAAATGGCCCGTTTCACCCTGGCCATGGAGCAGGTGCGGAACTTCTATATCGAAGCCGGCGAAGAGGTCAGTTACGAGACCCTGATCGACGGCGCCATTGCGGGCATGATGGGGAAATTGGACCGCTACAGCGGTTTCATGGAAGGCCGCGAAGCCCGGGGGCTCCGCGAGCAAACCCAGGGTCGTTTTGGCGGTGTTGGCGTGGTGATCAGCATTGAAGACGGACAACTCACCATCGTCTCTCCCGTCGAAGACACCCCCGGATGGGAAGCCGGACTGATGACCGACGACCGGATTTTGGAAATCGATGGCCGGTCGACCCGCGGCATCAGCATGCAGGAAGTGGTCGAACAGCTTCGGGGCGAACCCGGCACACCCGTCAACCTCAAAATTCGCCGCCCTTCCGAGCGCAGCACCTTCGATGTGACCCTGACGCGCGCCGTGATTCAGCCACGTACCGTGCAAAGGCACCGCATGTTGGAGGATGAGATCGGATATATCCGCATCACCCAATTCGCACAACCCACCGCCCGCATGTTGCGGGAGGAACTCAACCGCCTCATGCGCCAAAATCCCAAAGGTCTGGTGCTGGACTTGCGTGGGAATCCGGGAGGTTTGATGGAGTCCGCAGTGGATGTCGCCGGATTGTTCCTGCCCAATGAAACCCTGGTCGTGTACACCAAAAGCCGCGAAGCCGATGGGCGCAAAGAATATTTTTCCAGCGGCCGCCGCCACGAATTGGAACTGCCCTTGGTTGTATTGATCAACCAAGGCTCCGCCAGCGGCGCCGAAATCGTGGCCGCCGCGCTCAAAGACCATCAGCGGGCCAAGTTGGTGGGGCAAACCACCTTCGGCAAAGGCTCCGTGCAGAGCATCATGCCCCTGCGGGACGGCAGCGCCATTCGCTTGACCACCGCGATTTATTATTCTCCTTCGGACCACATGATCCACGAACAAGGGGTGGCGCCGGATGTTCCCGTTTCCATGTCCATCCGCAATTGGTCCCGCTTGCAGCGCAGTATGAACGACGATTGGAATTGGCGCGAGGACCCCCAACTCAGCGAAGCCATGGCACTTTTGCTTCCGGGTTCCGCGACCGTGGAAATGGACGACACCTCGGATGAAGAGGATGCGGACTAACACATGCGCGTTTTCGGGATCGAAAGTTCATGCGACGAAACCGCCGCCGCGGTTCTGGAATCACCGTTGCGGGTGTTGAGTTCGGCGGTGGCCTCCCAAATTCAGGCCCACCAACCCTACGGGGGCGTGGTGCCGGAATTGGCCGCCCGGGCCCATTTGGACGCTCTTCCCCGGGTCTTTGAAGAAGCCATTCGTCCCGTGCCCGGCGGCTGGCAAAGTCTGGATGCCATCGCCGTCACCCAAGGTCCCGGTTTGTCCAGCTCCCTGCTGTTGGGGCTGGGAGCCGCCAGTGCCTTGGCCCGCAGATTGGACCTGCCCTTGATTCCCGTGCATCATATGGAGGGTCATTTGCTGAGTTTATTCCTTGCCCCTGGTGCCCCCGCCCCTGAAGACGTCTGTCCGGTGTTGATCCTGCTGGTCACCGGCGGACACACCGCCCTGGTGCGCATGAACGCCCCCGGCGAATACGTGGTGCTGGGACGCTCCATCGACGATGCCGCCGGCGAGGCCCTCGACAAAGGGGCCCGGTTGATGGGGCTGCCATATCCGGGCGGCGCGGAGATCGAAAAATTGGCCAGGGGAGGGGACCCCGCAGCCGTCCAATTTCCCTTGGGTGCGCCCGATGGAGAAGAAGCCGTGCGCAGGGGCGGACAATATGCCTTCAGTTTCAGCGGACTCAAAACGTCCATCCGCTATCATTTGCAGAAAAACCCCGACAGTCCGCTCCGGGACGTGGCCGCCGCGTATCAAGCCGCGGTCATGAACAGCCTGCTTACGAGACTACGCCAAGCCCTGCAAAACGAGCCCGGGGTCAAAGGCATTGCCTGCGTGGGCGGTGTGGCCAAAAACCAGTTGCTGCGCGGTGGTCTTGAGGATCTGGCGGGGGCGCACGGGATCAATTTTCATACCGTTCCCATGGAATACTGCACCGACAACGCGGCCATGATCGCCGCCGTCCCCTTGCTGCGCAAGCTCCAGCCCGCGCAAACGCCGCCCGCCGTGAACCCCAATTTACTGCTGCAGGGGCTTCAACTGAGGTAAGGGGGGATAAGGGATAAGGGATACGGGATGCGGGAGATGGGATATTCGCCGCTTCGCGTCTGGATATGGGATATTCGCGAGCAAGCTCGCTGGATATGGGATATGGGATATTCGCGAGCAAGCTCGCTGGATATGGGATATGGGATATTCGCGAGCAAGCTCGCTGGATATGGGATATGCCGAGCAAGCTCACTGGATACGGGATATGCGCTGTTTTGCTTTTGTTGAAGCGGATTAATTTTCACCCTCTGCGCTGGATGGGCTTTCCGGCGCGGCGCCGTCGGGTTGCGGCTGTGCGTCCAGCCAAGCTTGGATCTGTTTCAGGCGTTGCTGGTATTTCTGTTGTTCCCCGAGGGCTTTGGCGCGTTCCAAGGGGGTTTCAGCATAGTCCAAATCGAATTGTGAATCGCTGAGGAGGAACAGGTACTCCAGCTTGAGATACTCGGTTTTCAGGCGTTCATCCGGTGAAGCCTGTACGACGCGGGTGACGTGCAGGATTTGTTCGTTCACACGTTTCTCGATGGCCCGTTGCGCGGGGGTATCCTCATCATCCAGCATCTCCTCATTGAGCGCTTTCTGAATCTGAAAAAGTTCATCGAACAGGGTGTTGAAATCAAGTTCCGCAGCATGAAGCACGCAGGAAAACAGGAAAGTGATGCTGATAAAAAAGAATGGTTTCATGGTGGGGACTTCCATATAAGAGGTTGAAGGGTTGGCACAGTAAGTTCCATAAATGGCTGAAAGTCAAGATTTGGCTGCGGGTCCTCCCTGAAAATTTCTTTACAAAACGCGGATTCCGGCCTATAAGACCGCGCACGATACAGCCGGAGAGGTGGCAGAGTGGTCGATTGCGGCGGTCTTGAAAACCGCTGAGCCGCAAGGCTCCGGGGGTTCGAATCCCTCCCTCTCCGCCAATTTCCAAACTTCGGCCGCCGGGATTCGAACGGGGGAGGGGTTCGAAACGGAGCGAGGAACGAGCGGAGTAGGCCCTGCGAAGCGGGGAAGGAGCGAAGCGACTGGCAATCCCTCCCTCTCCCACTTTAATCGAAATCGAATTCCAACTGACCGGAAACGACGATCTTTCTGCCGTCGGGCACTTCGGGGTCGGAGGTGTCGTACACCACGAATTTGACTTGGGGAAACTCGCGGTGCAGTTCTTGCTCGATAAAGGTTTCCACGGCCCGGACATTGCGGGGGTCGTCATCGGAAAAACCGACGCTGATGGGTTTGTCGACGCCACTGCGGCGGACGATGCGGAAGACATGGCGGATGAAATCCATGATCGCGAATTGCTTGGCCTCCTCCTGGATGTCCACCCCGGGCGCGTTTGCCCCCATGAAGGCCCGGAATTCGGGACTGGTGACGGCGTGATAGCGGTTGAGATCGAGATACGCTTTGAGCACCTCCTCGTCGGTCATCCAGTTCTCGTCCCGCTCGTACACGGCCCGATAGCCCCGCAAATTGCGCATCATTTCTGCGCGTTCGTCTTCGTCGAGGACATTGGCAATGAAATATTCCACCCCGGCGCGAATGGTGGTGGACTGGTGCCCGCGGGCGGTGACGATGGCAAAGAGGCGTCCCTCGATCAGGGCCTGCCGGAATTGGCGGAAACTGGGACCGCCTTCCTGTTCACCCGCAATCACGGGCGCGAGCGCGGTTTTTGTGTCCACCAGAAACTGGCTCTCCGGTTCGTTGGCGAAATCCCGGAACTCGCGGAAGGCGGATTCCCAGTCGCCATCCGGCGGACGGTAGTGATCCCGATCGTTGCGCACCACGGAGTAAAAAGAGGTGCTGACGGCCAGATGTTCCCAGTCGCCGGATTCGGTGCGATGCTCCAAATGAATGCGGGTGGGCATGTGCAGAATGTTGTTGTCCCAATCGAAAATGTAGTATTTGAATGGGCGGTCGGCCACAGCCAGGTTCGCTTCGTCTTCTGAGATGGCCGGCGCGGGGTCCGGGTTGCTTTGGTCGGGTGGGGTGTCCATGGCGAAAACATACACAACTTTCCCCAAAAATCCACGCGGGAAACGATTTCCACACAATGCGTACGGATGAAAAGTTTGCTTTTCGCGCGACTTTCGTTATGGGGAGGACCATTCCAACCTTTTTTCAACCTCTATTTTCAACCGTGTCGATTTCCATGACCCCCAGACAAGTGTCGGACCTGCATGTGGTCCAAACCGAAGCCCTGCCCTCGCCGGACGATTTGTGCGCGGTTGTGCCGCGCAGTCCCGAACAAGCGGATTTCGTGGCCAAATGCCGCGATGAAATCCACAACATCATTTTCGGCGAAGACAACCGTTTTCTCCTGATCGTGGGGCCCTGCTCCATTCACGATCCCGAGGCCTGCCGCGAATATGCCACCCGTTTGGCCAAATTGGCCGACGAGGTACGCGACCGCATTTATGTGGTCATGCGCGTGTATTTCGAAAAACCCCGCACCACCGTGGGCTGGAAGGGCCTGATTATGGACCCGCATTTGGACGGCACCCACGACATTCCCACCGGGCTGCGTCTGGCCCGGCATTTGTTGCGGGACGTCATCGACCTCGGCTTGCCCACGGCAACGGAATTGCTCGACCCCATTACTCCGCAATACATTGCCGACCTCATCTGCTGGTCCGCCATCGGCGCCCGCACCAGCGAGTCGCAGACCCACCGGCAAATGGCCTCCGGTTTGTCCATGCCCCTCGGCTTCAAGAACGACACCCACGGCGACATTCAGCCCGCCATCAACGCCATTCGCGCCGCCACCCGGGCACAAACTTTCCTGGGCGTGGACAAGCAGGGGCGGGCCAGCGCCGTGACCACCCGAGGCAATCCCGACTGCCACATTATCCTCCGCGGAGGTGAAATCCCCAATTACAGCGAGGCCGACGTGGCCCGCACCCGCGAAGCCCTCGCCAATCACGGATTGCCCACCCCGGTCATGATCGACGCCTCCCACGCCAACTGCGGCAAGGACCACGAACGCATGCCCGACGTCTATCGCGACATCCTCCGTCAGCGCGCCGCCGGCAACACCGATCTGATCGGCGCCATGCTGGAGGGCAACCTCGTCGCCGGCGCCCAGAAATTCCCCCAGCCCCTCGAACAACTCACCTATGGCCAATCCATCACCGACGCCTGCATGGATTGGGAGACCACCGAAGCCCTGATTCGCGAATCCCACCAAATGCTCAAATAAGCCCGCCATGGATATAGCGATTACCACCCGATGGAACGCCGGACGCCATGAAACCGGTGAAAAAATGATCGAGGAGATCCTCAAGATCGGCATCACCCATCTTGAACTCGGCTACGACACCCGGGTGGATCTGCTGCCCGGCATCCAGGCCATGCAGGAAGAGGGCGCGGTCACCATCAACAGCGTGCACAACTATTGTCCCGTGCCCATGGGCGCGTCCCGGGGCCATCCCGAGATTTGGACCTTTTGCGATCTGAACCGCCGCAATCACGAGTTGGCCGTGCAGCACACCCTCCGCACCATGCAATATGCCGCCGAAATCGGCGCCAAAATCGTGGTCATTCACTGCGGGTACGTGAATTTGCGTCGGGTGGGCACCCGGGACCTCATGGATTTGATTCACTTCAATCAAAAAAATTCCCCCCGTTTCGACCGCCTCTACATGAAGCTCCTGAAACAGCGCGAAAAGCGGGCTCCCAAGCATTTCGACCAACTCTGCCGGGCCTTGGAGGCGCTTCTGCCCGCCGCCGAAGAGCTGGGCGTGAATCTCGGACTGGAAAACCTGCCCACCTACGAGGCCATGCCCCACGAAGGGGAAATGGATATTCTCTTGCGGCAATTCCCCAGTCCACGCCTCAAATACTGGCACGACCTCGGCCACGGACAAATCCGCGAAAACCTCGGCCTCATCAACCACATGCGCTGGCTGGAAACCCTGACCCCCGCCCTCGGCGGCATGCACATTCACGACGTGGCCCGCCAACTCAACGACCACGTCATGCCCCCCGAAGGCGAACTTGGCCTCGCCCGCTTCAAACCCTGGTCGGAACTCGACATCCCCCTTGTGGTCGAACCCTCCTCCCGCGCCCCCCCCGATCAGGTCGCCCAAGGCCGGGCCGGGGTGTAACACTGGTTGGACGATGGCCCCGAACCGGAAATTCCCGAGCCCAGCGAAGAACCGCCCGGACCTCCCCTCATTCCCCCACCCGGATTGGACCTCTAGCCATGCCCCGCATCCTCATCACCGGCGCCAACGGTTTCGTCGGCAAACACGCCGTACGCGAATTCAGAGCACACGATTACGAAGTGTTCGAAGGCCTCGGCCCCAGCGGCACCCCCCGGCACGACCACCAAGTGCCCTTCAATTTGCTGCACTACGAAATCATCCGCTTTTTGGTTGATCAGCTCAAACCCGACGCCTGTCTGCACCTGGCCGGACAAGCCCACATTCCCTTTTGTCGCGAAGATCCGGTGACCGCCAACGACCTCAACGTCACCGGCACCGTCCGCCTCTTGGAAGCCTTCCGACGTCATCGGCCCCAGGCCCGCATCGTCATCGTAACCAGCGCCGAAGTTTACGGGCAAGTGCCCTCCGGCGATTTGGTCACCGAAAAACATCCGCTCACCCCCACCACCTTGTACGGCATCACCAAACAGGCTGCCGACGAAGCATCTCTGGCCTTTGCCGATCAGCTCGACCTGCAAGTCATGACCGCCCGTCCCTGGAACCATATTGGCCCCGGCCAGCATCCCCGCTTCGTGGCCGCCGCCTTTGCCCGCCAATTCGCCGAATTCACCCGCGGCGCCCCCGCGAAAATGAAAACCGGCAACCTCGACAGCCAGCGCGATTTTACCGACGTGCGCGACATCGTCCGGGGCTACCGCCTGCTCGTGGAACGCGGCGAGCCCGGGGAAGCCTACAATTTATCCTCCAGCACCCTGCGACCGATTCGCGCCCTCTTGGAAGGATTTTCCGCCTGCAGTGGCATCATCCCCGAAACCGAAGTCGATCCCGCTCTCTTCCGTCCCACCGATGCCAGCCCCCTGCTGAGCACCGACAAAATCCGCGAAAGCTGCGGATGGACCCCCCAAATTCCCCTCGAACAATCTTTGCGGGATATTTTGGATGAGCAGATCCAGTAAATTCCCCTTCGAAACCCCACGTCTGTACCGTTGGTGGATGGACATGCTCGTCAAACACGGAAGCGCCGTGGACATCACCGTCACCGAAAACCGTCGTTCCATGATTCGGGTGAGTAAAAAGAACGGCGGACAGGTTACCCTGCGCCTTCACCATGGCTTCGAAAGCGCGCCGGACGCCCTATTCAAGGATCTGGAGGCGGTTTTGTCCGGGAACCGCGCCACCGCCTGGACTCGGGTAGCCGCCTTTGCCAGAACCATCCCCGCCGAAGGGCCCCATGTCCCCCAGCCCGTACGGGTGCGCACCCGAGGGAAACACGTGGACTTGCAACCCATCCTCGACGAAGTGAACCGCACTTTTTTTCAAGGAGAAATCGAGGCCCGGATCACTTGGGGACAAAAACGACCCCAACGTCGTCGGGGTCGCAAAAGCACCACCGTACAATTTGGAGTATGGGACGTGACCCGAAAAATGATCCGCATCCACCCCGGACTGGACGACACCCGCGTTCCCTCCGAATTTCTACGTTATCTCGTGTATCACGAACTGTGCCATGCCGCCCGACCGCCCCGCCGGGATACCGATGGCCGCAACCGCATCCACCATCAGGACTTCAAAACCCTCGAAGCCCGTTATCCCGACCTAGACCGCATGGAGCGTCTTTCCAAAGAGATGTTTCGTTTGCTGCGGGACAAGTAGAGCCATGCCTAGGCCTAAAAGGCCGACATTCCAAAGCGGAAGTGCTGTATTGCAACAGGTATTTTTTGGCGCGGACGGGAGGGGAGCGCCGATCTCCGCATCTGCAGCGTGTGCCAGTATTGCAACAGGTATTTTATGCCCTTTGCTTTATCTATATCACGCTTTTGCGATGATTAGTCTGACCCGAATTTTCGCACGCGCACTGACATCGCGTAGAGCGTGCAACCACATGCGGAAGGGGTTCTTACCGTCAGGCGTTACATACTCTTGCAGTGTCTGTGACTCGGCATCCATTATTGAAGTGCAGCGCATAAGCTACACATATGCAAGACTTTTTATATGGCGAACGTCTCCGTCCACCGGACCGCGTACTCGCGGTTCGGTGCGACTACTGGTTGACCATTCCTGGTCAAACTGTATTCCGTGTTGCTTAAGGATATGCGAGAGGGATG
>JAFIGC010000132.1 GCA_020831635.1 Verrucomicrobiota bacterium | reverse complement strand
GCGTCTTTGGAGTGCGGTAGCGCAGTGAGGAACGAACGGAGCTGCCGCTTTGGGGCCATGGGGTGAAAGGTTGCTTGTTGAAGGTTGCTTGTTGAAGGTTGCCAGTTGCCGGCTTTCCAGCGAGCCATCTCCGCGCCGAAGGCGCCCTCTGTCGCAAATTTGTCAAAACACGTGTCGCAAAATGACCTTAAATTTGTGTAGACAACATGATGTACAATAAGAGACAATGGAGTTGATCATAAAGATCGGCAACACCCACACGACCTATTGGAGACACAATATGAGACACCTCAAGAGATTACTTCTCGCCTGCGGCATGACCGCTCTATTAGCCCTGACCGCTTCCGCACAGACTTGGGATTGGACCGGCCCCTCTGGCTCAATTGGGTCGCCAACCACGGGAACTTGGAGTGAAACCGGGCACTGGGATCAGGGTACGGCTCCTGCATCCGCCAACGACACCATCTTGAATTTCCAGAGTGGTACGTCCAATTATGATGCGAACAACAATACCAACATTACCTTGAATCGCATTAATTTGACCACGGGCGACGGCACCAACCAAGTACGGATCATTGGGAATGCCTTGAATTTTGGAGGCACAACCCCAGGAATCTTCTACGACAGCACTGGAAATTTTTTCATCCGCACCGCCATCAGTGCTCCAGGTCAAACTCTAATTCTCAACAGCAGTCAAATCAACGACAACTTCAAACTGAATGAGGGAGGTGCCGCCGGAAACAACTCCATCGACGTCGGCAACCTTCACATCACTGGCGGGCGGGTTACGCTTCGGGGCACCCAGAATAATATTGGGGCGATTACCCTCGGAGAAAATGCGGAACTGAGAACTGATGCGAATAACGCCATCAACACCACGGCGGTTATTCATTTTGGGGTTGGAAGCGAAATTCAACGGGCGCATGGAGCCGTAAATTTCACTTCTGGAGGCTGGCAGTCCACCACCCAAGGGGCGGGAAATATAAGGCAGTCATCGAACACTTCATCTGGCGGAAATTTCATCGTCAATGTAGTGGAAAACGCATCCTACACATACTCAGGCACCATTGGAACCGGAGGCAGTGGGGAAAGAACATCAATTATCAAACAAGGCCTGGGCACTCAAATCCTTGACGGAAACATGTCTGCCGCCGGCAGGGTCGGCAACCAGGTTACAGTGGAAAACGGTCTACTTTGGCTTTTGGAATCTCGGACAATCGCCACTGGGAACGGCAATGCATCTCATATCAATAGCGGAGAATTCCGCATCGATGGAATCATTCTATCCAATGCGGGCCACGATGACGCGATCAACTTGAACAATGGCGGCACCCTCTCCGGAAGCGGCGAAGTCCGCCGTACGGTCAACGTTGCCGAAGGTGGCACCCTTTCCCCTGGAGGCATCCTCTCCGGAAGCAGCACCGCCACGCTGACCTTTGGCACGGAAGCAACCAACCGCACCATGACCCTCAACAACGGGTTCAGCTACCTGTGGGAATACCACACCGACAACAGTTCCGACCTGATCAACATCTTTGGGGCACTTGACCTCAATAATTCCAACACCGATAACACCGTCATCAATGTGGTCGGCTTGAACGGAGCCACCTTTGATCCTTTCGCGGGCAACCGGATTCTGTTCGCCACCACCGGCGGGGTCATCGGCGCTTCCAACGGACAGATCCTCGACTGGACCGTGAATATTGATGGAGGATCCACGCAAAACTGGTTTGCGGTTGTGGACGGCAATGACGTCATCCTCGCCATCCCCGAACCCGGCACCCTGCTGCTCCTGGGCATCACCGGAATCGCCGGACTGATCGGCTTCCGCCGGCGCCGCTGAGCCAAGTCCCATTCCCCCATCCTCCGCCCGCTTCCGTGACTTGGAAGCGGGCGGGAAAAGCTTCGGAGTTCCGCGTTTACGCGGTTTCAGGGAGGCAGCTTTAGCGCCGACCTCTTTCATGCGGAGACCCTGCGCGGGAGACGCCCCCGGAACCCCGCTCCGGGCCTAAAGGCCCATCGCCGAAGCCGCGTGAACGCGGAACTCCGAACGTGAATCCCCGAAACCGGCATCCTGTTGCTACCGGGCACCGCCGGGCTGATCAGCTTCCGCCGCCGCAGAAGCTGATTCCCCCCCCAAAAAAAATACAACGCGTTTCCATTTCGGAAACGTTTTTATTTTTTTGGGGGGGAGCTGGCCAGTTGCCGGCTTTCCAGCGAGCCATCTCCGCGCCGAAGGCGCAATCTCCACCGCGCAGCGGTAATCTTCGCCGCGCAGCGGCAATCTCCACGGACGAAGTCCGTAATCTCCGCGCCGAAGGCGCTATCTCCAGCGAGCCTCAGGCGAGCGAATCTCCGCGCCAAAGGCGCCCCCTTGTCGCAAAATGGTCATCGATTGTCGCAAAATAACCCTAAAAAAGCTCTGGACAACATGATGTCCAATACGGTTAACTGGCAAAGTTAAGCAAATTCAGATAATCAGCTTGCAGACCACATAACCGGAGACCTGACCATGAGACACCCAATGAACAAATATTTCGCCTGCGGCATCGCAGCCCTATTCGCCCTGAGTGCTTCCGCGCAGGATTGGACGGGAGGCGCCACGTCTAATGACCCGCTTACCGGAAACTGGGACGTATCCGGCAACTGGGATCCCGACGGGGTGCCTGACAGCGGCACGAGCACCCTCCTGAATTTTCAGAGTGGCGGCAGCGGCTACACCTCCACCAATAATTTGACGGGTTTCGAACTGAACGGAATCAACTTCTCCCAAGGCGCGGGTACCGGCGCGATTACGATCTCCGGAAACCCTCTCACCTTTGTGGGGACCGACCCGACGATTTCCCATCTGAGTGGAGGCGTGGTCAATTTAAACACGGACTTGTTCGCAAGCGGTGTGTTGACCATTGAAGCCCAATCCAACGGGAATTTCAGAATGAACCCCGGCAACAACAATATCAATGTCGGCACCATGGAGATGGCTTCCGGCAGGGTCAGCATGCGCGGTACACAGAATGAGATTGGAAGCATCATTCTTGGAGAGAACGCATCACTCCAACAGGATGGCAACAACAACTTCTCCACGAGCGCACCCGTGACGTTTGGCATGGGCAGTTCCCTCCGGCAAGACCGGGGAAACGTCGTGATTACCACCGGCGGCTGGCACTCCGCAGAAGTCGGGGCAGGTCTGTTGCATCAAACCTCGACCACAGGTTCGGGAGGCGCGTTGGTGTCCAATGTCGCCTTGGGCGAATCCTATGAATTTTCCGGCACCATTGGTTCAGCTAGCGGAACTCCAGCGAGAACCCGTATCGTCATGAACGGAGAGGGAACCCAAATCATCAGTGGCAACATGCCAACCCCCGGTTCGGGTGGCCAGATCACTGTCAACAACGGTTTACTTCATTTCACCGACGCAAGTACCATTGCCGGGTCGTCGAATGCAACGCTCATCAATGGCGGCACCCTGCAAATCGACGGCACGGTGGGTTTCGGCTCCGGCTTGTATCAAGTGAATGACACCGGAACTTTGGCGGGCACCGGATCGATTGAACGCAAAGTGATTCTCAACGACGGAGCCACCATTAATCCCGGGAGCCCCGGAATCAGTGTGGGCTCGCTGGCCACCTTGGATCAGACGTGGAACCCGGGAAGTACATACCGATGGGAAGTCCAGGATGCGACCGGCGGCGCGGGCACGGGATGGAGTACGCTCGATATGAGCGAGAATGCATTGCTGAGTGTGCTGGGAACATCGACGGATCAGGTTACGGTGTCCATTGCCAACATTGGCACCGTGGACAACTGGGACCCCAACGCAAGCCGCCTGTTTCAGATCGCCGAGGTCTCCGATGGCATCGGCGGGTGGGACCCGGCCAACATAAATCTGGACCTTTCCGAATTCACCGAAACCATGAACGGGACCTGGGAATTCGGCTACAACGAGGACCGCACCGGGGTATTTCTTGCCTATACGGCGGATGGTCAGGCTTCTTTGATGCCCACCCAAGCCACGCTCTCCTTTGACTCAGGCACCACCGGGGTATGGACCGGCGGTTCAAAAGTAGCCGGAAAAATGGGGGCCGGTTTTTGGAGCTTTGGCGGCAATTGGGATGATGGCCAAGGCGATTTTGCGCAAATCATCAGCGGTGATGAAACGCAGGTCTCTTTTGGCGGAGATTCGGCCGCACTTGCCTACACCATTGTTTTGGATGCCGATGACGGATCGGGAGGTGCGTTTGAAATCAATCGGATGACTCTTGATTTTTCAGGCGGTGGCACGACAATCCTTACTCCCGCGGACAACCAAAGCCTCCGCGTTGCGGGGACGGACCCCACGATTGAAATGACCGGGGACAGCGACTTTCAAATCAACAATCTCGATATCACCTTTGCCGAAGGGGGAAGATTCTCCGGCAATGGGAGTGGAGAGATTGACATTGTGAACGGCACTGTCACTGCAGATGCGGACGGCCAAGGAATCCGTTCGCTGACCAAAGAGGGCAGCCATGACCTGCGTTTCTCCGGAAACTCCAACATTGATGTGGATTGGCTGACCATTGATGGCGGTCGTGTCATCGGTGATGATAACCGCTTCAACAACAGCATGGTTCTGGAGGTGAACAGCGGGGGCGAATTAATTCGTTCAGGTGGTGATGCGAGTCAGCTCGGAGGACTTGTGGGTGACGGATTAATCAATCGTTCTGGCAACCAAACCCGCGATTGGATAATCACCGTGGCCGAGGGCGAAGAGTATAACTTCACCGGAACCATTGGGGGCGAGCGTGCTGATGATGTGCAAATCCGGGGAGCGGGTATCCAGCGCTTTGGCGATGGCGCCACCACTACCCGTGGCGTCCTCATTAACCAAGGGGGCACTTTGGGAATCGACGGTACGGTGACTGGATTGGGAACAGCCGGAGTAGAAGTATTGATCGTGCAAAACACCGGCACCCTGACCGGATCGGGCACCTGGGTGCGGGATGTCGTCGTGCAATCCGGCGGCACCCTTTCCCCCGGCAACAGCACCGGCACCCTGACCCTTGGGGACACCACCCTAAACGACGGATTCGTCTACCAGTGGGAATACGACACTGGGGACGACAGCTCGGACATGATCTTCATCAATGGATTCCTGGACCTCAACGACTCCAACACCGAAAACACCTTGATCAATCTCGTGGGATTGACCGGAACGGACTTTGAAACCTTCACGGGTAATAAAACCCTGTTCTCCACCACCGGGGGTGTGAGCGGGGCCTCAAACGGCCAGATTCTGGATTGGACGGTTCAATTCGACGGTCAGGATCAAGGCACCTACTTCGCGGTCGTGGACGGCGACAACGTCGTCCTCGCCATCCCCGAACCCGGCACCCTGATGCTTCTCGGCATCGCCGCGATCGCCGGACTCATCGGCTTCCGCCGCCGCAGAAGCTGATTCAGGTCCCCACCCCCAAAAAAACGCGTTTCCGTTTCGGAAACGCGTTTTTTTTTGGTGGGGGAGTTGAGTAGTTGAGTAGTTGGGTGGTTGGGTTGTTGGGTTGTTGGGTGGTTGTCAGTTGCCGGTTGCCAGTTGAAGGTCTACGCCTTTTGTCGGACGAGTCGGACGGGTCAGACGAGTCCGACCGAGCGGAAGACAAGCTCCCCAATTCACTCCGTGTATTCCGTGTTTTCCGTGGTTCCCTCCCCTCTCTCTCTTTCTGTCCCTCTTTCCCTCTTTCCCTCTTTCTCTCCTTCTCTCCTTCTACACGGACCCTTCGCTTGCCTCGGAACCATCACCCGTCAAAAAAGTGCAGTAAGAAATGAATATTTCCTCTGGACAAACACCGTGCTCCATGTTTTACTTTAAGCATTAACAATATGAATGCTAACCGGAGACACGACATGAGACATTTAAAGATCAAATTTTTCGCCTGCGGCATCGCCGCTCTTTTCGCCCTGACCGCAAACGCCCAATGGATATGGACCGGAGCCGAGAACAACAACTTCTCAAATCCCGAGAACTGGCTGGTAGGAGGGAGTGTCCCGGCGAGCGGACCATCTTCTTCGACGGAAAATTATGAATTCAATTTGGCCGGCGGAGGCACCATTGAAGTGGATGGAAATTTTGGATTTAACAGCATTACCTTTGGCTCCAGTGCGGGAAGCTTTACTTTTAATGGCGGGCAACTGAGAGGTTCCGGCGGCCAGTTCGCCCAAGGGTTCACGAGAACGATCAACCAAAACTCAAGTGCAACCCAAACTTTCAACACGGCGTTCAACTGGATGAATACCAACGCGCAAAATTTCGTATTGAATGCGAATTCAGGGGATCTGATACTTTCCAATGTAGGGGTTTCCAACCAAGGTGTCGGCTACAGCATTAATGGTGATCATAAGGTTTCAATCGGAAACGTTGCAACTGATCGAGAAATCAGGCGATTCACCGGTAACGGCACGTTGGAAATCACAGGTTCCACAAACCGCACCAGCACCTATGACGTTGATCTTCATACGATGCTCGTGACCAACACCAGTGGAAATGCCTTGGGCGGAACAAACCCGACTTTCCAATCAGGATCCAGACTGGCTGGTACCGGAACCGTTTCCAGTGGAACGCTGACTTTCAATGATGGCGGCATTATTTCCCCCGGCATGCACGGTAACAACGTGCCCTCCGGCAACGAAATCGGCACCCTGACCTCCAACAACATGGTCTTGAACGAGGGGTTCGTTTATGATTGGGACTTCACGGCCAGCGACTCGGACCGCTTCGTCCTGACCGGCGAGCTCAATCTCAGTGCCTCCAACTCCGATCTGAGTGTCATTAATCTGATTGGAGACATGAATGATTTCGACCCTTTCAGCAACAATGTCCTTTTCTCCTTTGACACAGTCGAAGGTGCAAGTGACGGAACCGTTTTGAGCTGGAGCGTCAACAACAATGGGAGCGAAACCGGTTATTTTGCGGTTGTATCTGGCAATGATGTCATCCTATCGATCCCCGAACCCGGCACGCTGATGTTCATCCTGTTCGCCGGACTTCTCGGCATGGCCGGCTACCGCCGTCGCAGAAACTGATCCCCCCCCACCCCCCCCCAAAAAAAAACCCGTTTTTTTGTTTTCCGACGCTCGGAAGCCGTTTTTTGAAAGCTTCCGACTGTCGGAAAGCGACGTTTTCGTGTTTTCCGAAGGGTCGGAGAGGTCAGACGAGTCCGACCGAGCGGAAGTTGCCCCCCAATTTCATTCCGTGCTTTCCGTGGTCTCCTTCACCAATGTGATCGACAAGGGGCTACCCTGCCGCCTTCGTCCCAAAGCGGCAGCTCGCAAGCTCGCTACACGCACTCCAAAGACGCTTCGCGTCCCCGCATTTTCCGCAACGGGGGCACGCCGCGAAACCCCTGTTCTTCCCAACACCGTTCGGACCCACACATGCCCCGTTCGCATCCATGCCCGGACGCGCAGCGTCTTGGGCGTGTCCGCCATAGTCCCGCTCGCGGGACGACGGCGGAAGTACGGTAGCGCAGTGAGGGACGAACGGAGCTGCCGCTTTGGGGCCATGGGGTGAAAAGTTGCTTGTTGAAGGTTCCTGTTGAAGGTTTTCCCGCGAGCCATCTTCGCGCCGAAGGCGCCATCTCCGCCGCGCAGCGGCATTCTCCACGGACGAAGTCCGTAATCTCCGCGCCGAAGGCGCCATCTCCGGCGAGCCTCAGGCGAGCCCACCTTTTGTCGTAATTTGACATGGGTCTGCCGCAAAATAACCCTATCTTTTTCAAGATCAACCCTGTATAATGCACGCATGTTTTTTCTGAATAGTCCCCCTTTCACTCACAGGTTGTATATGAACTTTTCACGACATTTTCTCCCCCTGGTTCTGGCTCTGCCGTTCATGGGACCCGCCCTCGTTTCCGCCGACCTCCCCGCCCCCGGCGACGCCACTTGGCACATTGCCGTTTCCGGCGTTTTCCCCAACGGCGCGGACTTGGACATCTACCCCACCTTCAAGGACGGCACGTTTGACCGCGCCCTCGCCACCTCCCGCCGCTTCAACCGATCCATTCATTTTGTCACCGAACAAAATCTTCAACTCGAAGATGGACGGTTTTCCGGGGACATCACCTTTCTCATCACCCCCGACCGTTGGGTGCCCGCAGACGGACAGAACGTCACCCTTCGTCTAACCTTGGACGGGCGTACCGCCCCGTCCGACGACGGCAAGGCTCTGTTGGTGCGCGGCAGTTATACGGGCACTTATGGCGACCAAGAGGTTTCCGGCAACCTGGGCGGTGGCGTGGGCGAAACCGAAACCAACTGGGCATCGATGTCGATCAATGCCCGGGTCTCCCCCGTGAACCCCGTCGGAGCCCCCAATTCCGAGGAAATCCAACTCTCCGCCGCCGTGGACGGCGACCGCGTCCTCTGGGGCAGAACCGGCGTCGTTTGGCACCGCAATGTCTCCCGCGAATCTTTTTTTGACGTCTCCAACCTCAAGGTGCGGGACGGAATCATCGAAGGCCCGGTCACCCTCAAGGCCCGTGACTTCTTCCCCGGAGCCGACCCGGAGGCAACCCTGGAAGCCGAGATCATGCTGATCCGGGTTCAGGGACTTGCGGGCGGATGGATTCGCATCCAGGACGCCCCCGAACCGATTGCCCACGCCTACTACGGACGGGGAACGGCCAACCGAGGCGTGCATGGGCATCCCCTCGAATCCGAAAACCCGCCCCTGTGGCGCCATGAACCCATCGACGTCTCCTGGTTCACCCCGCCCCCTTCCGACTTCCGTCCCATCGCCCCCGGGGAACATCCCCGTTTGCTGTTCCGGGCCGACGATGTTCCCGCCCTGCGCGAAAAAATGAACACCCCGGAAGGTCAGGCGATCATTGCCCGCCTCCGCGCCCTGCTCGGGGAAAACGGCGAAGCCATGACCGACCGCTTCAATGACCGCACACCGCACAACCATTTTCGAGGTCCCGAGCATCCCATCGGCACCTTCACCACTTGGCACGGTGCCGGGTTTGGTCTGCTGTATCAACTCACCGGCGACCAAAAATACGCCGACCTCTCCCGCGAAGCCGTGGAACTCGCCTTTGGCGGCAAAATTGACCGAGACAACCGCTACAGTTGGATCGCCCCCGGCACCGGACTCCGCGTCGGCGCCATCCTCGGCGGCATCGCCCTTGCCTATGACCTGAGCTACAACGCTTGGCCGGAAGATTTCCGCAACGAAGTGGCCCTGCGCCTCCAGCACTACAATCAGCCCCCCGCCTCCCAGTACACCCCGGAAGAAACCGACGCGGAAGTCGGCGCCCTCGACAAGGATATCCCCGCGCAACTCCGGGATGTGAAAGGCTTCTCCCTCGACTACCTCTCCGGACGCACCGGCTACCCGCCCGGCAGCAACCACTACGGCGCTTTTATCGGCGGGCTCACCGCCGCCCTTGCCATTCACGGCGACCCCGGCACCGACACCGAATTCCTCGATGCCCGCATCCGTGAATTCGAGTGGATGGTGCCCCGCATTCTCACCCAAGGCTTTGGCGACCGCGGCTTTTACGCCGAAGGCGATCACCCCGGACGCATCTCCGCCAACGTCGGCATGCTGGAGGCCCTCATCGCCCTCCGCAATGTCACCGGACGCGATTACCTCACCGCCACACCCAACGCCGAATGGATGACCCTGAAATGGGTGCACATGCTCATTCCCCGGGGCAATCAACTCTGGCACCCCAAGCGCGGCACCTACGGTAGCGATACTTTCTCAGGCGACGGCATGTCCGGCAGCGGCGAATTCGCGTACGGCTTTGCCTCCATTTCCCCGGAATACCGGCCCGCCCTGCTCTGGGTTTACGAAAATTTCGAACACCCCGTGCGTCCGCATTACGGCGCCAATACCTATCCGCACCGCGCCGTGCATTCCTTCGTACATTGGCCGGTGGACATCGAAGCCCAAAACCCCTCCGGCCTCGTCCCCCACGCCATTGCCGACACCATCCACGGCTATTTCGCCACCCGCAACCGCTGGCAGGATTCACGCGACATCCATATCTCCCTCGCCCTCGGCATCGGACCCACCGGGTATCATGACCTTCGTCCCCGCGGACCCGGCACCCTCATCGTCGCCGCATACGGCCGGCATTTCGATTGGGGAACCCGCGCCGGCGGTGCCCAGCCCGTTCTTTGGGAATCCGAGGATGACGGCTCCTTCCGCCTCGGCCTCCGTGGCGGCGGACGCGAAGGCGGGTTGACCGTAGATTTCTCCGGTGCCTCCGGCGCGGAAGGCGTGATGTTGGCCTCCGGGGCCATGTTCGACCGCAATCCGCCCAACCCGAACCACGAGAACATCAAAACAAGCCGCGTCACCCTCAATGGCCAGACCACCCACGTGATCCTCTTCCATTCCGACGAGGCTCCCTCCGTGCAAATGCAAAACGACGAACTCAAGATCGGCAACCAAACCTACCGCCTCCAAAACGGCGTCTGGGGGAAATAAGTTCGAGGTTCGAAAGCCTGGCACGAGCTTGCCGAAGGGTTCAGTTCGATGTTCGAAGTTCGATGTTCGATGTTCGCTTTACCCTCAACCTCTGCGGCAAGGGACTGCCGCGCTACAATCCTGACCTCCACCCTCTGACCTCTTATGAAACCGTTCCTCAAATTCCTCCTCGCATTCACCGCCGCCCAGTTGTCGGCCACGGAACTGACCTTTCAAACCGGCAACTACGGCCAAGCCGAACGGGCCGAAACCCGCCTCGCCCCCGGAGAAACCCTGACCCTCACCGGACGCGGCCAAGAGTCCTATTGGCAAATCGACGACGGAGCCTATGCGGCCTTCGAGACCGACGAGCCGAACTTCACCTTCACCGCCCGCATCGCCTCCGTGGAAGGCACCACCGCCTCCCCCAAATACGGGATCATGATGCGGAGCGGTCTGGGACGCTTCGAGCGAATGGTCACCCTCCGTCACGATGGCTGGGAAGGCAACCGTTGCTTGCAACTGTTCAACCGTTACGAAGCCGGCGACCATCCCGAGGCGGGTGCGCGCCGGATGTTGCATGCCGGTCTCTTCCGGGATTGGAAGGAACCCGCCGAAATTTGGCTGCGCATGGAGCGCCGTTATCCCTACGTTCATCTCTATGCCAGCCGGGACGGAGAAGATTGGACCCGCCTCCCCAACCTCGGCGCCATGCTCGAACAAGAGGTTTGGCTCGGATTGCAGGTCACCGGCGGCGGAGACGGACGCACCCCGGTGACAGTGGCCTACGACAATATTTCCTTCCAAGTCGATCCCGCCCCGGAGCACGGCTATACCCGTGAATCCCTGGGCGTGGACTGGGTCCCCGACCCCGTGCCCTACACCTATCACATGGCCAAAGTCGAACCCGGTCGGGGACGCGAATCCATCACCCACAACGCCTTTCTCGTCAAACCCGACGACATGCCCTGGGAAGATGTGCGGGCCGTGTTTGTGGCCGCCGGCAGCAAGGAAATCGCCCTGCGGGACCGCACCCGCCTCGCCTGGGATCACGGCGAAGAGGGCCGACGTCGCCCGGAAGGCATGGAAGACTGGGAGGGGACCTTTTCCCTGCCGCCGCTTCCACCCCATTGGGATGTCTTGGCCCAATACGGCGTCGTTCGTCTGGGCGGCGTTCGTTCCGCCCTCGATTTCGAAGCCAACATGCGCGAACTCGCCCGGGTCACCGGACAGCCCCACATCGAATTCCTTCCCGGTTTTGCCACCGGTGCCTCCTTTGGCGGCGGACGCTCCCATCAGTTTGCCGACCGCTTTCCCGACCGGGCCATCGCCTCCGCCCCCATGATCATTGGCATTCCCGCCGGACTGGGCAGCGAGAACAGCCGCCGCGTGCCCACCCTTTACGTTTGGGGCAGCATTGACGGCAGGCATCTGCCCGATTCCGCCGCCTTCACCCCCCGATTGCGCGAACTCGGCGCCCTCTCCGCCAGCGCCCCCATGTTTGGTCTCGGCCACTTCGGCTACAATTCCGATGCCATCATCTGGCCCTTTTTCCTAGAGATGCTCGAAGAACGTTTCCCGGAAGACTGGGATCGCCAAGCCATCCCCGAACTCAAAAACTACGGTCCCGATGAAGGCTGGATCGTCTCCTTGGAAAACCTGACCGGACCCGGCATGTATCCCGTGCAAAATCCGCCCGCCTATCCAATCGCCGAAGCTCCGGAAGATCTGGAGTACCCCGGATGGCTCCCGAACCGCCGCATGGTCCACCTCTGGCGCCATTTTGTTTCCGCCCAGACGGATATCCGCATCGTCTACCCCACCTTCAACCAGGCCCAGGGCTTTCACAACGTCGCATATTTCGACCGGCCCGGCGATGTCAGCAGCATGCGCGCGGGCGAATCGTTCCCGGTCATTGCCGCCGGACCCACCGGCGAGGATGTCGAACACCACTGGCACTTCAATTACGAGCCCATCGAACCGGAATGGACCGACCCCGAAAATCCCTACCACATCCGCCTCGGCCCCCAAGAACCCGGCCTACACGTCCTCACCCTGGAAGTGCGACGCGGTGACCGCCATATCTTCAGCCGCCCCATCTCGGTTGTCTTTCATCCCTAAGTTGCCCCTCTACGCATCCTGCTGCCAAGCGGGTTTGTTGGCGTAGATCCAGCGATAGTAGTCGGCACGGCGGAGTTCGGCCCCCGCTTCCTCGTCCAGAAAAAGTTTGGCGACGGGATGATGCTGCAACACGGAGGCCGGAACATTCGCGGACACAGGCCCCTCGACCGTTTCGGCAATCGCCAGGGCTTTGGATTTCCCAAAGGCCAGCAACACAACGCGACGGGCCTCCAGAATCGTGCCAATCCCCATGGTGATGCAGTGGCGGGGGACTTTGGACGCATCGCCGTCGAAGAAACGGGCGTTGTCCTCCACAGTCCGCCGGGCGAGGGTTTTGATTCGGGTGCGGGAGGCGAGCGATGAGGTAGGCTCGTTAAATCCGATATGTCCGTCCGCGCCAATCCCGAGCAATTGGAGATCGATCCCTCCGGCGGCGCGAATGGCCTGCTCGTAGGCCTCGCACTCCTTGGGAACATCGGCGGCAAGACCCTCGGGAAGGTGCGTGTTTTCCGGGGGAATGTTCAGATGACGGAATAGATGCTCGCGCATGTACGCATGATAGGATTGCGGATGTTCCGGGGCCAGACCGATGTATTCGTCGAGGTTGAAGGTGGTGACGCGCGAAAAATCGAGCCCCTCCTCCCGGTGCAGGCGGATCAGCTCTCGATAGACCAACAGGGGTGTCCCCCCGGTGGCCAGCCCCAGCACGGCATCGGGTTTTTCCCGTACCAAACGGGCGATCAGGCGGGCGGCAAGGCGGCTGGCGGATTCGGCGTCAGGCTGAAGGATGATTTCCATGGAGGCAGTGGGCGGCGGGTTCGGTGACGGGAAGAAATTGTGCGGCGGCGCGGTGGAGCGATCCCCCGGACCATTGACGGAGTCGGTACAGGGTGGCAAACGTAAAGTCCGGGGAAGCGCGGCCCTGTCCCCCCACCAGTTCCGCGCCGCGTCGAACGTTGTCCATCATCCAGGCGGGCAACAGGAGGTGATACGGATTGCGGGACACCTCTCCGGCATGAAACGAGGTGGCGGCGACCAACTCGGCCACCTGTTCGGGCGCACCCTCGACGGAAAGGTTCGGGTCATCCATCACCCCCCAGAACTCGGTCTCGATTACGGCGCAGGCAAAACCCGGGTTCATTTCCGCCAAAGCATCCATCACCAGACGGTGCGTGAAAATGTGCCGAGAATTCCAGTCACCTTCGTGGGGCAGGAAAACCGCGGACGGACGGTGCGCGAGCAAAAGCGAGGCAATGCCCGCAACCGAAAAAGGCGGATGGGTCTGCTCTCCTGCGGCAGGCGGAGCCTCCGCAATCTCCCAGCCCAGATATGCACAGGCGCCGGCCAACTCGTGGGAGCGTTCGGCCTGCCGCGCCGGAAGACTCCCATGAGTGACGGGAACGTTGAGGATCCGCCATCCGGATTCGGCCGCAAGGCGCAAAGGCAGAAGTCCGATGATGCATTCGTCATCGGGATGAGGCGCAAAGATCAGCGCAAGCGGGGCGTCGGCTGCGACCCCCCGACGAGACGGGGGCGAAAACCCGCCCAGCGGCAAATGCCTGGCCTCCCCCAAGGTCCCGGCCAGTTTCTCAACAAAAGCGTGATAAGGCGTCGTCATGGTTTCAACTTAAAGAACACAACGCCAAACGCAATCTTTTCCGACGCTCGGAAGAAACCCGCCCCAGCCACCGTTCCTCTCGCCTTCGCCTCGCCACTGAAAACCATGGGGGCGGCGCATCCTGCGCCGGAGTCTTCAGGACAAGTACAGCTCTTCAACTCAATCTGACGCCAACACGGAAGACGAAAAAGCGCACCCTTTTATCGATTGTGAGCCTTGTTGATCCTTGGAGTAGTGGTGAGACAGATCAGGTTGAAGAACACCCGGCGCAAGATGCGCCGCCTTCATATGCCTCCCGTGCAATCGCATTTGCTCCTTCCATCATTCTGTCCCACCCCCCAACCCACCATCATTTTGTCACCTCATCATTCTGTCCCAACCCCCAACACATCATCATTCTGTCACCTCATCATTCTGTCCCAACCCCCAACACATCATCATTCTGCCCTGATTGCCGCAAGGCCTCCAATCCCGCCCAAGAGCCGCCCTGCATCCGCTTCCCAGCCTTTTTACGTTTTTCGCCAAAACAGGACCGATACTCCGACATCATCGCCTCCAGCCACGTTGAACTTCCAATCGCCACCCCGCGCGTAAAATATCGTACCCGAGTCTGCAGCATTCTCGCCATCGGCACCTCTCCCCGACGTTCATATTCAGCAATCACCTCCACCGGATCGAACCCCTTGCGATTTCGAATTTTCTCCGTCGTCCGGTGATCATCCTTGCGAGTTATCCCCTTCGCCACCACCCACAGACGATACGCCGCCTGCACTTCTTTCCAGTTTTTCGGCGCCGCACGTTGCTTTCGCTCCTTTTCCATCGCCTCCCCAATCCCCGTCCAGTGCATCTCACGGTTCAATTGACTGATCCGCACATTGTCCGCCC